>JAWKNW010000001.1:0-300000 GCA_041391505.1 Rhodothermales bacterium
GGAATATTGCCTGGATCTTGCGCGCAGGCTCGGCGCCCACGCCACGCTCCAGAAACCGTTCGTCAAAAAGGATCTGCTCGAAGCCGTGCGGATCGCTTCAGGCGCGTGAGCTACGTCGTGGAATGGAGTAAATCGACACACGGATGCCCATACGGCTTGCGCGGGAGCCGGTTTTGTGGTATATTCCCAAGCCTCATAATATTACTTATAAAGCGTCGAACCTCTAAAATGGTCTTTATTGCCGGGAAATGCCTGTGAGCGAACATCACCCTCCATCCGCCCTGATCATCCCGGCGAAGCCGGCCGGCGCCGAAGCTGTTTACGCGGCCATGGCGGACCCGGGCACCAATCTGCTCGCGGCTTTTCTGCACAAACACAGTAAGAAGAACACCGAGGTCAGCTATCGCAACGACATCGCGCAGTTTTTCTCCTGGTCAGAAAATCCCGTCGATCCGCCGGAGCCCACGGATTTCGTCAACGCGCTTCAGGTTGGCGCCATAACCTTTTTGCACGCAAACGAATACCTGAGGACGCTTGAAGTCGAGCGCAAACTGAAGCCCAGCACGGTCGCCCGCAAAATCGCGTCGCTCCGTTCCTTTTTCGATTTCTGTATTGCGCTGCAGATCGTCAACGCGAATCCGTTCAACAAACACACGCTCCGCACGGTCGCCAAACACAATCGCGATCAGATTCCCGTCTTTCTGTCGGCTTCCGAGGCGCGCCGGCTGCTTGCGGCGACGAGCCTGGCCGGCGAAGCCGCCGTGCGCGACCGGGCGCTGATCCTCACGATGCTCCACACGGTGATCCGGCGCAGCGAAGCCTCGATGATGAACGTCGAGCACATCCGTCCGGTCGGCGCGTTCTGGGTCCTCGACATACCGGCTTCCAAAAGCGGAAATAAGTGGAAAAAGGTGCCGGCGCACGTCGTCGAGGAAATCGAGGACTACAAGAAGCACTACGACATCGTAAATGGTCCGTTATGGCGGAGCCTTTCCAATCGCAGCAAGCATGAGCGGCTGTCACCCGGAGCCATCTATCGCATGATCAAACGCACCGCTCGCCAGGCCGGCTTCCCGTCGACGATAGCGGACCGCATCGGCGCGCACACGCTGCGGCATTCCGGCATCTCGATCGCCCTGGAGAATGGCGCCACGATCCAGGAAGCCCAGGAGCACGCCGGCCACGCCAGCGTCGAAACCACCATGATCTACGTCCACCGCCGCAACAAACTAGAAAAGAACGCGGCCGACAAGATTAATCTGGGTTAAGGGGTTATGGGTTCAAGGATTTAGGTTCAAGGTTTAAGGGATATTTCAGGCCTTGAACATTGAACCTAAATCCTTGAACCCTTCTCACCCCTCTTTCCCGAGCACGTTTTCCAGGGCATCGTATACCCGGGCGCGTGTGAAGGGCTTGGCGATATAGCCGTTGAAGCCACTTTTTATGAGCTGTTTCCGAATGGCGTCGATGGGCAAGGCGGAGACGGCCAGGACGGGCACGCTCTGGTACCCATCGAGCCGGCGCACATCGGCCAGGAGTTCGAAGCCCGACCGCGTGCCGCCCAGGTTCAGGTCCATGAGCATGACGTCGTATTCGTCCTGCTGCGCCTTCTGGAGCGCTTCGGTGGCATTCGACGTGACGGTCACTTCGTAGCGGTCGCGCAACAGGAGCAGCATGAGCTCCTGCGTATCCAGGTCGTCCTCGATGACGAGTACGCGTTTTTTGATCAGGCCGGCCGGTTGCTGCGACTCGCCAAAAACGGCTTTACCGCTGTCCTGGCTACCGATCGGCAGGCGCACGATGAACTTCGAACCGACACCGAGCTGGCTTTCGACGCCGATGGTGCCGCCCATTTTTTCGCACAGGTGTTTGGCGACCGCCAGGCCGAGCCCGCAGCCGGCGTAGGAGCGCCCTTCGCCTTTCGTCTCCTGCGTAAACCGGTCAAAGATAAACGGCTTGAACGCATCGCTGATACCGATCCCGGTGTCGTCTACTTCGACGCGCACCATGTCGGATTCCGTGCTCACGGTGATGGTCACCTCGCCGCGGCGCGTGAACTTGATGGCGTTGCCGATGATGTTGCCCACGACGCGGCGGAAGGCGGCCCGATCGAGATAGGCCTTCACGGGCTCCTTGATCACCATCTTCAGCGGGATATCGTACTGATCGGCCTGGGGCTTGAAGAGTTGCAGCAGCCCCTGGCATTCAAGCGTGATATCGATGAGTTCGATCGACAACTCATCCTGCTTTTCCACCCCTTCGTACGAAGCCATGCGCAGGATGGCATTGAGCGTCTCAAGCAACCGATAGCCGCTATCGCTGATGTAGCGGGCGAACTGCATGTCCTGTCCGCTCAGCTTGCTCGCCAGATGTTCGGCGAACCCGATCATCGACGTGAGCGGCGTGCGGATCTCATGGCTCACGTTGGCGAGAAAGGCCGATTTGGCGCGCGAGGCGTCGTCCGCGCCGTGCGCAACCAGATTCACACCGTACTGGCCGGCATGCCCCGAGATGTCCATCGCCATCGTCAGGGTCAGTTTCCGGTTTCTGCGGTCCTTGCCGAGCGATACGGAATGCAGCGCGAGCAACCGCGTGTCGCCGGACCGCGTGCGGATCGACACGCATTCGACTCCCTTTCGACTGTACTGCTCGGCCAACTTGGGATCCTTGAGCTGGATCCGCTGACCCCGCACGAGTTTCGTCCAGGCCGTCAGCGTCGTCGTCTCCCCCACCGGGTACGCCGACAGTTCGACCCAGGGTTTGTTCATCTCGAGAATCGTCCCCCCTTCCGCATGGAGCAGCATGGGATAGGGGCCGACGAGGATCAGACGCGCCAGTGCATCCTCGATGCCATCAACAATAACGGCATTATCGACTTTCTCCGCCCCGGCATCGGGCACGGAGAGACGGATGCCCAGATTCCCGCGGGCCGCATCGTGACCTCTTCCTTCAAAGACGAGCTGCACGACGTCCAGCCGGCTTCCGTTGTATTCGAGATACTGGACGCGAAGGGGGATATTCCCCAACTCGTGCGAAGGGATCACGACGGTCTCGACCTTCGCCGGGTCCCGTTCGAAAAATGCTTGCTGGATCGCCTTGCTGACACGCCGGCGGTAGACCGCCGGCAGCTGCTCGAGATAGTCGCGCTCCAGGTGAAAATGGCGCACCCTGAACAGCCCCTCGAAGTCGCCCGAGACATGCAGGATGTTGTTTTGCTCGTCGACCAACAGGCTGGGCGGCATGTAATGCTTGACGAGATGCTCCTGATGCAGACGCACCAGCGCCTGCGGAGCGACGCCGGCGCCCTGGATCAGCCCGTCGCCCTCAGCGGGCGCCTCCGAGCCTTTTCGGGGCGGATGTTCGCCGGCCGAGCCGGCATTGTCCATGCTGGGCACCGAACGGATGGATTCAGCCAGGCCGGCCATGCCGTCGCTTTCGCTCAATGGACCGAAGGCATCGTCAAAAACAGACTCACCGGAACGCGGGCGCGCCGGTTTTTCATGGACCGGTTTTTCATGGACCGGCTTATCAACGATCGACGACTCAACGACCGACGGCTCAACGACAGGCTGCTCAGCGATTGGCTGCTCAGCGGTCGACGGCTCGGGCGTCGCTTCCGGTTCGTCGGGCTCCACGGCCCCATCAGACGCAGCCTGGGCCTCGGTGTCCTCAATCGGCGGCAGCGCCTCGAGCGAAACGGCCGGCAGATCGTCGGATGCTGCCGCTTCGGGCTCATCCGCGACCACCTCGTCCATTTCGTCGCCCAGCGCCGCATCCGGCATCGCCATGTCTGGATGGAGAGGATCCGGCGCCACCTCGTGCGGCTCGCCGCTGGAGACCGGCGCCATCGCAAAAATGTCTTCTTTATCCTTTCGCATCGCGCCCGGAATCTCGATGACCAGATCGGAATCCGGCTCCTCCTCCGAGACGACGTTGGCCGCAAACACGTGTCGGTTTTCTTCGCCGGCCATGACCGTACGCCGGGCTTCCACCAGATCCTCCGGCTGCAGGGTCAGCTCCGGAGGAAATACCGTTTCTTCGTCGAGCACTTCATCGAAGAAGTCCATGTCGCTCACCCGAGCCGAGGCGCTGTGGCGATAGATCTGGTGCACGTCGTCGACGGGTTCGAACGCCTGCGGCAAGCCATCCGCAAACTCCTTGTCGCCGAGGAACAGATACCCCTGCTGGCGCAGGGCGTGATGGAAAAAGGAGATGATCTGCCCCTGGCTCTCTTTCTCGAGGACGCCCAGCAAATGACGGCAGGTGATCAGATCCAGCGTTTGGAAGGCGTGGTCGATCAGAACGTCATGCGTGGAAAACGACACCGCGTCGCGGACGGCCGGCGATACGATGTAGCCGTCGGGCTGGCGTATGAAGTACGTTTCGAGACACTGGCCGGACATCTGCGCGCGGATCGTGTCGGGATATACACCGTGCCGCGCCACCCGAAGCGCCTCCTGATCGTTATCGCTCGCGAAAATCTTGATTTGAGGCGCCGCCTCCAGCCTGGAAGCGTATTCAAACAGGAGGATGGCGACCGAATAGGCCTCCTCACCCGTGGAGCAGCCGGCGACCCATACGCGGATGGTGTCGGCCGCACTTCTGCCCTCAAACAGCGTGGGAATGACGTGCCTATCTAATGCCGCAAAAGCTTCGGGTACCTGAAAGAAGCCGGCCATTTGTATCTCGGGATGTACCAAAAGGGGCGCTACGTCGGTTTTGCAGATGGGTCAGACAAAATTCTCCCGCAAGAATTCGTCCGGTTTTGCCCGGTTCGGGCTTCAGTCGTCGACGATTTTTACTTCGTCACAGATCGTCGCGCTCGCGTGAAGTGACAGAAAAATGCGTTCCGACATACACGTCCAATTGATGCGCCAGAAAAAAGGCCGTGCCATCCTCCACGGTGCGCCGCCGGCTCTGGAGCCATCCCTCGAAATCCGCCCCCCGCAGCGCGGAATGCCCGCGCAATTCGTTTTCGTACCCGTCGAGCAGGGCCTGCAAAAAATTCCGCTCGTCGCGCGTAAGTCCCTGCGCATCGCTTCCTCCCACGACCCAGTCCGAACCGCCGGCTTTCATCTCGCGCACGGCAGGATGCCGGGCCAGCCAGTAGGCCACGTGCCGGCCGCAGCGGCTGCGTCTTGATTTTTCATCCCGCGCCCGGCGGGCATCAATGGACGCGTGATAGAGCGCCTCGATGCGATCGTCCAGCGACTCATCCAACACCGGCAGCCACGCCGATACCCCGTCGAAGGTAATCGGAAAATAGCCCCCACCGCCGCCTTCGATGAGGGCAAGAAGGCGCGGCATCAACCGATCGATGTCGAACAGATCCAGAAAGGCCTGGCCGATTACCAGATCGAATCGCCGGCCGGCATGCCGATCGCAATAGTCGAACACATCCGCGATGACGATGCGGATCCGGACCTGCTCCCCCTCTTTCTCGAGTACGAACCCCTCTTCCCCCTCCTCCATCCGATACCCGCCCCGCTCGGCAAAGGCGCGCACTTCCGCCCGAAGCGCCTCTCCGTGACTGGGCTCAAGATCGACCACCTCGTAATGCAATAACGGCATATTGCAACACGCCAGGATGCGCTCGAGCATGCCGCCGACGCCGGCGCCCAGTTCGAGCACTCGCACCGGGCGGTGCGGCCCACGAGGGGCCAGATGGCGCGCCGCGGCCTCCCAGACGCCGGCGTTGTACGACCTCGCATCGATCGCCCGTTTCGCCAGCAGAAACGCGGAATAGCCGGTCTCTCCGTCTTTCATGCCGGCCCGGGCTCGGGCGCACGGGTATACGACGCCCAGGCCAGCTCGTCTTCCCAGATTCGCACCGTCAATTCGTGTAGCCGGTCCGTTTGAATCCGGCCCGCAAGTCCCTCGCAAAACAACCGCGCGAAGTGTTCGATGCTTGGATTCAGGCCCTCGAACTCCGGCAAATCGTTCATGGTCGCGTCCCGATAGCGGGCAATCAACGCATCCATCGCGCCCTTCACCTCGGTGATATCGACCAGGCAGCCGTGTTCGTCGAGTTCAGGGGCTGCGAGATGGACTTCCACCGAAAAGACATGCGAATGCCATTCGTTCTCCGGTCCGCAGTCGGGCACGGTGAGAAAATGCTGCGCCACGAACGTGCGCTTGACCATCAATCGATACATAGCAGGGTGCCTCTGTGGTGCGTTGGGTCAGTCAGGGATACGTAAACACGACCTGCAGGGCCTCGGGGTCCCTGCCGGCCAGGAGCGCAAAGGCATCACCCGCCGACGCGATGTCGAAACGATGGGTGATGAGGCGGGCGGGGCGCAGTTGCTCGATCGCCTCCCAGGCCAGCTCAAAACGCCGCATTTTGCTCCACCGCCCCGAAAGCCCCGGTGCGATATGGCTGACCTGGCTGCTGAGCAGGGTTTGCTTGAAACGGTGGAAGCGCGCGCCCAGACGGAGGACCTGCTCCCTTTCGCCATACCACGACCCGACGACGATGCGCCCGGTATAGCCGGCCAGCGCGATCGCCAGATCCAGCGCCGCCGGGTTGCCGCTGACCTCGATACACAGGTCGGCGCCGCCGGCGGGCGCGTTTTCGCCCGCGGCAACCGTCAGCGCCGGATCGCCCGGATCCAGCGCGTGGTCCGCGCCGAGTTCGAGCGCCCATCGGCGGCGCAATGCCAGGTGATCCACCCCGGTGACCCGGACGGTCCGCGACGTAGCGAGCAGACCAACCACCAGCAAGCCGACGACACCCAGACCGGTGACGACAGTGCGCTCCCCGAGCAGCGGAGCCCCGTCGTGCACGAGGCCGATGGCCGTCTCCATGTTGGGGAGGAAAAGGGCATCTTCGTCGGATACCGACGGCGGGATGGGCAGCAGCGCCTCGATGGGCCCGTTGAACCGGTCTGCATGGGGCGCGAAAGCAAACACGCGCCGGCCGATCCATTCGCGAGGCACCGCCTCGCCGGCCGCTTCTACGACGCCCACGACCGCATAGCCGTACGAGAGCGGATACTGCACCGGCTGCGTCAACACATCAAGCGACGTGTCCGCGGCGACGCCTTCGGCCACGCGCCCCCGATAGAACAACAGCTCCGTGCCGGCGCTGATCGCGGAGAGCCGGGAGCGGACGGACACCTCGCCGCGCGCCGGCGGCAGTAGCGGCTCGTCGTGCAAGGCTACGGTTTCCTTGCCGGAGAAGTAGAGGACGCGTCGGTCGAGCACGGTCACCTCGCGGCAGATGGTCCATGTGGCTCGCCCGGCTCCTCGCGCCAGTGGGGCGCCCCCTGTATCACGAGGTCGCGGCCGACCCAGAACAGATGCTGCGGCTCGATCCCCGGGAAAAGTCGCGTGCCGCGCTCTTCCGGGGCGGCAGCGGCCTGGCCCGAGAGCACGGTTTTGCCGGCCAGGAAACACATCGACACGGTCACCACCACCGCATGCACCAGCCGTTCGCGCAAAAAACTGGCGATCACCCGGCTTCCGCCCTCCACCATCACCGCGCGGACACCGATTGACCCGAGGTGCGCGAGGAGTGCGGGCAGGTGAACGTGCGCGTCGGGCGTCGCGGGGAAGCGGACCACCGCAGCGCCGGCTTGTTCGAGGCGGTAGGCCGCATCCTCGCATCCCGCATCGGTGGAGGCGATGCAGGGCGTCGACGCTGCGGAGGTTATGAGTCGGGCGTCGGCCGGCGTGCGCAAGCGCGAGTCCAGCACGACGGGACGCGGGCTCGGGCCGTCGACGAGGCGGGTGGTCAGTCGCGGGTTGTCGCTCAGGACGGTACCTACACCGACCAGGATCGCATCGTGGACGGCGCGCATCGCGTGCGTCTGGACGGCCGCATCCCGGCAGCTGATCTGCATCGGCGTGCCGTTCGCGTTCGCGATCGACCCGTCCAGCCCCTGCGCGTAGCACAGCGTTACAAACGGAAGGGCGGACGTCGCGTGATGGGTCGCGATACGCGCTTTTAAGGCAGCCAGTGCGTCCGCTCCGTCCGACAGATGGGGTGTATTCACCGAATAGCCAGACCGGATTCCCGATCAAAAAAATGGAGCTTGCCGAGATCGACGCGGAGCGTCACCGTCGCGCCCGGCTCCGGCAAGGCCTGCGGTGCGACGCGCGCCACCAGCTGCTGCCCGGCATACTGGACGTAGACGAACATCTCATTACCCATGGGTTCGACCACCTCCAGCGTGGTCTCGATCGGATGCGTGGAGGACGGCGCGGGGGTGTCGCCGGCGACATAGAGATCCTCGGGACGGATCCCCAGCTGCATCGGCGTGCCGGAAGCCGACGACGGGAGCGCCGGCGCGGGCTCCGTGATCGGGATCTGGGTCCCGACCTCATCGACCCGAAAGACCAGACCAACGCCCACCGCCTCGACGACGCCCGGCATGAAGTTCATCGCCGGGCTACCGATGAAGCCGCCCACAAAGGCATTCGCCGGCTTGTTATACAGATTGAGCGGCGTATCGATTTGCTGGATGACGCCATCCTTCATGACCACGATCCGATCGCCCATGGTCATGGCCTCGACCTGGTCGTGGGTCACATAGATCATGGTCGCTCCCAGCCGCTGGTGCAGTTTGGAAATCTCCGTCCGCATCTGGACCCGGAGCTTGGCGTCGAGGTTGGAAAGCGGCTCGTCGAACAGAAACACCTTGGGCTTGCGCACGATCGCGCGGCCGACCGCGACGCGCTGGCGCTGCCCGCCGGAGAGCTGTTTGGGTTTACGATCGAGGATGCTTCGGATACCGAGCACATCGGCCGCCTGCTCGACCCGCTCCCGGATCTCCTCTTTCGGATACTTGCGCAGCTTGAGCCCGAACCCCATATTTTCCCGAACGGTCATGTGGGGATAGAGGGCGTAATTCTGGAAGACCATCGCGATGTCGCGATCCTTCGGGGCCAGATCGTTCACCACCTGATCGCCGATGGACAGCGTGCCGTCCGAAATCGACTCGAGGCCGGCGATCATGCGAAGCGTCGTGCTCTTCCCGCAACCCGAGGGTCCGACGAGAACGACAAATTCGCCGTCTGCAATCTCAAAACTCGCATTGTTGACGGCAACGACGCCGCCCTCGTAGATTTTCCTGATGCCGTTAAGGCGAACGCTCGACATGACAGAAACGGTGGGTTGACGGGGTGAATGGCGACCAAGATAAGACGACCCGTCGAGAAACGCAGGTGGGCATCAATTTATGAGGGAAAGCCCGTCCCCGCCTGTATTATCACACCATTAAGACTCGCAAGCCGGCTGGTTTTTACCCCATTTGCCCGACGAGCCTTATTTATTCACCTATTCCATGCAATACCCCGACATGCACTACATTATCTTCGGGACGGCAAGGGCAATCCGCGTGTAGCGCCCCCACCGCGCATCCCGATCTGCAAGCTATCTTCCCGCACAATATCATGCAGCACGGTAAACAGAAAGCGACAATTTACGATGTTGCCGAGCGGGCCGGTGTAGCTATCAGCACCGTCTCCCGGGTCCTCAACAACTCCTCCGACGTATCGGACGCGACGCGCGCGCGCGTCCTGCAGGCGATCGAAGAACTCCGTTTCCGGCCCGACCGGACGGCCAAGACTCTGGCCCAGAAACAAACGGAATCGCTCGTCATCGCGATGCCTTCCTTTACTACGCCGTTTCATACCGAGCTCCTGAAAGGCGTTCGCAGCCGCATCCGCGACCTCGAATACGATTTGCTCCTGTTCGATCTCGGCTCGAAGAATCCGAAGGAAAAACTGCTCGACTTCCTCGGGAAGGGCTCCGTAGACGGGCTGCTGCTGGCGCTGCATGTCGACGACGAGCTGTCCAACGAGCTGCTGACGCTCCGCGCGCCGGTTGTGCTGATCGGCAACAAGCGCCCGGAATTCGACTCATTTTACTGGGATGACGAGGGCGGTTCGCGCAGCGCGGTCAACCACCTCATCCAGCAGGGACACCGGCGCATCGGGATCATCACGTCGCCGATCGAGGACGACGCCATGCAACAGCGCCGGATCCACGGATACCAGGTGGCCATGGAGCGCGCCGGCATCGAGGTCGACCCGAACTGGATGCAGAGCGGCCAGACCGAGAAACACGCCGGCATCAGTGAAGAAAGCGGCCTGGAGGCGATGCAGGCGATGCTGCAACAGCCGAACCGCGTGACGGCCGTGTTCGCCATCGGCGATACGCTCGCCATCGGCGCCTGGTACGCCCTGCGGCGCGCCGGCCTCAAGGTGCCGGACGATATCGCGCTCATCGGCTATAACGACATCAAGACGAGCCTGTATATCGGGCTTTCGAGCGTCGACCAGAAGATGCAGCAGGTGGGCCATCAGGCGACGGACCGCATGATCTTCAGGCTCCTGAATCGCAATACCGAGGAGCGCGTGAACATGCTGACCATCCCCGAACTCCGCGTGCGTGAATCTTCAACATTCGACCGTACCAAATAACGCGACCGCGCTCGTATCTTGCTCGCGCACGAACGTTTTCTGCGCAACCGATTCCACGTATGAAGTCTACTCCCGCTATCGAGCGTCAGCTCGATGCGACGATCCGTGAAACGCATCTCGACCTCAACGGGACGCGCTACCAGGGGAAAGTCCGCGACACCTACCGCGTCGGCAACTGCCTGGTGCTCGTTACGACGGACCGGATATCCGCCTTCGACCACATCCTGCGGCAGACCATCCCCTTCAAGGGGCAGGTGCTGAACCGGCTGGCCGCGTTCTTTTTCGAGCGCACGAAGGACATCGTCCCCAACCACATCATCAGCGTACCCGACCCGAACGTGACCCTGGCGAAGGCCTGCACGTCGATCCCCATCGAATTTGTGGTCCGCGGCTACCTGGCCGGGCATGCGTGGCGGACGTATCACGCGGGCGGTCGCTCGCTCTGCGGCGTGCCGCTGCCCGAGGGACTCCGCCAGAACAGCCGGCTCCCCACCCCGATCCTGACCCCGGCCACCAAGGCCGATGAGGGACACGACGAAGACATCAGCGTGGAGGAAATCCTTGAACGCGGGCTGCTGGATCGCGATACCCTCGATACCCTGCACCGCACCGCCCTGGCTCTGTTCGCCCGGGGGACCGAGCTGGCCAGCCGGCAGGGACTGATCCTGGTCGATACCAAATACGAATTCGGCCGGGCGCCCGATGGCACGCTGACGCTGATCGACGAGGTGCATACGCCGGACTCGTCGCGGTATTTTTACGCCGACACCTACGACGAACGGCTCGCTCAGGATCAACCCCAGCGGCAACTCTCCAAGGAATTTGTGCGCGAATGGCTCATGGCGCACGATTTTCAGGGTAAGGAAGGGCAGCGTCTGCCGGACCTGCCGGATGCGTTCCGGTGCGAAATCGCGGCGCGCTATATCGAATTGTACGAAAAGGTAACCGGCACCCCGTTCGAGCCGGACACCCACCCTCGCCCGGAAGAACGCGTCGCCGGCGCCGTACACACGGCGCTCGCCGACCATGGTTGCCGGGATTAAGGTTCAGGTCTCACGGTGTAAGGATTCAGACACACAGTGTCAGTGGGCACCCTCCCTTAAACCTTCCGCCTCCATCCTCGAACCCTTACCACGTCACCCTCCACTCTGCACCCATTCCTGCGTGCCGTCCGCGAAGTGTTCTTTTTTCCAGATGGGAACGTCTTTCTTGAGCGTGTCGATCAGATAGCGGCACGCGTCGAAGGCGTCCCCCCGATGGGCTGCCGCCGCGCCGAGGATTACGCTGGCCTCGCCGGCCGGGACGGGGCCCAGCCGATGATGCAGGGCCACCCGCGCAAGACCCCATCGCGCAGCCGCCGCCTGTCCGATCCGCTGCATTTCCTTGATAGCCATGGCGGGAAAGCATTCGTAGGCGAGCAGTACCGTCTCCTTTTCGCCCGTCCACTGGCGCGTCGTGCCGACGAACAGATCGATGCCGCCCACCCGCGGGTCGGGTAGAAAAGCGGCGATCGCGGCGATATCGAGCGGGGCGGTGTCGATGCAGACCCACAGGGTGTCGGTCCTGGACTCGGTTCGTTCCATCATCCGCCACTGACCGGGGTGATGAGGGCCACCTGATCGCCGGCATGGAGCCGATACGTTTCGCGCTCGTAGGCCTCGTTTACGGCCAGGCGGATTACGGTGCGAAAGGCGCCGATATCGGGGTACGTCCGGGCCAGGATATCCAGCAACTCGCCGCCGGCCAGACCGGCGGGCACATCGAGTTCCAGTACATCCTGCCCCAGACGCTCCCGCAGTACGCTGAAGAGCTGGACGCGGAGGCGAAACGGGTGCTGGCCGGCGCGTTCGCTCATCGGATTCACCCGTTGACTGCTTTTTTCACCGCGTCGAGATCGGGCATCTCGCCGGCGTTTTCAAGCACTTCGGCATACGCGATCGTCCCGTCTTTCGCCACGACGAAAGCCGAGCGCTTCGCGATCCGGTCGAGCTTCATCGGCGTGAAGTTGTGGTCGTACTTCGCGCCGTACGCCGCACTGGCGACCGCGTCGTGGTCGCTCAGCAGCGGGAAGGTCAATCCGTTCACCTTCTTGAATTCCGCCTGGGCGAACGGGGAGTCGGTCGAGATGCCGACGACCACCGTGTCGGCGCCGTACGCCGCCAGGTCGTTATTGACCGTATTCAGTTCTGTAGTGCATACGCTCGTGAATGCGCCCGGGTAGAAAAGCAGAATGACGTTTTTCGAACCCTTGAACGAAGAGAGTTTGAAAAGCTCTTTCTTGTCATCGTATAGAGCGATTTCAGGAGCAGGCTGACCAACGCGTATCGACATATCCTGTTTTTATCGTTTGATTTCGATGGACTGTGGGCGGGATTAGACCCCGATTACGACGCATCGTTTCCACCAAAGCGGGTCCGGCTTCCTCATCGAAAACGGATGGCCCGGATCGGCTCGATACGGGAGGACACGCGTGCCGGAATGTAGGCGGCCAGGGCGCAGAGGGCGAGCGCGAACACGCCGACGATCACAAAATCCATCGCGTTCAGCGCGATGGGAGCGGCCTCCATGAAATAGGCTTCCTCGGGCAGCGGAATGAGATGGTATCGCTGCTGGAGCAGCGCGAGGACGAGCGCGAGCGCCTCGCCGATGACGACGCCCATGGCGCCCATGAGCGCGCCGAGATAAAGAAACAGCCGGCGGAGCATGCTCCGGGATGCCCCCATGCTGCCGAGCACCCCGATTTCCGGTGTTTTCTCCAGCATGATCATCAGCAGCGTGCCCACGATGTTGAAGGCGCCGACGATCACGATGACCCCGATCACGAGCGGGATCATGCTTTCCTGCAGACGCACCCAGGCGAAATACTGCCGGTAGGTTTCGAAGACGGTGCGGGCATGGGAGGGATAATCCCGGGCATCGTTGATGCGGGCGGCGACGGAATCGGCCAGCTGCGGATCGGAAAGCATGACATCGAACCGGGTCACTTCGTCCGGCTCGAAGTCGAACAGATCGCGCGCCGTCCCGATGTCCGCGAAGACATACAGCTCGTCAAAGTTCGCGAACGATGTTTCGTAGATGCCGCTGACGCGATACTGCTTCGCGCGGGGGCGCAGCAGGCCCTGGCTCATGCCGCCCTGCGCGCCGCGCATCGAATACGCCACGACCTTGTCCCCGACGGAAAGCCCCAGCAATCGCGCCAGTTGCCGGCCGATGACGAGCCCCGGCGGGCCGCCGGCCTCCGGGGCAAGCCGCTCTTCCCCCTCCACCATCCGCTCCGCGAAAAAGTCGGGCATGCGCTCCACGCCCCGGATCAGGACGCCGTCGATCTCCCGCTCGGACCTGCGCAACAGCGCGAACGATTCGATCACCGGCTGCACATCCACCACATCGGGAATCGTTGACAGCGTCGCCCTCGCCACGTCGCTCTCGGGCACCGTCTCATCCAGCAGGTTTACGACCTGCACGTGGGCGCCGAAGCCGATGATCTTGGCCGTGATCTCGGCGCTGAAGCCGCGTACGATCGCGAGCGCGAGCAAGAGCGCGCACACCCCGATCGCCACCCCGCCGATCGCCATGTACGTGATGAACCGCACGAAGCGTCGTCCTTCCGGTCGTCCCTGCGAACGCCACAGATAACGGGTAGCGATGAAGCGTTCGAAGCGGGGCGAAAACATGCGATGGATCGGATGGTGATGCTGCGAACATACCGATCCCGCCTTGCGAGGATCCCGCCGGCATGGGGATCGAACATGAAGTGCGTCTGGCCGTTATACTGGCCCCGGCTTCCGGGCCTGTTTAGTTGTCTTGCAATAACGGCTCCCTGTCATGAACAATACATCCAGCCACACGCCGGCGCCGGTCAACGAACCGGTGCGCACCTATGCACCTGGAAGCCCGGAGCGGGCTTCGCTGCAGGCGATGCTAGCGGATCTGCGGACCCGCACGATCGAGGTGCCGGCCTTCATCGGAGACCGCCGCGTCACCACCGGGCGAACTGCACGTCTCGCGCCGCCGCACGACCACCGCCACACGCTGGGCCACGTCCACCTCTGCGACGCCCCCCAGGTGGAGCAGGCCATCGGCGCGGCCCTGGCGGCCCGGTCCGGGTGGATGAACATGCACTGGACCGATCGCGCAGCGATTTTCCTCAAGGCGGCCGACCTGCTGGCCGGCCCGTGGCGCGACACCATCAACGGCGCCACCATGCTGGGCCAGGGCAAAAACGTCCATCAGGCCGAAATCGACTCCGCCTGCGAGCTCATCGACTTCCTGCGCTTCAACGTCCATTTCATGGAGCAGATCTACCGGGATCAGCCCTATTCGCCGGCCGGGACCTGGAATCGCCTGCAGTACCGGCCCCTCGAAGGGTTCGTGTTCGCCGTCACCCCCTTCAATTTCACAGCGATCCAGGGCAACCTGCCCACGTCAGCCGCGCTGATGGGCAATACCGTGATCTGGAAGCCCTCGACCACGGCGGCCTATTCGGCCTATTACCTCATGCTGCTCTTCCAGGAGGCGGGCCTGCCTCCCGGGGTCATCAACATGGTGCCCGGCGACGGGGCGGATGTGGGAGACCCCGTCTTCGCCTCCGAACATCTGGCCGGCCTGCATTTCACGGGATCGACCCCCACGTTCCAGCACATGTGGCGGACGATCGGCAAGCAGATCGCGTCCTATCGCACCTATCCACGCATCGTGGGCGAAACGGGCGGCAAGGACTTTATCGTGGCGCACGGCTCGGCCGACCCGGTAGCGGTGGCCACCGCCATCGTGCGCGGCGGTTTTGAATACCAGGGGCAGAAATGCTCGGCGGCGTCCCGCGTCTACATCGCCCGATCGATCTGGCCGGCCGTCGAGGCCGTGCTGGCGGAGCAGATGAGCCAGGTGCGCATGGGCCCCGTGGAAGACTTCTCCAACTTCGTCAACGCCGTGATCGATGCGCGCGCCTTCGCCAAGATCGCCGGCTACATCGATGCGGCGCGCAAGGCGGAGCACGTGCGCGTGCTCCACGGCGGCGGGTATGACGACAGCGTGGGCTACTTCATCGAGCCGACCGTCCTGCTCACCACCGATCCGAAGTTCACGACCATGTGCGAGGAGATCTTCGGGCCGGTCGTCACGCTGTATGTGTATGACGACGATGCTTATGCCGAGACCCTGGCGCTGGTCGACGCGACCTCGCCGTACGCCCTCACGGGCGCTATCTTCGCGCGGGAGCGTGGGGCCGTGCGCCAGGCGCTGGATACGCTCGTCGATGCCGCCGGCAACTTCTACATCAACGACAAACCGACGGGCGCCGTGGTCGGACAGCAGCCCTTTGGCGGAGCGCGAGGCAGCGGGACGAACGACAAGGCCGGCGCGATGCAAAACCTGCTCCGGTGGGTTTCCACGCGGACCGTCAAGGAGACCTTCGTCCCGCCTCGTCACTTTGGCTATCCGTACCTGGGTTCGGAGTAGGCCCGGCGTGCCCATAACGCGTAGTCGGCTTGCGCTAAAAGCGCGCCCTCCTGGTGCTTAAGGCGCAGGGAGGCGCGTCGTTCCGCGGCGTATCATGATCGGGCTATCCCATCCCCATCCTGCATCGCGGTTCTTCAACCTTCGCGCTCAATCATGGAAGTACGCTGCTCTTCCCCGGGCGAGCTGAATGCCCTGATTACGCTCCTCGACGACCCTGACCTCAACGTACAGACGGCCGTGAAGGAGCGCCTGACCGAGTTGGGGCGTCCCGCCGTCCTCGGGTTGCGCAAGGCCCAATGCCTGGCGCGGGGCGATCTGCGGGTGCACATCGGCGAAGTGCTGCACGATCTGCACTTCACCGACATCCGCCGGCGCTGGCGGCGCCTGATGGAATCGGGCACGCCGGACATCGAGGAAGGGGCCATCCTGCTTGCGCTGCACCGGTATCCCGAACTGGATGTCGAGGCCCTCAAGGCCCGGCTGGACGCCATGGCGGACGAGATCCGCCCGAGCATCGAAGCAGCGGAAGGCGTGGGGCGCGCCTTCGTGCTCAGTTCTTATCTGTGCAACGAACTCGGCTTCCAGGGCAACAACGAGCACTACGGCGACCCGAATAACAGCTACCTGAACTGCGTCGTCGAGAGCCGGCGCGGCATCCCGGTCAGCCTCTGCACCCTGTTCATCATCCTCGGCCGCCGCCTCGGCATTCCCATCCACGGGGTCAACATGCCGGCGCACTTTCTCGCCAAATACGAGGACGAACGTCATGAAGTATTTTTTGATATATTCAATGGCGGCAACCCGATCCTCAAAGAACAGTGCGTTCAGTTCCTGATTAAGGCCGGCCTCACGCCCAAGCCGCGTTATTTCAAGGCCGCCAGCGGCCAGACCATCCTCATCCGCATGGTCTGCAACCTCCTCGCCCTTCCGCGGGAAGAGACGCGGGTTCGTCTGCTCGACGAACTCAACCATCTGGTCGAGCCCTGGAAGCCGAACACGAACGTGCTCTAACCACGTGTCCACGTGTCAGCACCCGACGTCGAACCCGAGGTTCATTATCTGAGTCGGCATCGCCTCGATCATGGTTCGCCATCCGAGGTGTTTGCGCTCGAGCTGTTCCAGCCCTTCATGGTGTGCATGGCGCCCGTGCTGATCGCGGCGCTGGTACAGGTGCTCTTCGGCCGGCCGGTGCTTGAACTGGCCATGCGCGGCACGCTGGCGGCGCTCGGGCTGGCCTCCGCATGGACCTATTTCCAGATGAACCGCCGCATCGTTGAGATCCGTTTCCGGCAGGAACGGGTCGCGATGGTCTCGGTCTGGAAAGCCGCCCAACGGAACCCCTCGCTCGCCTGGGAGCGCGCGCTCGACGTACGCCCCGTCGACCGCGGGTTTCGCACCACGGTCGGGCACACGACCTACGAACTGACGCGGGCCGACTGGCCGGAGCTGGACAAAATCGCGGAGGGGCTTCGGGCCACGCAACCTTGATGCGGGCGCCCGGTACCATGAACCGGCCTCGATCACCCAGCAGAGACACCCGTGGGCACGCCTGAACTCCCGAGTCGGAAACGGATCGCGCTCGTCGCGCACGACCACAAAAAAGCGGACCTCATCGACTGGGCGCGCGAACATGCGGACACGCTCAGCCGGCACGAACTCCTCGGCACCGGCACGACAGGCCGGCTCCTGAACGAAGCGCTGGGGATCGACATCAAGCGGCTGCAAAGCGGCCCCCTCGGCGGCGATCAGCAGCTCGGCGCGCTCATCGCGGAGGGCGGCATCGATGTGCTCGTCTTTTTCTGGGATCCCCTCGAACCGCTGCCGCACGATCCCGACGTGCGCGCGCTGCTGCGCATCTCCGTCGTCTGGAATATCCCGATCGCCTGCAACCGGGCCTCGGCCGACTTCATCTTCTCTTCCCCGCATCTCAATGGAACGTACGACCGGGATATTCCGGATTACGGTCCGTATGAAATGAGATCTATGCGTACGTGATGCAGGACTTTCGGAAGCCCGATCGGGCTTTCATATGCGTCAAAAGATGATGCCCCAAGGTAGCATTTCTATTGCCCGTAGGCACGATCCGGTGGGTAAGTTGTGGGGTGATGCGAACAAAAAACGCAGAACCGGACGTGCCGGCGCAGGCGGATGCCGCAAATTGGTGGGATTATTGCCCGAATTGCATTCATCGGCTGATCAACGCAGGCTGTAACGATCATCGCCTCGCTGTTATTCTTTCATGTCTTGCGCCGACCTCGATTAACACCCTTCCAAACGGATCAAAGGGCCTCCTTTTTTATGACCAGACAACAAATCATCGCAGCCGCCGAGCAGATCGCTCAGGCCGTCGAACAGGCAGGCATCGCCGAGCTGCTCAGTAGCACCAGCGATCTTTCGCTGCAGGATTATCTCAAGTCCTTCAAGCAGTATAACATTCTGGCCGAGAAATTCAGCGATGGCGCGTTGTTTCTCGAGAAGGAGCTCGGTTTCGCTCCGTTGCGCGAGCCCGATCCCTGGATCGTGATGTCGAAAAACGGAGAGATCGACGCCGACAATCCCCTGAAGCACATCGCCGGCGTCATCGCCACCCTCTCGGCCATCGGCAACATGCTGACCGAGAGCACGGGCGGCGACGACACGCCGGAAGGCCGGGAGACGCTGTCGCTCGTCCTCTTCGAGCAGGAGTCCCGAATGGGGTCCTCGCCCCGGCGCATCAGCGATGCGCTCGACAGCATTGCCGCCCTCTACGAGGCCTGCGCGCGAATCCAGCACGCCGCTTACGATGACCTCGAAGTGGTGTCCTGCGATTCGGGAAGCGACAAGCTGTTTGTGTTCGAGGGCAATGAGGCCGTCATCGGCCCGCTCAAGGAGCTCATCCTCTCGATCTGGGAACGCATCGTATTCTACCGCGAGCGCACGCTCCAGGAACGCATCTCGCTGCTCACGCACTCGCTGCCGGTGCTCGACAAGGTGGCCGAGATGGAGCTGCATGGCTCGATCACGAGCAACGACGCCGAGATGACGCGCAAGGCGATCGTGTCCGGCGTGAAGCGTTTCCTCTCGAGCGGCTCGATGATGCAGAAGGTCAGTGGCCGCGACGCGATCGACGAGCGTTCGCTGATCATGCCCGAACCGGCCGCAGCCGTCGCGGCGCCGCCGGCGCCCGAACGCCCCGCGCCGGCCGCGGAGCCTGCGCCCCGCCCCGCACCGATGCCGGAACCGGAGCCGATCGACGACCCGATCATCCCCTCCTTCTCCGCATCCGCCGACCACATCGAGGACATGCACGAGCCCGAGCCCGATCTCACCTGGGACGGCATCCTCGAAGACGATCTGAAGACGCTCCGCGAACTGATCGACAAGACGAAACGCTCGGAAGAAGAACACGGGTAAACGCCAACCCGGCAGAACGCACCGAATAAAAACGCATCAGGCCCCGTAGCGCGCGTCATCGCACGAGCTACGGGGCCTGTGATTTCGTTTACCTGAATCGGGCGCGGACGGTCCGTCAGCGCGGCCCTACGCGATCCAGCTGGACGCCATAGGCGGACAGGGCCATTTCCTCGGACGCCCGCCACCCGTCGGCAGAACGCACATCCACCAGCGCGCGGCGCGGATGCGCCTGGATCCGGTCGTTCGTGGTCTGCGAGAACCGTTGCCACGTGTCGAGGTCGTTGCTGGGCATTTCCGCGATGAAGAACACGGCATCCTCGTTTCCACGCCGGCCGTAGACGTTGTCGTCGTACGTGTCCGGCTTGTCCGGGGGCGGCGTCCCCTCCACCCGGATTTCCTGCGCGCGGGTCGGGCCCAGTCCGTTGTTTAGCACGAGATTTCGGCTGAAGACGGTGCCTCCGGAGACCGCCCGGATATCGCCATGTTTGTACCGGATGCCGTCTCCCTCATTGGAGTAGACCGTGTTCATCTCGATCCGGTTGTCGCTCGTCGCCTGGATCTGAATGCCGCTGCCGGTGCCGTCGAGGAGCCGGGTGCCGTACACCACATTGTTGCGCACGACATTGTGGGTGGAGCGGTATTCGATCATGATGCCGGCTTTGAGGTTGCCCACGACGAGCGAGCCTTCGACGATGTTGTTCGTATTGTCGATGTCGAGCCAGATCCCGGGCCCCTGGTTGTAGGCGGCGTAATGCCGGCGGATGGTCGTGTAGGAGGTCTCGACGAATTTGCCCCCGCCGGCTTCCCAGCGGGCGTCGTAGCCTTTCCAGTTGTTGCCCACGCTCCGGTTGTCTTCCAGGAGCGAATGATGCGTCCGGCTGCTCCAGCCCATCTGCCCGTTGTACATGGCCCAGTTGCCGCGAAACGTCTGGTCGTGTCCCCCGACCATGATGCCGAGCCCGTTGCACCACGCGACCAGGTTTTCTTCCACCTCCCAGTGATCGCCAACCGCCTGCACGCAGCCGTCTTTTCCCGAGTTGGGGGCCTGCATGAAGGCCATCCCGATGATGCGGACATGCCGCACCGTCGAGTCCGCGCCGGTCAGGAGCATGGGGCGGATCCCCGCCTCGATCGCCAGGCTATCCGGCCGGCGCTGTCCCTTGAAGTTCGCCACGATGCGTCGCGGCGATTCGGGCTCGCCTTCCACCCAGAACGTCCCGCCGGCGTTCAGCTTTTCGCTCGCGAAGACCGCCCGCAGGGGCAATCCATCCACGAACAGCAGCTCGGGGCGAAACGCATCCTGCGGACGCTGTTTGGATCGATGCATCGGGAGCGACACCCTCCAGCTGCGCTCCCAGTTGGTGCCATCGGCGCGCCATCCGTCGGTGAGCGGATCGGAGCCGGACACCACGACGGCCTCACCGGGGTACGCGGCGAGCGTGAGCGGGCGATCCGGTTCGCCTCCCGTCTTGAGGAGCAGGGCTTCCCGGTAGGTGCCGGCGCGCACGACCACGGCATCGCCGGCCCGCGCGCGGCGCAAGGCCGCGCCGATCTCCGTGCAAGGGGCCTCGAAGGTGCAGGCGGCCCCGGTCTTTTCGGCCTGCTGGTCGACCCACAGCAGCGCGCCGGTGGGGCTCAGCACGGCCTTGAGGCTATCCCGCTCCACAATCGGGCGCGCATGCCAGCGCGTTTCCGAAACAAATCGTTCCACGAGCCGGCCGGCGGGCTCGAGATCCATCTCCATCGGCACCGCGGCCGGTTGCGCCCTGCAGGAAGCACACAGAAAACCTATGCACAATGCCAGCAGCAGCGAGTATCTTTGGTTGCTCATACGCACTTCGTTATCCCAGCGCACCGATACGGAATATCATGATTACGATCGACCGATCGTCCAGAAAACATGTTCTCGAGCAGCTGAAGGAACAGGTACGCTACGCGCTGGCGACGGGTGCGTTTCCCGTAGGCTCCAGACTGCCATCGACGCGCGTCCTGGCCGATCAACTGCATATATCCTTTCATACCGTCCGCAAGGCCTATCAGGAATTGGCGGAAGAAGGTTTGCTGGAATCCATAAAAGGGAGCGGATTCAGGGTCTGCGAGCGGCTGGCGCCCAATGTCGAGGATCGCATGGAACAGGGCGCCGCCATCGTGCACGAGACGTTGCAGCGATTGCTCGGGCTCGGACTCGAGGAATCCGAGGTCGAGTACCTGCTCGAAGAACAGTTCTCCGTGCTCGAGCGCGCCAACGACCGCCCCCGGGTACTGTTTGTCGCGGCGTACCAGGAGATGGCGGAGGCGTGCGCCGAAGCGGTAACCCACACCCTCCAGACGCCGCTCGACCCGATCGCGCTGGCCGCGATGGACCAGGAGCAGGACGCCGAATACGTCCTCACCCCGCACGTGAACGTGCGGCAGGCCATGGACCTGCTGCCGCGCAGCGACGTGCTCAGCGTCACCGTCTACCTCACGCCGGAGACGCTCGACCGCATCGCCCGGCTCCGGTCGCACGAAACGCTGGGCATCGTGAGCTACTACGCCGGCACGATTCCCTTTCTCATGAAAGAGATCCAGCAACAGACCGGCTTCGAGGGCCAGATGTTCGGGGCATCGATCGACCAGGGATCGCGGCATATCCTGCAGCTCAGCGGCCAGCTCGATCTGCTGGCCTACACGCCGCGCAGCCGCCGGCGCCTGCTTCAACTGCGGCAGGACATGCAGCACCTGCTGGCCCCGATCGACTGGTTCATCGCGCGCGACTCGCTCGACGCCATCAAACGGCTGATACCGTCCTGATGGGCAGTCCTGTCACTCGATCTGCTTTTCGGAAATGATCTCTTCGAGCGCCGGCGGCACCGCCGCCTTTTCGCGTTCTTCTTCCTCGACCTGATCCGGATACTTTACGCGTCCGTGGTGCATGCCCACAAGCATGGCGAGGAAGGTGTCCTTGATGATGTTCAGATCGTGAAACGTCAGCTCGGTCTCGTCCAGCTGCCCGTCGTTGACCCGCGCGCGGAAGATGGCGTCGATCAGCGTCTCCAGGCGCTTGTGCGTCGGCTCGGACAGACTCCGCGAGGCGGCCTCCACGGAATCCGCCAGCATCAAAATGCCGGTCTCGCGCGACTGAGGCCGCGGCCCCGGGTACCTGAATTCGGCCTCCTGCACGACGTCCTGATGGCTGTGCTCCTCCGCTTTCCGGTAGAAATACTCGATGAGGGTCGTCCCGTGATGCATCGGGATAAAATCCAGCACGCGATTCGGCAGGTTGTACTGTTTGCCGATCTCTACGCCCTCCTTGACGTGGCTCGCGATGATGAGCGCGCTCATCCGCGGCTTGAGCTGGTCGTGCGGATTCTCGTTCGAGCGCTGGTTCTCGACAAAATATTCCGCTTTCGGCATCTTGCCGATATCGTGATAGAGCGCGCCCACGCGGGCGAGCAGCGCGTTGGCACCGATCGCGTCCGCGGCGGCTTCGGCCAGATTGGCGACCTGCAGGCTGTGGTTAAAGGTCCCGGGCGCCCGAAGGCTCAGCTCCTTGAGCAACGGACGGTTCGTGTCCGACAGTTCGAGCAGCGTCAGGTCGGTCGTGATGTCGAACGCGCGCTCGAACACCCAGAGCAGCGGGAGCGACACGATCAGCATGAGCGAATTGATGCCGACGCGGATCAGGTCTTCGCCGAAGATGCTCGCCGGCGTGTCGTATATCAGCCACGTAGCGCCCAGGACGAGCCCGTAGCCGAGGAAGACCATCCCCGCGCTCAGGAAGATCTGCCCCCGAATCTTGATGTCGCGTACACTGAAGACGCCCAGGTTGCCGGCGAAGATGGTGGCGAAGGTGAACTCGAAGTCGTACCCCATCAGGTGCCCGCCGACGAGCGCGAGCGTAAGCAGCCCGAACAGCGCCACCCGGGAGTCGAACATCACGGTGAGCATGACCGGCGCCACCGCCACGGGGACGGCATACATCCCGAACAGCGGATAGCGGATGGCGATCGCATACGAGCCGATGATGCCGACAAACAGCAAGGCGATGAGCAGCACCTTGCGGTTGTCGTCGAAGATTTGCCGGCGCAGGAAATACAGGTAGAGGAAAAAGATGAGGTAGGTCGCGAGGGCGAGAAAAAACTGGCCGGCCGCGAGTTTCCAGGGCAGTTTGCGCCCCATCCGTTCGCGCTGGGCACGCTCCAGCGACGTGAGCCGCCGCTTGATCTCCTGCGTCACTTTTTCGCCGTTTTCGACGATGACGCTGCCGGCGTTGACCATGCCGCGGGTCGGGGAAATGCGCTGCTCCTTCCGCTGCCACTCCCGCAACGTCTCGGCCCGCAAGTACGTGAGGGAATGCTGGAACATCGACATGAACAACCCTTCGCCGAGGCTGACATATTCGGGGTTGTTCGGATACGCCTTGATGAGCTCGTCACGCGCCAGCTGAAAGGCCTCGTTCAGACCGAAAAGGTTGTCCTTGCGCTTCGTGCGGACCACCGACTCGGCTTCGTTCCGGATATAGATCTCATCCGTGTAGATGCTATCCATCGGCACGTCGAGGATGCCGATCGAGATCAGCTGCGTGCCGACGCTCCACACCTTGCGCATCAGCAATTCATCCAGGCGGGGCCCCCGGGCGCGGGTTTCGGACAGGGCGGGATCCCGCTCGACGTACGAACGGGTAAGCAGTTGCCATTGCTGCGGGGTCAGCTTGACGCGGGCGTTTCGCCGCAGTTCGAGGTAGCGCAAGGAATCGGCGAGCGCCGCTTCCATCAGGCCGGCGCGCTGGTTGAACCGGTAGGCCGCGTAGGTCCCGAAGATCCGCTCGAGCTGGCTCACCACCGTATCGCGCTTCGCGGCCATCCGGGCCGCGGCATCCTCCGTCTCCTCGAAATACGGCGGCGTCGTAAACCGGACATTTTTCCGCTCGCTCTCGATGATCTCCGGATCCTTATAGATCGCAAAATCGAAGGGCGCCTCGAGGGTCTCGTGCCGCCAGAAGTCCCCTTCCGCCACGGTGTAGTGATAAAAATCGGCGTGCGGGAAGGCCAGATAGGTCAGGACGACCAGCGTGATGAAGATGCTTCCCTTGACGATCAGATTGCGCTGCTGCACGCGCGGATCCTCGCTGAATCCGCGTTCGAGTCGCTCGCCGACCGGACGAATCTTGGGTCGCAGTCTAAAAACGTGTTTGATCCAACTCATGGCGAAACAGGTACAGCCGCGGCTCCCGCCACATGATCGATATGTTAGGTGCGCTCAGGAGCCCATAGGATATGCCACAGGGGTCGCAATGATCCGAACACGAGCATCATGGCCGCCCCGATGGCGGTAAACCACGGCCAGGCAATGCCCACCAGGTTGCCCGCCGGCGCGTCCGAGAACCAGCGGATCAGCCAGCCCGTCGCCGGATCGTACCGCACGCCCGTGATGATGACGACCATCAGGGCGATCGTCACCACAAAGGCCGCGATGGCGTCGCGCTCCACGGCGCGGCGCTGCAGCAACCCGAGGGCGAACAGTCCGAGCATGCCCCCGTACGTGAAGGTGGCAATCGCGAGCCCGAGCTCCACCACAGGACTCGTCTGATCCTCGAACAGGCTGGCGAAACCGACAAAGATGACACCCCAGATCAAGGTAAACATCCTCGCGACGCGCAGCGCGCGCTGATTCTCCAGGGCTTTTCCCGAGAAACGCTCGTAGAGATCCATCATGGTCGATGAGGCCAGCGCGTTGAGCGAAGACGACAGCGTGCTCATCGCCGCAGCCACGATGCCGGCCAGGATAAGCCCCGACACGCCGGCAGGCAGACCCTCGATGATGAACTTGGGAAAGACCTCATCCGCCCGCGCGAGTCCCAGCTCCTGCACCGACGCGCCGCCATAATAGACCCAGATCAGCACGCCCACGAACAGAAACAGGGCAAACTGCACCATCACGACCAGCCCGCTCCCGATCAACGCCTTGCGGCTATCCGCCAGATTCCGGCAGACCAGCAGCCGCTGCACGATCAGCTGGTCGCTGCCGTGCGACGCCATGGTAAAGATGGCCCCGCCCACCACGGCGGTAAAAAAGGCGTACGGCTGGGTGATCCATTCGACCAGGGGCCGGCCGGCCTCGAAATTCAGCATCTTGAGTTTGCCCGCCTCGGAGGCCATCTGAAACCAGCCGGCAGGCGCCTTATCCAGCAGCACGAGCAGCGCGAGAATCGATCCCCCCACATAGACGCCCATCTGGATCACGTCGATCCAGATCACCGCCTTGATCCCCCCGATCATGGTATAGATGATCGTAAAAACGCCAATCGCCGCGATGATCGTCAGGTACGACACCTCGACGCCCGACTGCACGGCGATCAGTTTGATCGGGATGGCCGTCGCGAAGAGCCTGACTCCGTCGGCGAGCAGTCGCGTGCAAAGAAAGGTGATCGAAGCCAGCACCTGTGTCCGCCACCCGAAACGTTGCCCCAGAAACGCATAGGCCGTGACGAACTCGCCGTCGACGTACCGCGGAAGCAGGACGATGCTCACCGCGATGCGGCCGATGAGGTAGCCCAGCGTGAGCTGCAGGAAGGTCATGGCGCCGGCATAGGCCACCGCCGGCACGCCGATGACCGTGAGCGTGCTGGTTTCGGTCGCTACGATCGAAAAGCAAACCGCCCACCAGGGCAGGGATCGGCTCCCGAGGAAATAATCGGTCCGGCTCGTCTGCCTCCCCCCGATCCAGGCGCCGATCCCCAGTACGGCGACAATGTATATTGCAATAACGGCATAATCGAGCAGTGTCAGCATCGGCGGCGGTCCTCAGGTCAATGGATGGGCTAACGTCAGGCGGCGCCGAGCAGGGCACGGAAGCCGGCTTCGTCCAGGATGGGGATGCCCAGCTCGACAGCTTTGTCGTATTTGGACCCCGTGGATTCGCCGGCGACGACATAATCTGTTTTTTTGCTCACGCTGGAGGCGACCTTGCCGCCGGCGGCCTTGATCATCGCCTGCGCGTCCGCGCGCCCCAGCGTGGGCAGGGTGCCCGTGAGGACAAACGTCTTCCCAAACGCGGCGCTGTCGACATCGTGCGCCGGCTCTTCCTCCGGCAGTCGCGCCAGGTTGAGACCGAGCCGCCCCAGATCGGCGACGAGCGTGCGGTTGTCCTCCACCTTGAACCAGTCCACGATGCTCTCGGCAATGACCGGCCCGATGCCCTCGATGGCCAGCAACGCGTCCGCATCCATCTCGCTCATCGCCTCGATCGACGGCACCCGGGATACCAGCAGCTCCGCCGTCGTCTTGCCGACATGGCGCATCCCCAGACCGAAAATCAGCCGCGAAAGCGGCCGGCGCTTGGACGCCTCGATGCCGTCGAGCAGGTTCTGCGCCTTCTTGCCGGCAAACCCCTCGAGCCCGAGCAAGTCCTCCATCTTCAGCCGATAGATGTCCGAGAGCGTCTTTACGAGCCCTTCCTGGCCGAGCTGGATGGCGAGCTTGGCGCCGAGGCCCTCGATGTCCATCGCCGCGCGGCTCGCGTAGTGTTCGATGAGCCGAATAAACTGGGCGGGGCAGTCCGTCGAGACGCAGTACCAATCCGCCTCACCGGGCAAACGGACGACCGGCGAGTCGCACGCCGGGCATCGCGTCGGGAATACGAAGACGCGCTCGGACCCGTCCCGCGCTTCCACGACCGGTCCGACGACCTGGGGGATGACGTCGCCGGCCCGTTTGACGAGCACCGTGTCGCCGATGCGGATATCGCGGTCGCGGATGTAATCTTCGTTGTGGAGTGTGGCCTGGGAAACCGTGACGCCGCCGATGCCGACGGGCTCCAGCGCGGCCTCCGGCTTCAGCGCCCCCGTGCGCCCCACATTGACGAGGATGTCGCGCAGTTTCGTCGTCGCTTCGCGGGCGGCGAACTTGAAGGCGATCGCCCAGCGCGGCGCGCTCGACACATTTCCGAGCACGCGCTGGTATTCCAGTTCGTCGATCTTGATGACGATCCCGTCGATCTCATAATCGAGCGTGTCGCGGTGCTCCGCCCAGTGCTGGCAGAAGGCGACGACCTCGTCGATCCGGGTCAGCCGTCGCGCGTGCGGGTTTATCGGGAATCCGAGTTCGGCCAGCCAGTTGAGGAGGTCCCACTGCGAGCCGGGCATCGCTGCGCCGGCGATCGGCCCGACGCCATAGGTAAAGAAATAGAGCGGCCGGGAGGCCGTGATTTTGGGGTCGAGCACGCGCAGGCTGCCGGCGGCCGCGTTGCGCGGATTGGCAAAGGTCTTGGCCCCGGCCCCGGCCAGTTTTTCGTTGAGCGCCTCGAAGGCCGTGGCCGGCATATACACCTCGCCGCGCACCTCCAGCCGGTCGGGCGCGCTTTTCGCCGCGCTGCCCGGCACCGGAATCGTCAAGGGGATGCTCTCGATGGTCCGCACATGCGGGGTGATGTTTTCGCCCTCGACGCCGTTCCCGCGCGTGGCGCCGATGACCAGATCGCCGGCTTCATACGTAATCGCCAGTGCGAGACCGTCGATTTTCAGCTCCGCCGTCAACGCCGGCTCCACGGACTCCCCGTACGTCGCTTCGAGCCCCCGCTGGCATCGGGCGTACCAGGCGCGCACCTCTTCCTCGTCGAAGGCATTGGACAGGGACAGCAGCGCCGCGGGATGGCGCACTTTTTCGAATTGACTGAGCGGTTCACCGCCGACGCGCTGCGTGGGCGAGGCCCCGGTTCGCAGGTCGGGGAATCGAGTCTCCAGCGTCTGAAGCGCCCGAAAAAGCCGGTCGTACTCCGCATCCGAGACGACCGGAGCGTCCTTCACGTAGTACTGAAAGGCGTGGTAGTTCAATACAGGCGTGAGCGCCTCAACGAACTGTTTGGCCTCTTCCTGATCGAGATCCTGCAGGTGGACGGCGTCGAGGCGAGCGAGCAGCGACCTCGATTCCTTGGCTAGCGACATACCGGGTGCCCGTACTGTCAGATGTGAGCGTGGTGGCGGTGCAAACCGCAATCGGGATCGCCAAGGTACGCCCGCCGGCCGATAGATTCCAGCCGCGTCGGGCACGCCGCGCGGGTTCTGTCACCGGGTGACCGGGGGCGGGATTATCGCCGGCTCGCGAGCTGCCGCTGGGCCAGGAAGAGGCGGATCGAGTCGCGGTTGATCACCACGCGTCCGGACGTGTCGGCGGGGATGAGCGGATACCGGTGGCCTTCGAGCCAGACGGCCATGTCGTCGAGCCGTTCCTCGACGGCGATCCGGTTCAGGAAGGTAAACCGGAGGGTATCGCCCTGATCGAGCCAGTACGGGCGGCGCAGGTCGCGATCGACCTGGACCTTGAAGGGATCGAGTTTGTTTTTTTCGGCGACGACGACCAGAGTGAGGCTGTCGTGCAGCACGATATCGGCGATGGCGAGCGCGGGCAGCGGGGCGGGCGACGCGGTGCGCTGGGGCTCGCCGGCCGGGACGTCGGAGGCTGCCGCGGCGGCGGGCGGAAGGGTGACGAGTTCTGTCGACCGGGATGCCCCCGTGGCCGGCGAACGCGAGAGAAACTGAGTGATCAGCACGCCGGCGACCACGATAGCAGCCAGGATGCCGCCCCACTGAAACAGAGCGCGCGATTCGAGCCGGCTCACGATGCCCATCGCGGCGGCGGCGGTGTCCCGCGCGGTCTCGACGAAGCGGGCCAGCCGGGGCTCAAGCCCGAATCGGTCGAATCGGGCGGCGCGCGTGGCAGGCTGCCGGGTCGGTTCAGCCGGCCTGAATTCGAACAGGGGTTCAGCGACCGGCGCTCCGACCCGCTCGGCTGGTTCGACCGCCTCCGGCTGCTCGACGGGCGCCGGCGCTTCCTGCGGCGGCAGCCCGAGATAGGCGACGGCGAGTTCGCGGCGATAGGCGCCGGCGAGGGCCGCTTCGAAGGCCTCGGTCAGGGCCCGATCGCTGATGCGAATCGTGCCCGCATAACTCCGCAGAATGGCCCGCTGATACACCTCATTAAACAGCGGATGCGCCACGAGCGCGTTCAGTTCGAACTGCTCGATCAGGTTCAGATTGATCTTGGTAGCCTGATGAATGGCGTCGCGGTCCATCCCGCGCAGTTCCCGAAGGGCGACGAGGTCGTCGAGAAACGAGCGTAACGATGGCGTTACGGGGGTGCCAGCCATGTGGGGTAATGTCTTCGTTTTGAAAAACGGGAGACACCCGATATCCGGGGGGTCAGCCGGCTCATCGGGTAAGCGTTTGTAAATGATAAGCATCCGCCCAGTACATAGCAACCGACCGCCCCGGCTCTCATCGTCCCGGAGCGCACGATCACAAACACATAACAAAAAGGTCATCGATCCGGAGATCGATGACCTTTTGTCGTCGGTTTCGACTGTCGGGACGGCGAGATTCGAACTCGCGACCCCTTGCACCCCATGCAAGTGCGCTACCGGGCTGCGCCACGTCCCGAAACCGGTACTAGAGCATTTTTTTAAGCTCGTTAAGAAACTCCCGGAGGGCCAAAAGTTCCTGTCGGAATGCGGCTTTATGATCTTTCTGATCCGGCGCGGACTCGTCCTGCGCGAGCGCCTTGCGCGCGCCCTCGATCGTATACTTCTCCTCGCGCAGCAAGTGCTTGATGCGCTGGATGAAATCGACGTCGGCCTCGGTGTATATCCGCCTTCCAGCCCTGTTTTTCTGAGGTTTGAGTTCCGGAAATTCCGTCTCCCAGTACCGCAGTACATGCTGTTCCAGGCCGGTGAGCTTGCTCACTTCGCCGATGGAGTAATAGAGCTTTCGAATTCCGCCTGCCATGGAATCGCAACGGGTAGGACATAGGAATTTATCGCAAAGTACGAAACAAAACAGGCTAAATTACACCCCCCCAACTATATTCCAACCATTGGATTATCCATTTTCTCAGAAGATTGACCTATCTGTAACGCCCGTGCCCCGCACACCTCGTGATTCGAGCGGCGTGTATGACCTCGCCCTGCTGGGTGCCGTCCTGGTATGGGGGATCAATTTCCCCATCGTCAAGAACGCGCTCTCCACCATGCATCCGTTCGCGCTGAACGTGTTTCGATTCACGATTTCCACCCTGACGCTCGGCATCGTGACGCGCGCCCGGCGGGACGCCGATACGATCCCGCTCAGGGACCTGTTCAGGCGATACGGGTGGCGCATCCTGCTCCTGGGATTCGTCGGCAACGCGTTCTACCAGATCCTGTTCATTCTCGGCATCGCACGCACCACCGCCGGCACGGCCGCCCTGATCATGGCCAGCGCGCCGGCGTGGACCATGATCCTCAGCGCCCTGCGGGGATACGAGGGCGCCAACCGCATCACCGTCATCGGCTTGCTCCTCTCACTCTGCGGCACCGGCCTGATCGTCTTCGCCGGCCACGACCGGATCTCTTTCAACAACGAGACGTTAGCCGGAAACCTTTTGCTTCTGGGGGCCAGCATCATGTGGGGTTCGTACACGGCCCTGGCGCGGCCGACCACACGGTACATCCCTCCGCTTCAGCTTTCTTTTGTGGGCTTGCTCGTCGCAATGCCCCTGCTTGTTGCCATCGGCGTACCCCATATTCAGAGCATCGCCTGGGAACGTGTAACCTGGGACATCTGGCTCGCGATTGTTTATTCGGGCGCCTTGTCGACCGGGCTCGCCGTAGTGGTGTGGAACGTGTCCGTCAAACACGCGGGCGCCAACTACACGGCCCTGTTTGGAAATCTCGTGCCGATCGTGGCGCTCGCCGCCGGCTACCTGTTCCTGCACGAGCCCGTTACCTGGACACAGATCATTGGTGGAACGCTTGCTATCGGCGGACTTTTGCTTATCCGGTATCATGCAGCGCGCTGGCATTCGCTACAGACGACGCCCCGTTAATCGGCGGCCTATTAGACTCATACGATGCCCTGGCCGCATGCTCATGGGTATCGCCGTGCTGGCCTGCGCGGCATACGCCGTCCTGCCGGCATCGGCGCAGACGACGCTTTTTCCGGTCGAACTCCCGGCGCTGGAGGTCACCACGCACGTCTCCTACCACCCGCTGAACGGAGCGTACCTCACGGACTTCACCTACATTCGCCTGGCCTCACCCGAAGAACTCGACCCCAGTTCCGGCGGCACGGGGCGGGTAGAAACAGTGATCCTGTCCGCCGGCGCCCGGTCGAATGACGGCACGACGCTGGATTTCAGATGGCGCGCGGGGCTGATCGACATGGATCTGGTGCGGACGCCGCTCAGCATGGGGCTGACGCTCTTCGACTTCAACCGCACCGGTTGGATGGATACCGACTTCCGCTGGGTCAATCTGCGGCTGGGCCCCTCGGTATTCCTGGGATCGCCGCGATCGTTTATCGCCCTGCGGGCCATCGGGTCCGCCGGCCTCACCACGGTCAAGCTCGGTTCGTTCATGTACGATGGCCTCGGCTCGGAAATACGCGAGCGACGCAGGAGCTACGAACTCGGGTACCTCGGCGACCTGCACATTCTCCTCTGGGACCGGCTCTCGATGCAGGGGATCTTCGCCTACCGCACGATGCTCGGGGGCGGTCGGCCCCAGTTTTATCGCGCCACCGGCACTATCGGAGCCCGTTTCAGCCAGGCGCTCTCCGGGCATCTCGTCTACCAGATCGAGGAAGCGCACGTCGGCCCCTTCAAGCGCCAGCAGGACGGCTATGGCGCGCTTATCCGGTTTTCGTTCTGAGCGCGCCTAGACGCCCAGTACCTGGAACTGCGACCCCAGAACGGGGTGTTTCTCGACCTCGATGCGGACCGGAAACGCCTCTTTGAGCTGTTCGAGATGCGTGATGACGAGGATCTTGTCGAAATCGTCCTGGATGACCTGAATGGCCTCGATCAGGTTCTGAATGCCCTGCTCGTCTTGCGTGCCAAAGCCTTCATCGATCCCGAGGGTGCGGATGCGCACGCCCTGGCGCTCGGCCAGCAGCTGCGAGAGCGCGATCCGCAGCGCGAAGTTGACCCGGAATGCCTCGCCGCCTGAAAACGTCTCGTAAGGCCGGGCGACGCCCTGTTCATCCGTGATGATGATCTCCAGCGTTTCCTTCGTGCCGCCCGTTTTTTTGTCCTTGAGCGTTTCCAGCCGCACGTGCATGCGCCCGTCCGACAGCCGATCCAGCAGCGCGTTGGCGCGCACTTCGATGTCGGGCAGCGTCTCTTCGATGATCAGGGAAGGGATGCCGTTTTTTCCGAAGGCGGCGCGCAGATGCCGGTAGAGCCGGCGTTCGTGCTCGGTTTCCTTCAGCGTCGTTCGGGCCTCCTTGAGTTCGATGCGATCCCGCTCGAAGCGCTCCAGTTGCGCGTTGAGTTCACCGCTTCGGACATCCATCTCCCGGAGGCGGGCCGCGATCGCCTCGCGGCGCTCCCTCCGCTCGGCGGCATCCCGCTGGAGCGTCTCAATATCCGGCAGCGCCTTCGTGAGCGCCTCGAGGTGTTTGCGCAGCGTAAGGTGTTCCGTCTCGACGCCGGCGCGCCGCTGTTCAAGACGGCCGCGCTGCTCGTTCCAGGCCGGCAGCTGGAGGCGCGCATCCGCGAGGGCCTTGTAGTCCAGGCCGGCTTGCCCGAGGGTGCGCAGCTCCTGGCGGATCGCATCGAAGCGCTCGGGATCGAACCCGATCGCTGCCAGCTGCTCGCGCAACCGCGCCAGCGCCGTCTGCGACGCGCGCACCGCCTCTCCGGACACGAGCGCCTCGCGCGCCTCGGCCAGATCGCGCCGAACCCGATCCAGCTGTTTACCGCTCGTTTCGTGGCGCGCCTCGAGTTGCAGTAGAAAACGCCGGCGCTCCTCGTCGTGCTGGAGCCGGGCGCGCTGGGTACGCGCCGCTTCCAGCGCCTGCTCGTCGATCGCGATGGCATCGCGGGCGGCCAGGGCGGCGTCGAGTTCCGTGCGCTGGGCTTCGCCGAACGCATGGCGGTCGATCTGTCGCGTCAGCTCGCCCAGCCGATCCTCGACCTGATCGAACTCGACCTGACGCCGTTCGAGATCCGCTCCCTGGGCATCCGCGGCTACCAGCTGATCGGCCAGGGTCGAGAGCCGCTGTTGCTCCTCCCGCGCGTCCCGGTAGCGGCCCCGCAGGTCGTCGCGCCGCTTTTCCTGCTCCGCGATCCAGTCCCGCGCCTCCCGAAGCGCCTTTTCCAGCGCAAGCCGTTCGGCATCGTACTGCGCTCGGACCGTATCGCGGTGCGCCGCCGTCAGCGGCTGCCCACAGGTCGGGCAATCCCCTTCGGCCGCCGCTTCGATGAGGCGGGTTTTGCCGGCGAGGCGCTGGATCTCCGCCTCGGTCCCCTCGATCATGCCCTCCTTCTGACGGATGGCTTCTTTGATCGCCTGCCCCTCGCTCATCAGCGACTCGGCCAGCCGGTCCACCTCCTCTTTCCGCGCGAGTTCATGCGCCAGCCGGTCCCGCGCCGTTTCCCACTGCCGGCGTTCCTGCTCGAAACCGCGCCGGCGCGCCAGCTGTTGCGCGAGCTGGCGCTGCTCGCCCACCAACGCCTCGCGGAGCCCGACGAGGGTCTGCTCAAGCCGGCTGACGGTCTCCTGCAGCGCGTTCCGCTGCTCGACGGCCGCGAGCAAGCGATCGACCTCACCCGAGGCGCGCTTCGCCGCCTCAATGTTGCGCAGGACCTCGGGCAGTTCGCGCAGCTGCAATTCCATGTCACGCCGGCTCTCGTCGAGACCGCGCTCCTCGATCTCGAGCGCATGGATTTTCTTCTCAAGCCCCGTCACCGTCTCCCGCAAGGTGTGGGTGCGCTGCTCGATCTGTTTCTCGACGCCGCGGTACAGGTCGCGTTTCTCATCGAGCGCGTCGCGTTCCACCTGGAGGGTTTGCAACCGTTCGTAGGCCGACTCGATGGCCTCGGCCTTCGCCAGGATGGCCTCCGCGCCCGCGATCTGCCGGGTGAGTTCGGCCGCGCTTTCGTCGATGTGCGTCCGTTCGCTCGCGAGGCGCTGCAAGGTCGCCTGCGTGGCGTCTCGTTCCCGCAACTTGCCTTCCTGTTCGGCGAGAAGCCGTAACGCCTCGGCCTCGCCGGCCGCCGCTTCCTCGAGCAGGGCCGTGCCGGCCTCGATTTCCGCCTGCAGCGCGTCGCGATCCTGCCGGCATGCCGCCTCCGCTTCGAGGGAGCGCCCGAGCCGTTCGATCGCCTCGTTGAGCCGGTCCGCCGTTTCAGAATAGACACGCTCCCGATCGCGCGCAGCCAGGGACAGCCGTTCGTATTTTTCCAGGTTCAGGATACGGGCGAGGATGTCCTTGCGTTCGTTGGGGCGCTTTTTGGTAAACTCATCCGAGCGTCCCTGGAGGAGGAACGCCGAGTTGATGAAGGTCTGATAATCCAGGCCGAGGAGTTCATCCAGCACCTCCTGCGTCTCGCGGATGGAGGCCCTCGTCAGCGGCTTGCCCTGGTCGGGCGACTCCCCCATGACGTGGAGTTCGAGTTCCGGTTTGCTGGTTTTCCCCGAGGCCGACCGGGCGTAGCCGCGCAGGACGCGGTAGCGTGTGCCCTCTACGTCGAACACCAGCTCGACCCGCATGCGGGTAGCCCCGATGCGCAGCAGCTCCTCGTCCGGTTTGTGGCTCCCGCTGGATTTTCTCGCTTCGCCCCAGAGCGCCCAGGTTATGGCGTCGAGCAGCGCGGATTTGCCCTGGCCGTTGCGGCCGGAAAGGCAGGCGACGTGGAAGGACTGGAAGTCGAGCGGCTCCGTCTCCGCGCCATAGCTCAGAAAATTGCTAACACGAAGTTCTACCGGAACCATGTCTCATTGCTGGGAAGCCGGCATCGCGCTGTCGCCGGCGCCCTGACCGGCTGCGGCGCCCCCGCGCAGATCGATCCGATTGAGCAGCGGCAGCCGCTCCGAGACATAATTCCACGTCCCGGGCAGCACCGCCGACACGGTGCGGTAGAAGAGCGACGCATCCTGCGTGGCGGGCTCGGGAATCCCCACGAAGCCGAAGACAAAAAAGACCAGGCTCAGGACGAGCGTCGCCTTGAAGGCGCCGATCGCGCCGCCCACCACGCGGTTGATGATGCCCAGCTTCAGCGCCTTGAGAAACGACTCGAGCAGCCGGGAGACCGCGTAGGCGGCCACCTGAATGACGAGAAAGATCGCGACGAACCCGACGATGGGCGCCAGCCCCGGCGAGATGCCCGTGCTCCCTGCCAGGCGTTCGCCGACGGTATGCATGAGCTGGGCGGCGAAGACAAACGCGAAGAGAATGCCCGCCAGGCTGAACAGCTGACGAATGCCGCCGGTCGAAAAACCGCGGGCCAGGCCGATGACGATGACGACCAGAATGACCAGATCCAGGGTACCCATATCGCGAGCGACGTACTGATTCGGCTGGGGGAAGACAGAACGGCCTGGTGGGTCTGCCAGGACGGCCGCGGCCTGCGGGCAGGCGCCGGGACACAACCTACACGTTGCGAGGGCGCGGTGTTTCCGAGGCCGCAAAGTACGTTCGCGGCGCGGAATCGCCAAATGAAATGCACGAGGGGCCGCGTGTGCCGGGGCGAGACGACGAAGCCGCCGGCAACATGCCGGCGGCTTCGTGTTTTTAATCCAGGGTTATTCGTCGAACAGGGCGTCGACGAAGGCTTTGACGCGAGGCGGCGTCTCGTCCGCCATCGCATCGTACGTTTCGTAAAATTGGCGGTAGAACCGCTCGACGGCCGCGGCATCCATGTGCCGCTGGAGGGATCGGTTGACGGTGCCATGCGCGGCCTCGTCGAGCGAAGCGGTAAAACGGACATATCGTTCGATCATGTCGTCGTTCGCTTTCTCCGATGCCAGCCCGTCGAGCGATAGCGTTGGGCGTGAAAACGTATTCGCGAAATGAGCCATAGAGTGAGGGTATGCACCCCTGTGATGATGCCGCGAGCACACACGTGCGCTGCGCAGCGAGCCAGAATGTTGCCTTTCTCCTGAACGATGCATCAGCGGGGTCAATCTGGGGGGAGGCGCTCGCCTGGCCGGGACCGGGCCATACCGCGAACGGACATCACTGATGTCACCAAATGTTCATCGTTCGATCACCAATTCATCGCAGATTGCGGAGGGCGCGGAAACCTCGGTCGGGAGGAAACGCACGCCGACTCCCGATTCTACGGAAAAAAGCCGTACATCCCCACCGCGTTAAAGAAATCTGCTCGCGATGCCGATGACCTGTTTTTGTAAATGAACTTTTTTCAAGGAGTTGCCCCACCACCTAGGAACTTGAAGAACGAGGTGTCGTCATACCCGACATGCCCACCTGACGCAGGGCGAAAGCCGGCTTCAGGCGCCCTATCCCCCGTTCCCAGTTCTTTCGCGTTTTCGCGTAGTGAGTATTTGGCATCAGCATCCACGCAGGGCAGACTGCAGCCTGCGAAGCACCCGTTCGCGCAGCTCTTTCGATCGGTGTTCCGTTTTTCTGTATTGCACCGATCGTGTGACGAGGAGTATGCAACAACTTCGGGAGGTGGTTTCGCTGCCTGACCTTTGCGCTATGCTGCCTGTCTGAAAGGAAATCAAGGACTATGGACAACAACTCGTTCCCGGTAAGTCGCGGTTATTACCAGAATCTTCCCGCGCCCCAGATGGGCCCGCCCGATCCCCGCTTCATGGGCCCCATGTACGGTCGCAAGGAGACCGATGCAAAAACGGCTATCCATGAGGCGCTGGAGATCCTGCGCCTCGGCAAGTGGTACATCATCGGTATCGGCGCCCTGGTGTTCACGGCCGTGGCCATCTTCACCTTCACCACGAAACCGGTGTACGAAGCCAGCACGCTGCTGCTGGTGGACATCAAGGCGTCGGAGAACGAACAGAAGCTGGCGCTCGACTTCGTCAAGGGCACCCAGATCAACGACGCGAAGCTCGCCAACCAGACGCTGATCCTCCAGCAGTCCACGGAGATCGCGAAGCGCACCGCGGACCGCCTCGTCGAAATGCGCACGCTGCCCGTGACGGGCGCGCCGCTGGCCATCCTCGAGGAGAGCACCTCGATTTCCAACCTGGCCCAGTTGCTGCAGGACGAGTACCTCGCCATCAAGCCGGCGAACAGCGACAACAGCGCCGACGCCCTCGTCATCAGCGCGACCAGCAGTTCCGCGGAAGAGGCGGCGCTCATCGCGAACGTCTACGCCGAGGAATACGTCCACCAGACGGAAGACATGAGCAAGGAGCGGCTCACGCAACAGCGGATCTTCCTCGAACAGCAGTTCGCCGAGAAAAAGGTCGAACTCGACGAACTCGAGTCGCGCCTCGCCAACTACATGAACCGGGAGGGCGCCACCGCGCTCGACGATCAGGCCCGCTACACCGTGGCCCAGCTGGCGCAGATGCAGGCCATGCTGGACGACGCCCGCATCGAGCAGAGCATGCACGAGTCGACGCTCCTGACGCTCGAACAGGAATTGATGGATATGCAGCCCCGCCTCACGAACCGCGTCGCCTCCGGCGTCGAGCGCGAACTGGAGCAGGCCCAGGAGCGCATCGCGGATCTCGAAATGCGCGTCGAGCAGATCTATCAGAAATACCCGGAACTGCGCGACAACCCGTCGAGCAACCCGACGCTGCTCGACTACCAGCAGCAGATCACGCAGCTTCGCTCGCGCGTGTACAGCCTCTCGCAGCAGTTCGTGAACGAGGTGATGGACGCCGGCGGCGTCGATCCCCGCTCCGAAGGGCTCAGCATGAATTACCTCGCCAGCCTGAAGCGCAAGATCGCCGACGAGCGCATCGCCATCAGCGGCCAGCAGGCGAAGGTGCGCGGTCTGGAACAGCGGCTCAAGGAATATGACGTCCGCATCAAGACGATCCCGCTCCAGTCGATGGAACTCGCCAAGCTCCAGCGCCAGCAGCAGGCCGCCGAGGAGCTGTACAACATTCTCTCGCAGAAACTCGGACAGATCCGCATCGCGGAGCAGTCGGAGCGCGGCTTCGCGCAGATCATCCGCCACGCCGTGACGCCCGAGGCGCCGGTGAAGCCCAAGAAGGCCGTCAACCTCGCCATGGGCCTCATGCTCGGCCTGATGCTGGGCGTGGGCGCGGCCGTCGCCCGCCGCAAGCTCGACACCCGCGTCTATACGCCGGACGACCTGAACATCAGCGACCTGAACATGATCGGCGTCGTGCCGGACATGCGCCAGCTGATCAAGAAGGAGTTCGGCAAGCGCGCCAAGATCGATTTCGAAGGCCGCGAGATCAGCACCGGCCTCGTCGCCCTCATCGCGCCGATCTCCCCCATCGCGGAAGCGTATCGCCGGCTCTATATCAAGCTGCAGTTCAGCCGGGACGACATGGGGATTCAGAACCTCATGATCACGAGCCCGAAAGCCGGCGCCGGGAAGAGCACGACGTCGCTCAACCTCGCCTTCACGACGGCCCAGGCCGGCAAGCGCACGCTCGTCGTCGACGCCGACCTCCGCCGGCCGTCGCTGCACGACAAACTCGGCCTGCCGGAAGGCCCCAGCCTGCTCGAACTGCTTTCGGAAGACGAGAGCCGCTGGGATTCCGAGCGCTTCTTCACCGGGTTCGAGAACCTCTACGTGATCACCGGCATCCCCGTCTCCCAGCCGGCCGAACTGCTGGGATCCCGGAAGATGATCGATCTCGTGGAGCGATTCCGGAGCGAATTCGATATTATTATCTTCGACACGCCGCCCGTCCTGGGCGCGGTCGACCCCGTGCTGCTCTCTCGTCAGTGTGACGGCGTCATCGTCGTCGCTTCGGCCGACGGGACCGACATGGACTCGCTCAAGCAGTCCATCGACGAGCTGCGCAGCGTGGGCGCCAATGTCCTTGGCACGGTATTGAACCGATTTGACCCGAGCAGCATGTACGGCTATCGAAACACGTACGGATATAGTTACGGTTCGAACAGTTACGTAGCGAGCTAGCCGCGCACGCCCGGGCGCTTATCTCCGTCCGACTCACTTCCAATCATTCTTCTTCCCTCGAGGGAATCACCATGCACAGACGTCAGCGTCGTGCCAGCGCGAATGCCTATGCATTCGCGCTGTGCATGCTTACAGGTTTTTGCGCCATCCAGCCTGCACTCGCCCAGCAGAATTTCGGGCGGATCGAGGACACGGATACCAACATCCGCTCCTACTTCTACTTCGTCGAACCCGGCGCCGCAACGATCCAGGTCTATGCGTACGGAAAGATCGGCGCCCCCGGTGTGTATGTCCTCGAAGAAGGCTCGAACATGGCGCTTCTCCTTGCACTTTCCGGAGGCCCGGTATTCGCGACGAACCCGGATTGGAATCAGACGCCCTACGTGCGGCTGTTCCGTGACCGTGGCGGCGCCCGGACGCAGATCTACGAGTCCACGCTGGACGAGATCCTGAATACGACGACCAACACGCCCGTTCTCCAGGATGGAGATGTCCTGACCCTCGAGGTGGAACAACGCCGGCGCATGAACTGGCGCGACATCTTCACCATCATCAGCCCCATTCTCTCCACGCTTCTCCTCGTCGAGAGGCTCACCCGGAATTGATTTATTTTCATGGTCTCGAAACACGATCGGATCTTTGTGGCCGGCCATCGCGGTCTCGTGGGCTCGGCCATCGTACGCCGGCTGACGGCCGGCGGATATGAGCACATCGTCACCCGCACGCGCCAGGAACTCGACCTGTTGTCCCAGGCGGACGTAGCGGCATTTTTTGCCGCCGAGCGCCCGCACGTCGTCATGCTGGCCGCCGCCAAGGTGGGCGGCATCCTGGCCAACAACTCGTTTCCGGCGGACTTCATCAGCGACAACCTGGTCATTGAAGCCAACATCATCCGCGCGGCCTTCGCCGCCGGCGTCAAGCGGCTCATTTTCCTCGGCAGCTCCTGCATCTATCCCAAGCTGGCACCGCAGCCGCTGAAGGAAGAGTACCTGCTTACCGGTCCGCTCGAACCGACCAACGAATGGTACGCCATCGCCAAGATCGCCGGGATCAAACTGTGCCAGGCCTACCGCAAGCAACATGGCTGCGATTATTTCAGCATGATGCCCACCAACCTGTATGGGCCGCGCGACAACTTCGACCTCAAGTCCAGCCACGTCCTCCCCGCCCTGATCCGTAAATTCCACGAGGCGCGGGGCGCGGACGGCACGCCGGACGCCCCGGTCACGTTATGGGGCACCGGAACGCCGCTTCGGGAATTCCTGTATGTCGACGATCTCGCCGACGCGACGGTCTACGCGATGGAACAGCCGGCGGAAGCGATTTACCGGGTGGCGCCGGACGGCATTCTCAATGTCGGCGTCGGGCACGATCTTTCCATACGGGAACTGGCCGAGCTCGTGCGCGAGGTCGTGGGCAGCGCGAGCCCGATCGAGTACGACGCCACGAAGCCGGACGGAACGCCCCGGAAACTGATGGACGTTTCGCGCATGACGACCCTCGGCTGGACGGCCAGGACATCCCTCAAAGAGGGCATTCGCCTCTCGTACGAGTGGTTCCAGGATCATTATCTCGCCGTATGACGCCGCGCCCTCACGCGCCGGCGGACCCGAGTCAATCCAAGTAATCCAATAATCTCTATAGATTTGCACTCATGAAAAAACCCTGTGCACTGATCACCGGCATCACCGGTCAGGATGGCGCCTATCTGGCCGAGCTGCTCCTCAAAAAAGGCTATGAAGTCCACGGCATCAAGCGCCGCGCGAGTTCCTTCAACACCCAGCGTATCGATCACCTCTATGTCGACCCGCACGTCGACAGTGCGCGCTTTTTTCTCCACTACGGCGATCTGACGGACTCGACGAACCTGATCCGTATCGTCCAGGAGGTGCAGCCCACTGAGATTTACAACCTGGCCGCCCAGAGCCACGTCCAGGTAAGCTTCGAGACGCCGGAATATACCGCCAACGTCGACGCCGTCGGGACGCTGCGCCTCCTCGAGGCCATCCGCATCCTCGGACTGCAGGACACGACGCGGTTCTACCAGGCGTCGACGAGCGAGCTGTACGGCAAGGTCCAGGCCGTTCCGCAGAGCGAGACCACCCCGTTTTATCCGCGCAGCCCGTATGCCGCCGCGAAGCTGTACGCCTACTGGATCACGGTGAACTATCGCGAGGCGTACAACATGTTCGCCTGCAACGGCATCCTCTTCAACCACGAGAGCCCGCTTCGCGGCGAGACCTTCGTCACGCGCAAGATCACCCGGGCGGCGGCGCGTATCCACCTGGGTCTGCAGAAGCAGCTTTATCTCGGCAACCTCGACGCCAAGCGCGACTGGGGCCATGCCCGCGACTACGTCGAAGGGATGTGGCGCATGCTGCAGCAGGATCAGCCGGACGATTACGTGCTGGCCACCGGAAAAACCACCACCGTCCGCGACTTCTGCACGGCCGCGTTTGCGTCCGTCGGCATCACCGTCGCCTGGAAGGGTTCGGACGAGGATGAAAAAGGCTACCGGACCGACAACGGCGAAGTCGTGGTCGAGGTAGATCCGCGTTATTACCGTCCGACGGAAGTCGACCTCCTGCTCGGCGACCCGGCCAAGGCCAGGGCCGTTCTCGGCTGGGAAGCCACCTGCACGCTCGACGAGATGGTGCGCGACATGGTCGACTCGGACCTGGAAGCGGCTCGTGATGAACTCACCTTGCGTGAACGTCACGTCGCCTGATCCCCGTACGAATGGACGCACCTGAGTCTGTTTCACGCAGGCAATTTCTCCAGGCCGTAGGCACGCTTGGAGCGACGGGCCTCGGCAGCAGCCTTCTACTTTCCGCGTGCGCACCCACGGCGAGTGACCGTCCTCCCGGGACGTCAATCTCGGCCGCTGGCGTGCGCACGGTCGTTGTGGACGATTTCGCCCGAGAGGATGCCCTCGGCCTCGGCGACGGGTGGGAATCGGTCAACCCCGGGTACTGGCGGATAGAAAACCAGCGGATGCGCCGGCGCCTCGAAAACATGGGCGACCGCCGGCCAACCGACTCGTTTCCCTGGCACTGGCGCAATCGCGGCGATCAGCACATGCCGATCGACTACGATGTGTCGCTGCCGTACGGCATGATCTGGCGGCGCGACTGGTGGCTGCGGGGCAACTACAGCATTCAGCTCGACTTTACGATCCACGCCGTGCCGGCCTACCGGGAAGGCACCCCGAACCGGCAGGACCGCCCCGGCTACGCCCTCTTCGGCCTCTGCTTCGGCTCCGAGTGCCTCAACGAGAGCTGGACCGGCAGCCAGGAAGGCGATTCGTTTATCGATCGGCTGCTTCCGGGCAGCGCCGGCGACTCCGCCGCGTGGATGGCGATCTGGACGGACGACGGCCGGTTCGGGGTGTATCCGCACACCGCCGATACGCTGAAGCCGGTGGACAGCCGGGCCGAAATCCGGACGCGTCCACCCCGGGAAGGCGACACCGGCTCCATCCTCCTCTTCGTCGACGGTACGGATCCCCGGTACGCCTCGATCGAAGCCATGTTGTTCTACGACGACACGTGGCATTCCGTCACCGTGCCGAATGCGAACCGCGAAGCCTACACGGAAGGCTTTTTCGGCGTCGTCGGGCGCGGCATGCTCGACATGTCCTTCAGTCAGCTCATGCTGGCGCCGCGCGACAACGAGATGCTGGAGACTCCGCTCAACGAGCTCCATGTGGCCTATGCCCTGCTCGATTCCCTGCGGGAGGAAGACGGTATATGGCGCTGCACGTTCATGGCGCTTTTCCGGAACGAGGGCGGCGTGGCCCAGTTGCGGATCGCGGACACGGAGACGCCGGCGGCCGGCTGGGAATCGATCCCGCTCGCGGCCGAGGCGCCCGTGATCACGAACGCCTACCGCCGCAACACGGCGGTACTCGAGGCCATCCTGCCCTTCGACCCGTCCTCCAGAACCCTGTACTACACGGTCTGGAAAAACGGCATCGATTACACCGCCGACCCGCGCATCGGGACGGCCAGCGTGGGCGCCGGCACAGGTTTTATCGGGACCGTGCCTTCCAGCGGCCTCTATACGGGCCGCTTACCGCGCCTGGAGGCGCCCTACAAGCTCTGCGGACTGAGCTGCCACTCCATCCACGCCAACGGCCCCAACCTGCCCCGCGCCGAAAAGTACCAGGCGTGGTACGTGCACGACCAGCCGACGCCCGAGGGGTACCAGCATCTCGAAGCCTACGACTTCCAGATCATGCTCTGGGAAGACGACGTGTGGTACCTCGAACTGATGTTTCCGCCGCCCAGCGCCGACGACGCCTACAAGGTGATCACCACCACCCTCGCCGGCCCGACTACGCGCTGGCAGATGATGCGGCACTGGAACGTGGTCAACCCCGGCGATCACGACTACGGGATGGACGACGTGAAGGGCCCCGAGCAACGGCTCGTCCGCCAGGAAGACGACCTCGGGCAGGATGCCGCCTACATGCGCCGCAACTTCCAGATGGTGCGCCACCTGATGAGCGGCGATGAAAACCCGGATCCGACCGCCAACCCGCGCAACTGGCGCCGATGGCGTTCGCCGGCCGGCGATTTTTCGCTCTACATCATGGACGCCCGCCTCTGGCGCACCTCGCAGGACACGCGGATCTGGGACGACAACGGCTGGGGGCACAAACCGCATCTGTACGACCGTACCGATCCCACGCGGACGCTCCTCGGCGAAGAACAGTTCGCCTGGCTGCAGCAGAACGTGCGGACCGACGCGTCGCCGCTCATTTGCGTGACCGGGATCAACGGCCTCCACACCATCTGGTCGGGCGTGGAGCGCGACGACGACACGCGGCTGATGTTCAACCAGGACGATCGCGTCACCGCCGATTACGCCGGCTGGGTGGCCGCCGGCTCCGATCGCGTGCTCGAGCTCTTCGGCAGCCGCGACGGCATCGTCACCGTCTACGGCGACGTCCACAACGGCTGCATCATGAAGAACACCCATCAGGGGGTGGCAGAGTGCTGCTTCGGACCCATCGGGCGCAATTCGGGGCGGACGCCGAAGGAAAACTTCGGCCGGCAGATGACCGACTACGACGGCCGCCCGCTGGAAGTCAGCGCGCTGTACCACGAGGACTACCATTCGCCCGACCTCGACGAGGCCAGCGGCCCGTTTTACTGGAATTTCCTGGAGATGGCTTTCGACCCGCGGCCGGCCGACCCCGTGGCCCGGCTGGCCATCCGCAACCTGGTGGACGCGCCCGACGACACGCCGCGCGGCGGAGGGTCGCTCACGCTGCCCGGCTCGGCCATGGGACGGCCGCGCACCAGCCGGCTGCCCGACCTCGTCACGCTTCCCCTGGCCGACGTCCAGCTGGCCCGTCTGACCGGCGAGCCCGTCCGCGCCTTCCGCTCCGATGCGGCCGGCCGGCTGCGGGGCGCCACCCTGATCGATATCCCACCCGACACCGCACTGGTCATGACGGCCCACAGTTCATCCAATGCGGAGGCCAGAATCATCCAAAGCTTGCCGCTTTAGACGAAACAAAACAGCGCCTGTGGCACTGTACTTGTTCGTCGATAACGCATCCAGTTCGAGCCGTGACGACCTAGAGGACGTGCGCGGAGTGCCTTCCTCCTTCACCCAAATTCAAACGCATCGAATACCATGTCCAGCCTGCTTGAAAAAAGCTCAAGCCGGCGTTCGCCGTTAGAAATCAGCGCGGTCGTACTCATCGCGCTGTCGTTCTTTGCGTTCCTCGTTTTCGGCGGTGAAAAGGTCGTTCTGATGCTGAACGGCCTGTGTTTCGCCTTCGGGCTCGTGCTCATCGCCTATAAATACCACTGGGTGATGCTCCTGCTCTGGGGTCTTTCCACCCAGCTCATGGTCGAGATGGTGATCTGGGACTACTCCAACTACGTGGAACCCTCGATCAGCGTCGGCGGCGGGGTCGACATGCTCTACGGAGACCCGGTCCTCTTTGCCATGCTGGCGGCCATGGCCATCAAGGTTTTCAGCGGGGATTATCGGGCAAAAAATGTCCTGCTCCGGGAAAATGTGTGGTGGACTATTTTTATGGGGTGGATGGTCTTCGAGCTCGCCCGGTCCATGATGATGTTCGGCATCGTCAGCCCGATCGGCGAGTTTCGGACGTATTTCCGCGAGATCCTGATCGTCCCGTATGTGGTCATTTTCGCTAGGAGCCGGCAGGATCAATGGCGCGTCTTCCAGATCCTGCTGCTGATGACGCTCTCGTTCATCGTCATCGGCCTGTTTCGCGGGGGCTATGTCCACCATTTCTCTTTCAACGCGTACGCCAAGTGGCTTTACCAGCACGGCTCGCTCGCGCTCCTCTGGGGGACGCTCGCCATTTTCCTGATGAAGCAGTTCGGGTTCTGGTGGCGCAGCAACGTCCTGCTCGCCGGCCTGATCGGCATCTCCATGGCGCTCACGATCATCGCCAGCCACCGTTCCGTCTGGCTGGCCGCGATCGTCTCCCTCTTCGTCCTGTTCATGATGGGCTATTTTCGGATGGGGATGGTGATGAAGCTGGCGTTTATCGCCATCGTCGGCACGATCACGCTGGGGCTGGTCTATGATGATCTCAACCTGTTCGGGTATATTGGAGAGCGCATGACGGCGTTGACGGCGCCTTCCGAGGACCAGACCGCCAGCTGGCGCTACTACCTGTGGATGGATGCCCTGGCGCAAAGCAAGGCGCACATACTCGAGGGCAAGGGGCTCGGCAACTACTTTCAGTTACGGTCGCCGACCGGATCGATAGTAACAGCGATGCTCCACAATCAATATATCCAGTTATTGTACCAGATCGGCGTCATTGGGCTCATCCTCTACCTCATGTTTGCCCTGCAAACCCTCGTCCGTCTGCGCAGGACGTACAAGGAAACGCTCGATCCCTTTTACAAGATGACCGCGCTGCTGAGTTTTGTGGTGCTGATCGGCGCGTCCGCCTATTATGTCGCCTACGACTTCGAGCCCTTTACCTGGTTGTTCGTCGGGATGGGGCTTGCGGTAGCGCAGAATCATGCCGAGGAAAAGGAGGCTGCGCGTCTGTATTATCGTGCCTATTACGCCCAGAATCGCATCTGACCCCCCCTTCGACCCGCTCCTAGAGCGTTCGTGACGAATCAGCGATGAAAAAAGCATTTATAAATTCGCTTCCCAAGTCCGGCACACACCTGACGGCGAAGTGCCTCAAATTGATGGGGTATTCCGAGCGCAACCACATTGGTTCGGCGCAGGTCCTCAATCCGGGGCTCGTAAGCAAAGTGCGCCGGCTCTCCATGATGCCGATGCGTCAGGGCTATCTCGTCGGGATCGACACGCCGGTCGAGATCGCGCGCAGCACCGTGCATCGCATGCTGAAAAGCGCGCCGAGCCGTTCGTTTTTCACCGCGCATGTCGGCTACTCGACCGCCCTGCTCGACGCCGTCGTCGCGCACGACATCACGCCGATCATCGTATTCCGGGATCCCCGCGCGGTGCTCGTCTCGTTCGTGCATTACGTCGCCCAGCGCAAGGAGCACGTCCTGCACGGAGAGTATTCAAAGCTCTCGCTCGAGGACCGGTTCGAGGCCGTTCTCAACGGCCGGCGCTTTGCGAACGCGTATCTTGAGCCGCTGCGGATTCGCTGCCTGGCGCTCGAAGGCTGGCTGACGTCCGAGCACACGCTCAAGATCCGTTTCGAGGATCTCGTGGGCAATCGCGGCGGCGGCTCGGACGAGATACAGCGGGACACGCTGCGCCGGCTGTCCGAGGCCCTCGATATTCCCAACCCGCCCATCGACCAGGTGGTCGGCGAGCTGTTCGGGCCAGGACGGCACACGTTTCGCAAGGGACAGATTGCATCCTGGCAGGAAGAAATCCCGGCGGACCTGCTGTCGGCCGTGGATCAGAAGGTGGGGGATATCATCGAAAGATGGGGCTATGTCGACCTCTACAAGGAACTGGACACCCTGGCATCTTCTTAATATTCCGGTAGCCAGAAGCTATTTATTCACTTTATTTTGCGAGTACACGACGCCCCTCAGGACCCACACGGCGGGCGCGTCCCTACCCTTCGCAACCCGTATTTGAGAATGCAGATCCAGGCCCGTTCGGGTTTCGCGGGAGAGTTTCTAGCTCGAATCCGCAGCAAAGGGCTCGTTGCCCAACTCGTTCGCGGGTCGAGCGGAGGCTTTGTTGCGCGCATTGCCTCCGCGGGCGTGGCGTTTCTTTCGACCGGGGTACTCACGAACCATCTGGGGCCGGCCTACGGCGACTACTCGTATGCGCTCGCCTGGCTGACGGTCCTGGCCACCGTCGGCCGTCTGGGATTCAACAAATCCGCCATTCGTTATCTCGCTGCCTACCGGGGTCAGGAGGACTGGGCCCGCATCCGCGGGTTCATGGTGTTCTGCCGGCGGACCACGTACCTGATCTCGTGCGGCGCCACCTTGCTCGGCGCATCCATCCTGTGGCTCTTCTGGGATCCTATCAGCGCCTATTACGGGGGCGATACCTTCCTGAAGACGATGATGCTGGCCTTGCTTTCGCTGCCGCTGCTCTCCTATCTGCAGGTGAGCGAAGGCGTGCTGGATGGCTTCAAGCGCGTGGCGCAGTCGCAGGTGCCGCTTCGCATCGCCCGGCCGGGGCTTATCGCCCTGTTCACGCTGGCGGTGTACAGCTGGACGACGATGGGGCGCATCGATTCGGGTGCGGGCTCGGAGTACATCTCCGCCGAGTTCTCGATGGTGATCAACCTCGCCGCCACGCTGCTCGCCCTGATCCTCGCCGGCCTGATGGTGCGCCGCACGCTGCCGGCCGAGACCCGGACGGCGACGCCCGTCTACGACAACAAGAACTGGTACACCACGTCTCGGGACATGATGTGGACCTCCGGGTTCAACCTCGTCATTTTCGAGGCGGACCTTATCCTCCTGGGTCTCATTTCAGGTACCGATGATGTAGGGATCTTCAACGTCGCCTCGAAGGTGGCCCAGTTGCTCATCATCGCGCTGACGGCGACGAACGCCATTCTCTACCCGATCACGGCCGATCTTTTCTCACGCAGCAAGCTCAGCGACCTGCAAAAGATCGTTACCATCGGCGCGAATGCCGTGTTTGCGGTAGCCATCATGGGGGCCGTCGTGCTGTATTTCGGCTCCGCGTACATGGAGGCCATCTTCGGCGAAGGCTTCGGGGCGGCGGCGCCGCTGCTCAAGGTGCTTATTCTCGGCCAGATCGTCAACGCGTTCACCGGGCCGGCGCTGCTGCTGCTGAACATGACCGGCCACCAGCGCGACTCGGCCAAGATCATGGGGTTTACGGCGATCATCAACGTCACGCTGAACGTAGGGCTGATCACGGCCTACGGCGCCATCGGCGCGGCCTACGCCACGGCGCTGTCGATCATCCTGTGGAATACCATCGCCGCGTTTGTCGTCTGGTACCGGCTTAAAATCGTCTCCGTCGCCCTGTATCGTCCGAAAAAAGGCCCTTCCGCGTCGTGAGCGAATCCGTACAGCCCATTTTCCTGTTCTCGCTGCCCCGAAGCGGCTCGACGCTCCTCCAGCGTATCCTCGCCAAACACACGGCCATCGACACCGCGGCCGAGCCCTGGGTGTTGCTGCCCCTCACGAGCGCCCTGCGCAGCGAGGGCATTTATACCAGCTACGACCAGAACGCCGTCGTCGAGGCGGTAAAGGACTTCTACACCGCGATGCCCAGCGGGCGCGCCTCTTTCCTCGAGGGCATGCGGGAGTTCGCCCTGCGCCTGTATACCGATCGCGCGCGGCCGGGATCACGTTTTTTCCTCGACAAGACGCCTCGTTATCACCTCATCCTGGACGAGATTTTCGAGCTGTTTCCGGATGCACGGTTTGTCTTCCTCTGGCGCAATCCCCTCTCCGTCATCTCCTCGATGCTCGACACGTGGCATCGGGGGCACTGGTACCTCTATTTCTTCAAAATTGACCTGTACGAGGGGTTTGAGCGCCTGTTCGCCGCGCATGAGAAATATGAGAATCGGGCCTTCAGCATTCGTTATGAAGACTTAATATCCGAGCCCGAACTATCTTGCAATGAACTGTGTACGTATCTCGGTCTCCCGTTCGAGCCGGCCATGATCGCAGACTTTCAGAGCGTGAAGCTGGCCGGCGAAATGGGCGACCCCACAGGCGTCAAGGCCTACAGGTCTATCAGTGACCGTTCTCTGGAAAAATGGAAACAATCGCTCAGGAACCCCCTCCGCAAATGGTGGTGCCGGCGGTATCTGAACTGGCTCGGGGCTGAACGCCTCGCCACGCTCGGCTACGATATCGAGGCGCTTCGTCAGGAGCTTGACACGATCCCTTTTTCGCTGAAACGGACGGGCGGAGACATCGCCCGCATGTCATACGGCCTTATCTACCAATTTCTGGAACTCCGTTTGCTCCAGGACAAGCTTAGACGTCTCCCCCAGTTACGACGCGTGCATCCGCACCTTTAGTACGAATACCCCGAGCCCAGGCGCTCCAAAATAGACTGGAAACATGACGTATTTAATTGCGACCCACTCGCAATTGTTTGCCCTGACATTCGACGAAAACTGGCGCATCCTCGACGCACGCCCCCTCGCCACCGGCCATCACTATGGCATCGGATTTCTGCGCAACGATCAGTACGATGCGGTGCTCGTCAAGCAAGACGACCGCAAGGTACGTGTCCTCGACCGGCAGACGCTCGAAGAGGTGGCCGACCCCATCCCCTTCCTCGGCGAAACGGGTGCGATCCACCAGATCAGCTGTGTAAACGACGGTATCTACTTTACGAATACCGACTTCAACAACATCGTCTACCAGACGCTGGATGGATCGACGTACCACTCGTACCATTTCGAGGGCAAGAGCTTCGACCACAACCACATCAACTCGGTCTTCCCGTGCGGCAACCAGATTTATGCGCTGTTGCATAACAAGGGCCGCACGTTGACCGAGCTGGCGGTGCTCGACCACGACCCGAGCGCCGGCTTTACGTTCCGGCACTCGATCAGCATCTGGGACCACGGTTGCCACAACGTTTTCCTTGAAAAGAACCGGCTGTATTACAATGGGTCTTCGACCGGCCAGTTCGTCGTGGCCGACCTCGAGACCCAGGAAGTCATCACCCGTCTCTCCTATCCCGGCCACACGAAGGGGATCTCGGTGGTGGACAACCAGATCGTGATCGGCTTCTCGGAGCACGCCGAGCGCGGCGCGCGCGACAAGACGCGGGGCTACCTGGCGGTCATCAATCAGGATACGCTCAAGGAAATCGACATCATCGATCTGGATGATATCGATCTGCCGCTGCCCGTGGGCAACATCAACGAAATCCGATGCATTTCGGGCGGAGAACGCTCGCATGCGGCGGAGCAGCCGTTGTCGATCGACTGGACGCGCATCCGACTGGCCCGTCGCAACCCGGCGGAGTTCTTTATGAAGCATGTCTCGCTGTACGCGGCCAGAAGCCTCAAAAAGCTGACCGGCAACAAGAAGCTTTAAACGCCGGCCGGCGCGGTCGATACTTCCACGGCGGCGCATGGCCGTGGCTTTCTGCGAAACCCACGGTCGTGTGACGAATTGGAAAGGTACAGACGCCGCATCCTGGATTCGTGTAGTTTACCGATCGCTGGGCCATTCCCTTGCGGATGCCCGTTGCCCATCCCCTTGCAGCCGCAACGCAGCCTCCTTCCATCTCAATGTCCGAAGCCATCCGCATCACAGCCGTCCTTGCTTGCCACAACAGGAAGCCGCTGACGCTGAAGTGCCTGGAGATGTATTTCGGACAGACCGTGCCGGACGACGTCACGCTCGCGGCCGTCGTACTGGATGACGGGAGCACCGACGGGACCGGCGAGGCGATCGCGTCCTCCTTTCCCGGGGTGCGCCTGCTGGAAGGCGATGGCTCGCTGTACTGGAACGGCGGGATGCGCAGCGCATTCGCCGAGGCGATGTCCATCGGATCCGACTACTACCTGTGGCTCAACGACGACACGCAGCTGTATCCGGGCACCCTCCGCGGGTTTCTGGATACGCTCGGACAGCTCAGAAAGGCCGGCTACGAGCAGAACATGCTCGTCGGCTCGGTGCAGGATCCCGAAACGGGATCGCTCACGTACGGCGGGTCCGTGCGGAGCAGCACCTGGCACCCCCTGAAGTTTGAGCTCGTCGAACCCGTCGACCATCCGCTTCCCTGCGTGATCATGCACGGCAACTGCGTGCTGATCCCGGATGCGGTGGCCCGGAAGGTCGGCAACCTGGACGACGGCTTCTCGCACGCCATCGGCGATATCGATTATTCGCTGCGCGCCGTCCAGGCCGGCGTGTCCGTCTGGATCGCTCCGGGCTATTGCGGCACCTGCGCGACCAATCCGGTAGACGGGAGCTGGCTCGATACGCGCCTCACGCTGCGGGAGCGCTGGCGCCAGGTAACCGGTCCGAAAGGCCTCCCTCCTCGCGAGTGGATGTATTTCGCCAGAAAATACGCCGGCCTGCTCTGGCCGCTGTACGGGTCATTACCTTATGTCCGCATGACGGTCTCCGCGCTGACCGCCCGATTGGGACACCGCCGCCTGCGCCCTATCGCCTGAACGACCGCGCGTCCGGCTAACCGTATTCTGACATCTACCTATCCGCATGGTCTACGTCGTCACACCGGTATTCAATCGCAAGGCGATCACCCAGCATTTTCTGGCGTGTCTTCAGCAGCAAGACTACCCCGATATTCGGACGGTCATCGTGGATGACGGCTCGTCCGACGGGACGTCCGACATGATCCGCGCCGAGTTTCCGACGGTGGACATCATCGCCGGCGACGGCAACCTGTGGTGGACGGGCGGCACCAACGCCGGCTTGCGGCACGTGCTGAAACAGGCATCCGATGACGACTTCGTGCTGATCATCAACGACGATCTCGAGTTTGACCGGACGTATGTCAGCCGGCTCGTCGCCTACGCTCGTCAGCACCCGCGCACGCTCGTCGGCTCGGTCGTCGTCGATATCGAGACGGAAGATACCATCTGGGATGGCGGCCGGATCACGAACTGGTTTACGGCGAAAGACCGGGTGCTGCATGTGGGCAAGCGGCTTTCCGAGTTCGCCGAGGATCACGCCGTCGAGGTCTCCCAGCTGACCGGCCGCGGCATGCTGGCGCCCGTCTCCGTTTTCAAGGAAATCGGGCTGTACGACGAGGTGCACTTCAAGCACCGGGGCGATACGGAATTCCCCGTTCGCGCCGCGCGCCGCGGGTACCGTCAGGTGGTGTATTACAGCGCCGTGGTGCGCAGCCATGTAAACAAGACGTACGAGTTCGACGTGAAGGAGGTCTACCGGCTGAGCGATGCCCGGCGTTATTTCTTCGACTTCCGCTCGTCGTTCTGGGTCAAGTTCAGATTTTATTTCGCGCTCAAAACAGCCACTTCCCCGATCCAATTCCTGTCATTTTTTACGTGCGACATGATCCGTGTAACGGTACACTTCCTGAAGCGCCTCCGGCTCACCGCCTGAGGGCCGGCCCCTCTCCCGAACGCGGCGCGGCAGGGCGCGCGGGTTCGCCCTATGACCATTGTGATTCATACAGACCCTAAGGGTTCATGAAAAGGAATACATCCCGCAAGGAGCGGTGTCTGTTTATCGTCTGGAAGGGGTATCAGCGACGCGCCGAGGTGCTGGCGCCGCTTTTTGACGCCGAGATCAAGTGGATCCCCCACCTCTTCCGCAGCAAGCGCCTGCGGCCGCTCGATTATCTGTACAAGCTCATCGTAACGGTTTTCCACATCCTTCGGACGCGCCCGAGCTACGCGATCGTCCAGGCGCCGCCGCACTATGCGGCGCTGCCGGCGATCATTTGCAAGCTGCCGTACATCCTCGACGCCCACAACGGGGTCTTCCAGTCCTACTGGCACAAACTCCCGTTATTCAACACCGTCATGCGCCGCGCCAAGGCCGTGCTGGTGCACAATCCGGAGGTGCTGGACCTGTTCCACACCGACTATCCGGAGAAGCCGTTTTTCGTCGTGGCCGATCCGCTGCAGCGGATCGAGGTTCAGGGCGCGGTGCGTGAGGACAGCAAGATCCTGTTCATCTGCTCGTTCGACCCGGATGAACCGGTCGACACCATCGCCGAGGTGATCGAACGCGTGCCGGACATGACCTTTGTGATCACGGCCGATCTCAAAAAAATACCGTCGGCGATCCGGCAGCGGATCGAGGCGTGCAAGAATGTCCAGTTGACGGGTTTCCTGAGCACGGAGGACTACCATCGGATGCTGTGCACGAGCACGGCCGCCATCGCGCTCACGAACATGGTCGCGACGCAGCAGTCCGGCGCCTGCGAAGCCCTTTCGTCCAACACCCCCTTGATCGCCAGCCGCTCCACCCTCTCCGAGACGCTCTTCGGGGAATGGGCTACCCTGGTGGAGAACACGCCGGAGGCCATCATCGCCGGCATCCGGAGTCTCAATACGGAGCCATTGCATCTCGAATCGTACCGATCGTCCTGGAATCAGCAGGTGCGGGCGGGCGTGATCTCGGTCCTCGAGGACGCGATGCACGTCCCGGCCGGCGGGACGGAAACGAACGTTCGGGAGCGCCACCTCGCCTCCTGACCCGGCGTCGGAGCGCCTCGAAGCGCTTTCCCCGGGCGTTTGCCGCCATTTCGACTTGCGCAGGCGAAATAAGCGGACGAGCCGGCCCATCTTTTTTCCCGGGACCCCTTCGCCGGGATCGAGTTTGGCATAATTATGCCTTAGCAGAGTGGTGTCACTGAACACGACGGAAAGCCCCCCTCCCGTCCAACGCATCCTCTGTTTTGTCGGGATCCGAGATCCAGAACGATTCCCCCCGACGTTACCTTTCTACTCGACAACGGTGAATGTCTATGCGATTTAATCGAATCGTGTACCTATTCGCTCTTCTCCTTACCGCTCTTCTCGTACCCCCCGCTTCCGCTCAGCAGTGTTACCTCCAGCAGGATTGTGGGCCAGGCAATATGTGCGGTGCAAACGGCACCTGTCAGCCTGTGCGTGTGGTATTGACGGCGGGAGGAGGCGTGATCCACTGGGTGGACGCGGCCAAGGGCAGCAATTCCAACCCGGGCACCGAGACCGCGCCCTGGGCAACAGTCAAATACGCCGCCCAACATAGCAGCGTACAACCCGGGGACGCCATCCTCATCCGGGAAGGGGTCTATTACGGTGAAATCATCCCCGCGCGTGGCGGCACGAGCGGAAAACGGATCGCGTACGTCGGCTACCCGGGCGAAGACGTCGTCATCTCGGGCGCCACCCCGCTGGCCGGGACGTGGACGCTCGACGGCGGCAGTGTCTGGAAAATGACCTGGACGTTGCCGCCGCTCTGGGTGCGCCGCGTCAACGACGGCGTGCCACAGGACGACGATGCGCGCCGTAGAGACGTGGTCATCGCGGACGGGCAGATGCTCAAGGCTGTGTATACCCGCGCCGATGTCAAGGAAGGGACCTTCTTCCTGCAGGGCTCGCCCGACAATCCGAACACCCTCTTCGCGTGGCTGCCCAACGGCAAGAACCCCAACAATGCGAAGATGGAGACGAGCCGGTCTAACAACCTCTTTACGCCGTCCGGCAGCGAATCGAACTGCAACGTCGGCGAGGAGCGCGGCTTCTTCCATTTTGTGAACCTGACGTTCCGGCACACGGCGAACGACGGGCTTACCGGCGCGATTTGCGTCGGCAGCGAAGGATCGCTCATCGAGAACGTGACGGCCGAATGGAACAACGGCGCCGGCATCTTTATGCGGGGCAATAACCACGTGGCACGCGGCGTGTACGCCTTCAGCAACGGCATGAGCGGCATCCGCGGCGAATACTGCGACCGCTGCCTGCTCGAATATGCCGAGAGCCGGTACAACAACTGGAAGGGCTACAAGCCGTTCTGGGAGTCCGGCGGCGGAAAGTGGCTGTACACGACCAACTCGACGTTCCGTTACCTTACGTTCTCGGATAACGAAGGGCCCGGCCTCTGGCTCGACACCGAGAATTACAACAACGTGATCGAGCAGAGCGTCTTCGACAACAACTACGGGGTCAACCTCTTCCTCGAGCTGTTGACGAACAACACCATCGTCCGCAACAACGTGATGACGCGCGCGCGTTTTGCGCGCCCTTCCTTCTACGGCTACGGCCTGCTCGTGCATGCGGCCAACAGCAACGTCATCATCCATAACACGATGATGGCCAACGAAGGCGGGGGCATGCGCATCCGGGCGGATTACCGCGCCAAGGCGACCGGCAATCGGTATTACAACAACCTCTTCGTCGCCAACACGAAGATCGTGCTCAACTCCGACCACAAGTCGAGCGAGCTCTCCTTCGAGGAACACGCCAACGTGGACGACGCCCGCACCAACAAGGGCGACGGGAACGTGCTCTGGTATCGGAATTACGCGACCAACGAATTCAACACGTTCCAGTTCAGGCCGGCGAACGGTGCGAGCGTCACGAAATCGTCGAGCCTCAAAGACTGGCAGAACGCCGCGCAGACCGATTACAATTCGATGGTAGCGGACCTTTCGAAGCCGCACGTGGTTGACACCACCGACATGGTGAAGGGCTGGAGACTGGCCGACGGTTCGCAAATCATTGGAAAGGCGGTTGCATTGCCTTCGGATATACCGCCGCTTCTCGCCGACTTCGACGGAGACCCTCGCCCTGTCACCAGCGCGGATCCCGGCGCCGATCAGTTTTCGAACGGCGCCCCGGACGACACGAACGCCGGCGTTCCCGGCGACGCCTCCGGTAACGGGCTCATAACCGCGCTCGACGCTTCGCTGGTGCTCCAGCATGCGAGCGGACTGCTGGATCTCTCGGGACGCGCTTCGGCCGACGCCAGCGGCGACGGCGCCGTCACGGCGTTCGACGCGTCCCTGATCCTCAAATACATCACGGGCTATATATCCTGCTTCCCGGCCGATCCGGCCTGTCAGTCCTCAGGTAAGCGATCGCTGTGAGGTGGGATTCCGCCACGTCGATGCCGGCGCAATGAATACTAGGCGCACCATTCGAGCATCGGCACCAGCCGTCAATGCGCGCACCGGCCCGCGGTTTGCGCCCATCGCTGATCCTACAGACTATGAGAGTATTGTTATCGGCCTATGCCTGCGAACCGAACCGGGGATCGGAGGAAGGCTTCGGCTGGAACTGGGCCACCCATCTGGCGAAGCAGGGACATGAGGTCTGGGTGATGACCCGTCCCCTGGCGCGCGAAGCGATCGAGCGCGCGATGGAGGAGGCGCCCATCCCGAATCTGCATTTTGTTTTCGTCGACATCCCGGCGCGCTATAAGCGGTTTATCAAAGGCCTGTTCGGCGTCTACGCGCACTACTTCCTGTGGCAGCGCGCCGCCTTCCGTCAGGGCCGGGAGATTGTCGCGGAGCAGCCGATCGACCTGGCGCACCACGTGACGTGGGGCAGCCTGATCGGCGGCTCCTGGCTCTGGCGGCTCGGCAAGCCGTTCGTGTTTGGCCCCGTGGGCGGCGGCCAGGTCGCGCCGGCGGCGTTCTCGAGGTACTTCCCGACGCGGTGGCGCCAGGAGGCCATCCGCACCCACATTACGGAGCGGTGGCTCCCGCATCTGCGCGCGACGCGGCGGATGCTCCGGAATACGACGCTGCTGCTGGCCACGAACAGCGAGACGCTCCGCATCGCCCGGCGCATGGGCGCGCGCCGGACCGAGCTGTTTCTGGACACGGGATTGCCGGCCTCCTACTATGCCGCCGAGCCGAAACGGCGCTTCCGCGACGACACCGCCCACATCCTGTGGGTCGGGCGCCTCCTCGAGCGGAAAGCGCTCCGGCTCTCGCTGGAAGCCGTGGCGAAACTTAAGATTCCGTTCCGGATGACGATACTCGGCGATGGCCCGGAGGAGGTACACGTACACCAATGGATCGCCGAATTGGGCCTGACAGACCGGGTGACCTGGCCCGGACGCGTGCCCTGGAACGAGGTGCAACGCGCCTACGAAGAACACGAATTATTTCTTTTTACGAGCCTGCGGGATTCGTTCGGCTCCCAGTTATTGGAGGCCATGAGCAATGGCCTCGCTGTCGTAACGCTCGACCACCAGGGTGCGCATGATTTCGTGCCCGACAACGCCGGCCTGCGCGTCCCCGTAACCTCGCCCGAAGCGACGGCCGCCGCCCTCGCTGCCGCCATCGAAACCCTGTACCGGCAGCCGGAGCGGCTCGAAGGCATGAGCCAGACAGGGCTCGACTTCGCGCGTTTGAACGAGTGGACGCTCAAAGCCGAACGCGTTACCCGGTTATATGAGACGATCCTGGGGAAAAAGGTCGAACAGGAATCGGTTCACGGATATTCATGACCTCTTTATCAGCCATAGCGGTGTCTTTTTCAGCATTTTGCCGGGGCTGATACGAAGAATCGGGTGTGTATCCTACTGCAGCGTATCATCGACTCTCTCACCGTCAATCCGTATGCATAGCGCCACCAGGGACAGTCGCAACATCCTCAACATGCAGGTTGATGTGACGAGTTATCCCGACGCGACGCAAAAAGTAGTGCGCTGGGCCCAGGAAGGCCGCGCCCGCTACGTATGCGCGGCCAACGTGCATATGGTGATGGAGACGCACGACGACCCGGCGTTCAGCCAGATCGTGAACAGTGCCGATCTCGTCACACCGGACGGGGTTCCCCTCGTCTGGGCGCTCCGGCTGATGGGCGTCGATGAAGCGACCCGCGTTTACGGTCCGGACCTCACGCTCCACGTGTGCGAGGAGGCCGCCCGGCAACGCATCCCGATCGGGTTGTACGGCGGGACGCCGGAAAGCCTCGAAGCTTTCGAGTCGTTCCTGACCGAACGATTCAAGGGCACGCAGATCGGTTGTAAAATCGCCCCACCGTTCCGTCCCTTGACCCCGGAAGAAGACGCCCAGTATACCCGGCAGATTAATGAATCCGGCGTACGCATCCTGTTTGTAGGCATCGGTTGCCCGAAGCAGGAGAAATGGATGGCGGAGCACAAAGACAAACTACATGCGGTCATGTTAGGCGTCGGGGCCGCATTCGATTTCCATACCGGCCGCGTGCGTCAGGCGCCGTCCTTCCTCCAGCGACTGGGTCTGGAATGGGCGTTTCGCCTGGCCATGGAGCCACGCCGGCTCTGGAAACGCTATATGAAGCACAACCCTCGCTTTGTCGTGCTGTTTCTGCGACAGTTGCTCGGACAGCGTGCCAATACTGGCGACAACAAGAAACGATAACCAAAAAAAGAAAGGATGAGTACTTTGACCCTGATCGAACCTCACGGTGGTGAACTCTGCGAGCTCCTGTTGAAGGACAAGAACTTGGATGCCGCGATTCAGGAAGCCATCAATCTCCCCTCCATCACCCTGACTGCGCGTCAGCTGTGCGACATCGAACTGCTCCTCAACGGGGGCTTCTCGCCGCTGCGCGGCTTCATGTCGCAGAAGGATTACGACCAGGTCGTGGACTCGATGCGTCTGGCCGACGGAACGCTCTGGCCGATGCCCATCACGCTCGATGTGGACGAAGCTACGGCGAAGGATTACAAGGGCGGCGACAAGATCGCGCTCCGTGATCCGACCGGCCTGCTGATCGCGCTCATCACGGTTTCCGACGTGTGGAAACCCAACAAGGAGCGCGAGGCGGAAAAGGTCTTCGGCTCGCTCGACAAGAAGCATCCGGCGGTCGCCTACCTGTTCGACCAGGCCGGCGCCTACTATATCGGCGGCACGCTCGAAGGCGTTCGCCTGCCGATCCATTACGACTTCATGGAGCTTCGCCACACGCCGCGGGCCCTGCGCGCCGAATTCGAAGGCCGCAATGCCGAAAAGGTCGTTGCGTTCCAGACGCGTAACCCGATGCACCGCGCGCACAAGGAGATTTCGGACCGCGCCGCGGCCGAAGTCGGCGGGCACCTGCTGATCCACCCGGTCGTCGGCCTGACGAAACCGGGCGATATCGACTACTTCACCCGCGTGCGCTGCTACAAGAAGCTGCTCAACCACTACCCCGAGCACCGCGCTCACCTGAGCCTGCTTCCGCTGGCGATGCGCATGGGCGGTCCGCGCGAGGCCGTCTGGCATGCGATCATCCGCAAGAACTACGGGTGCACGCACCTGATCGTCGGCCGCGACCATGCCGGCCCGGGCAACGACAGCACCGGCAAGTCGTTCTACGGCCCGTACGATGCGCAGGAACTCGTCACCAAGTACGAAGGCGAGCTCGGCATCAAGATGGTCGACTTCAAGATGATGGTGTACGTGCCCGAGCTGGACATGTACAAACCGGTCGACGAAATCAAGGAAGGCGAGAAGACGCTCGACATCTCCGGCACGGAACTGCGCAAGCGGCTCCAGGAAGGCAGCGAAATCCCCGCCTGGTTCTCGTACCCGGACGTGGTGGAAGAGCTGCGCACGACGCATCCTCCGCGGCATCAGCAGGGCTTCACGGTCTTCTTCACCGGCCTCTCGGGCTCGGGTAAGTCGACCATCGCCAACGCGCTCATGACGCGCCTGCTCGAGCACTCGGGCCGGCCGGTGACGCTGCTCGACGGCGACGTCGTCCGCACGCACCTGACGAAGGGCCTCGGCTTCACGAAGGAAGACCGCTCGACGAACGTCCAGCGCATCGGCTACGTGGCCAGCGAGATCACCAAGCACCGGGGCATCTGCCTCAGCGCGCCGATCGCGCCGTACGCCGATGACCGCCAGGCCAACCGCGACGCGATCAGCGCCTACGGCGGCTACATCGAGGTGTATGTCGACGCCTCCGTGGAAGCGTGTGAAAAGCGCGACACGAAGGGCCTCTACGCCAAGGCGCGCGCCGGCCTGATCAAGGGCTTCACCGGTATCGACGATCCGTACGAAATCCCGGAAAACGCGGATGTCGTCTGCTCGACCGAGACCGAAACGATCGACGAGAGCGCGGAAAAGGTGCTCCGCAAGCTCTTCGAACTGGGCTATCTCCGCAAGGAAGACTGATCGTTCGATCCCGATGCTGTGCCGAACGGACGGAGGAAGCCTGCTTCCTCCGTCCGTTCTTTTTTCGCGCCGGCCGCGTCCGCTACACGCGCCCGGCGATACGACGGATCGGGTACTGGAGGGCGCCGCGCATCACCCACTGACGCGGTTTCGGACTCATTTCTCTAGGCCCCCCGTCCACTTCTGAAGGCGCCGGATCCCGGCCGTTTTCTTTCCCCTGAATGGATCGTATTGCCGTGTGCGACGTACGCAGGAGATCTTTCGTTCGACGCCACCCACGGTCTCATTTTTGATAAGTAGGTTTCAAAACACTGAGCTCTCATGAACATCGCCATTATCGGAACTGGGTACGTAGGCCTCGTATCGGGAACGTGTTTCGCCGAGATGGGCAACGAGGTGGTTTGCGTCGATATTGACAAATCCAAGGTCGACCGTCTCAAATCGGGCAAATTGACCATTTTCGAGCCGGGCCTCGAGGTATTTTTCGATCGTAACCTCCGCGAGGAGCGGCTGCATTTCACGACGTCGCTCCTGGAAGCCGTGCAGCACGCCGAGATCATTTTCCTCGCGCTGCCGACGCCTTCGGCGGACGACGGCTCGGCAAACCTTTCCTACGTGCTCGGCGTAGCGGCCGACATTGCCGAGTTGCTGCGCAAGGATCCCGCGCTCGGCTACAAGGTGATCGTCAACAAAAGCACCGTGCCCGTCGGCACGGCCGACAAGGTTCGCGCTGTACTCGAAGCGCGCGAGCTGGTAGTGGGCGAACACTTCGACGTCGTCTCCAATCCCGAATTCCTGCGTGAAGGCGTCGCCGTAGACGACTTCATGAAGCCCGAACGCGTCGTCATCGGGTCGACCAGCCCGCGCGCGGCCGAGTTGATGCATTCGCTCTACGAACCGTTCGTCCGCCAGGGCAACCCGATCCTGGACATGGACCCGCGGTCCGCCGAAATGACCAAATATGCCGCGAATTCCTTCCTCGCCACGAAGATCACGTTCATGAATGAGATCGCGAACCTGTGCGAGAAGGTGGACGCCAACGTGGACATGGTCCGCGTCGGCATCGGCCTCGACAGCCGGATCGGGAAGCAGTTCCTGTATCCGGGCATCGGGTTCGGGGGCAGCTGTTTTCCGAAGGACGTCAAGGCGCTCAAGTATACGGCCGATGAATACGGGTACACCTTCGCGGTGCTGAACGCCGTGCTCGAGATAAACGAGGTCCAGCGCGGCCTGCTCGTCGACCGCGTGCTGAACCACTTCGGCGGCGACGTCCGCGGCAAGAAAATTGCCATATGGGGGCTGTCCTTCAAGCCGAACACGGACGATGTCCGTGAGGCGCCGGCGCATGTCATCATCCGGGGCCTCCAGGCGCACGGCGCGGACATCCACGCCTTCGACCCCGAGGCAATCCAGACGACGCGCGCCGAACTCGGCGACACGATCGCGTATCATGAAGACAGTTACAGCGTGCTCGACGGCGCCGATGCGCTCGTGATCTGCACGGAATGGAATGAGTTTCGCCGCCCTGACTTCGATAAGATGCGTGGCATGATGCGCCAGCCGCTGATTTTCGACGGGCGCAATCTGTATAAACCCGAAACGATGGCTAACAAAGGATTTACCTACTTTTCGATCGGACGCCCTCACGTTCCCGCGAACGTGAACGCCGTTGAAATGCAGCGATAGATTCCTGATTTGGCGTAGCAGTAACGGAATATGAAACGTACACTTGTCACAGGCGGGGCCGGCTTCCTGGGTTCGCATCTTTGCGACCGCTTTATCCAGGAAGGTCACGAGGTTCTCTGTGTCGATAATTTTATAACAGGCCGGCCCGATAACATCGCGCACCTGATTGGCAATCCGCAGTTCACGTTTATCGAGCTGGATGTAACCAACTACATCTACGTCGAAGGACCGCTGGATTACATCCTGCACTTCGCGAGCCCGGCTTCGCCCGTGGACTATCTGAAATACCCGATTCAGACGCTCAAGGTCGGCGCGCTGGGGACCCACAAGGCGCTCGGCCTGGCCAAGGCGAAGGGCGCCCGCTTCCTCCTCGCGACCACGAGCGAGGTCTACGGAGACCCGCTGGTGCACCCGCAGTCGGAAGAATACTGGGGCAACGTCAACCCGATCGGGCTCCGCGGGGTCTACGATGAGGCCAAGCGCTTCGCTGAAGCCATGACGATGGCCTACCACAGGTACCACGGCGTGGACACCCGGCTCGTGCGCATCTTCAACACGTACGGCCCCCGGATGCGTCTCGACGATGGACGCGCCCTGCCGACGTTCATGAAGCAGGCGCTCAACGGCGAACCCATCACCGTATACGGCGACGGCAGCCAGACGCGTTCCTTCTGCTATGTGGACGATCTGATCGAGGGTATCTACCGCCTGCTGATGAGCGACGAAACGGGGCCGGTCAACATCGGCAACCCGGATGAAATCACGATCCTGGACTTTGCCCAGGAGGTGATCTCGCTCACGGGTAGTCAGAGTGAGATCATCTTCAAAAACCTTCCGGACGACGACCCGAAGGTGCGCCAGCCGGACATCAGCAAGGCCCGGCGTATCCTGAACTGGTCGCCCCAGGTCGAACGCCGCGAAGGGTTGCGCCGCACGCTGGCCTATTTCCGTCACGAAGAAGCGGCGATGCACCAGCATTGATAGCTCCTTCCGTCGTATTTTCATGCCGGATGCCTGCTCTCGCCGCCCCACCGGGTCAGCGGGGCGCGCATCCGGCATGATGCGTTCAGGGAGGCGGGCTCGTGTGCTCAGGGCTCGCGTCTTTTCGCGTCGTCTTTTTCGGCGCGAGGCGCATCTGACACGACTGTCGAGGTAGCAGACGGCGTAAGCGATGAGCCCATCGGCTACGGGTTACGTAGTCCAATCGAAAGCGCCACCGTTCGCCAAAGATCGTTTCCGATACGCCTCAACATCCTGTTGGCGCATGTCGCTTGCGCTCAAGGTTGAACGGTCTGCCCGGGTGAACCAGTATCTTTGATTACACTTCACCCCCAGGTCTGCACCCGGAGTCTGTACCCACTTCCAACTCTGCCGCGGTACAGGCGCCCAGGTCACTCATTTTGTTTAAGGTCATAGTAGATGGAACTTGTAGAGGTACTTTCTGAGCGCACCTTTTACGAACGGCTTCCACGTAAAGGTGAATGGCTGGTGTCCTATCTCAGGCATCGGCTCCAGAATATCCTCGTTCTCGCGGCCAGCGACATGATCGCGATCGTACTCGGCTTCCTGCTCGCCGGCTCGATCCGTTATTTCTGGCAAGGCGCCCTGCTGATCCCCGAATGGGCCTGGTACCTGATTCCTGCCTGGTGGGTGGGATCGGCCGCCACGCACCTGCTGCCGAGCTGGGGTCTTGGGCCCGTGGAAGAGCTTCGCCGCACCACCCTGCTGCTCGTCGTCATCTTCGCCGGCGCCGCCGTGGTGCTCTTCATCAGCAAGCAATCCGAATCCGTCAGCCGTATCACGCTCACGCTGTCATTCATGTTCAGCGTGTTTACCGTGCCGCTGGTACGGTTGGTGGTGAAGCGCCTCCTCATCAAGCTGGGATTGTGGGGGCTTCCGACCGTAATCTACGGGGGCGGCGAGTTCGCCGAACGTATCGTGCGCTTCCTCCAGGCGGAAAAGGGGCTCGGCTACAAACCGATCGGCATCTTCGACGACGATCCGGCTTCCTGGAATACGGCGCTGCTGAACGTCCCCATCGAAGGCGGCACCAACCTGGTGACGCCGGAGGCCTCCGTGGCCATCCTGGCGATGCCGAGCATGACAAGCGCCCGCGCCACCGAACTCCTCGAAGGCCCGCTCTCCTATTACCGGTCGGTGCTCCTGGTACCGAACCTGCTGGAGACGCCTTCTCTCTGGGTCAAGCCGCGCGACCTGAGCGGCCTCCTCGGTCTGGAGATCACGTCCAACCTCATCAACCCGTTTTCGCGCGTCGCGAAGCTGACGTTCGACATCACGGTGGTGCTGCTGACCAGCCCGCTCTGGTTTCCGGTCTGCGCCCTGCTGGCGCTCCTGATCTACATGGAGGACAAACAGAGCCCGTTCTTCCTGCAGGAACGCGTGGGCCGCGGCGGCCATATGTTCAGGACGTTCAAATTCCGCACGATGGTGCCGAATGCCGAGGCGGTGCTTCGTCAGAAGCTCGAAGAGGATGAAGCGCTGCGGACGGAATGGGAGACGTTCTACAAGCTGCGCAAGGACCCGCGCATCACGCGCATCGGCCGGCTGCTGCGGCGCACCAGCCTCGACGAGATCCCGCAGCTGTTCAACGTGCTCCGGGGTGAAATGTCGCTCGTGGGCCCGCGTCCGTTGCCGACCTATCACTGCAACGAACTGCCCCGTCGTGTCCGCGAGCTGCGCGAACGCGTCCGCCCCGGGATCACCGGGCTGTGGCAGGTCTCCGGCCGGAGCGACACCGGCAATGAAGGGATGGAGCAGTGGGATCCTTACTACGTGCGCAACTGGTCGCTCTGGCTCGACGCCGTCATCCTCTTCCGCACCATCTCGGCCGTGCTCAAGGGCTCCGGCGCCTACTGACGCACCAGCCGGATCGCCAGCACGCCGACGCCCACCTGCATGGCGCCCAGCGCGACATAGGCGCGACGGTCGTATCGCTCGAAGCCGGCGCGCAACCTCGGATCGCCGTCCTCCGCATAGGCGTCGTACCGGGAGTCGGCCTTCATCTTGTAATGCACCGCCAGGACGCCCGACGCGATGGCGGCACCGCCCAGCGCCAGGTTCAGCCATTTGCTACGCGTGCGTCGCGCCAGTTCCTGTCGCGCATCCAGCGCAACGATCGCCGTGATCGGCTCCAGATCGGCGTCGAGCCGATTCCAGACGCGGTCCCCGGGCGTAAATCGCTTCAATTCGTAGCCGTCTTTCTGGACCAGCAGCATGCCCATGAGCGGATCCGGCGCCGTATACAGCAGCGGCGTCGTCCCCAGCAGCGCGCGCCCGTCCGGCGTTTCGAGGAAGACATTCGCATCGAACGGCACCGTCTTGATCGAATAGTGATACATGAAGTCGAGCGCGACCTGCAGGGTGTCGACCGTGCGGAGGTCCACCGGCATTTGCACGGGCGTCATGGACCACACGTCGGCGGTCGGGTAGATGAGCCGAAGCTGCCTCGTCGCCCGGGGCACGAGAAAGAGATGCGTTTCCGCCTTGCCCAGGTAGAGCGAGTCGGCGTAAAAGAGGGCTTCCGGCGTGTTGCTTTCCAGCTGGACGACGGCGAAGGATTGGCCCCACGCCGGCGTCAGCGAGCCGAGCCAGCCCAGGAGAAGCAGCGCCGCCAGGAGGCTGCGCGGTGAGCGACGTCGTTCGTGCATGTTCATTCGGTTACAGGCATTTCCTGGGGCATCCTGAAGGCGACGATCCGCTGCGGCTCGGAAAGGACGATCAGCAGATCGTCCGCCGCCGCCAATGCGGAGGTGACGCGGCCCGGCATCTCGTACTCCCATAGCCGGGCGCCCGTGTTGCGGTCGAGCGCCAGCAGCTTGCGTCCGAGCGTGCCGACGAACACCGTCTGGCGCGTCAGGAGCGGGGCCGCCGTGATCGGGGATTCCACTTCCGCCACCCACAGCTCCGATCCGCTGTCGGCGCGGAGGGCGCGTAGCCGGCCGTCGGTCGTCCCCACGACGAGCACGCCGTCGCGGTGGTCGTAGGCCGTCGCCGAGAAACGGACGGTCGTATCGGGCAGCGCCAGGGTCCACCGCGTGGCGCCCGTGCGCGCATCGATCCCGAAAAGCCGGCCGCGCGTCGTCGGCACGAGCACGATATCGCCGGCCATGCCAAGTCCCTGATAGACGGGCGAGCCGAGATCGCGGCGCCATTGCCGCTGCTCCCGCACCACATCGACCGCATACAGCACCCCGTTTTCATTCGCCACGTACACGACCGGCCCTTCCGCCACGGGTGCGCCGATGACGTAGGCCATCGAATCCAGCGCGTGCGTCCACCGCTCCTTGCCCGATGCCGTGTCGACCACGCGGAGCATGGCCGTGGCGTCGACGACGACGGCGAGCGAGTCGAGCGTCAGAACGCCGGCCTGCACGGCAGCCTTCCTGAGTTTCCATCGCACCTTGCCCCGGCCGAGATCGTACCCGTACAGCGACGCTTTACGTTTGGCGCCGGGAACGATCAGCATGTTGTCCGCGATCGCCATACCGCCCTCGACCGGCGCGTCGAATTTCGTGCGGCCGACGCGCTTTCCCTTCTCCCCATCCAGCACCAGCAGCTGCCCTTTCCGGTTCGCGATGAGCACCAGATTCCCGGTGATCAGGGCCGAACCGGGGCCGGCGCCGGCGCCCAGATCGTGCTCCCACACTTTTTCGAGCGGCGGCTCGAGGCGCAGGTCGGCCATGGACGAGCGCGCCAGATCCGCCCCGGAAATCGCCCAGTCTTCGGGCGTCACCGTGTGCGTTCGGGAGGAAAACGAGGAGCAGCCCGTGATCAGCAGCGCGAAGAGACTCGCGGCAAACGCGACACGGACCAGGGTGCTAGAAGTCATAGCCGAAGAAGAACTGCTTGAACAACCGATCGGATCGCTGCCAGTCGCGGTAGGCGTACCCGATGTCGTACCGGAGCACGAGCCCGCCAAACAGGTTCATGCGAAGCCCGAGCCCCGAGGCCGCGAGGGTCTCGCCGGACCGGATCGACAGCTGCCGGTCGTTGTAGCCTTCATTCCAGGCGTGCGCGGCGTCGAAGAACAGCGCGCCCCGGAGGTTGGCCACGCCGAACGGCGTCAGCACCGGGATGTAGATGGTCGGATTGTTCAAAATCGGGAAGCGCAGTTCGTTCGATACGAACCACATTTTTTTGCCGCGCACGCTGAACAGGCTCTGCCCACGCAGATCCCAGCTGCCGCCCAGGATGAAGAGGCGCGCTTCGCGGCCGTGATTGAGCCGGCCGACGAGCCGGGTCGCAAACGTGAGCTGCCGGCTCAACCGGAGGTATTGCCGGATGTCCGCCATCAGGCTGTAATAGTTGACGTTCGAATAGCGGACGTCCGTCGTGTAGCCCAGCGTCAGGTTGGCGCGCCAGCCCTGGACCGGGCCGTTCATGCCATACAGCGTGTTGTCGTGAACCAGCGAAATGGCATTGGAAAGCAGCACGGCCTCCCGGTCGATGCGCTCGACGGGGATCTCACGATGATTCCAGTTCAGCGACGTGCTCAATTCGACGCGCTGGAACATGGAGATCGGATAGCTGACGGCGCCCACGCCGCCATAAATCGTCTCGTAGACATACGGGAAAACGCTCGGCGCGTCCGGATCCGTGATGTCGTAGCGTTCGCCGCCGTACCGGTAGAGGCCGTAGGAGTAGTTGGTCCGTCGATGCGTCTGGACCCGGGTGACGGCCACGTTCATGCTCTGCAAAAAGTCCTGCCTCGACCGTCCGAGATTAAACACCGTCAGATACCAGCGGTCGTCGCTCATCAGGTCGGACACCGCCACCAGCGCGCCGCCATACGTACCGAGCACCTGGTTCTGGCTCACGGCGCCCTGGGCGACGTCCAACGAATACTTTCGCTTGTACCGGTTGGTGCTCACCTCGCTCCGGGCATCGATCCGCTCGAACGCCCAGTGCTCACCCGACTGCGTCACCGGATGCTCGATCTCGGTCTCCGGCGCTCGTAGCAGGGAATCCGCGCCGGCGAGCGACCGGATCGTGAAGCTCATCTGCTCGAAGCTGGTGAAGATGATCTCGCCATCGCGCGTCCATACCGGGTCGTAGGCGGCGGTCGTGATGTTGGTGAGCCGGCTGGCCGTCCGCGTCAGGGTCGGCGTTGGGATCAGCGGCTCGACGGGCGTCAGGGACGCCGAGGCCACCGCCGGCGGAACGCCGATCTCGGCGGTCATGTCGATCGCCCAGATGTTCTGGGCGCCGTAGCGGCCCACGCTGTCCGGACGCGCGCTGGTATAGAGCAGATGCCGGCCATCGGGCGTCCACTGCGGCGAAAAGTCCGACTGGTTTCCGAACGTGACGTACCGAATCGAGCCGTCGGTGAGGTCGTAGGTAAACAGGTTGTACGCCCCTTCGTCCCCCGTCGACGTCCGGTCGGACGAGAAGGCGATGAAGCGGCCGTCGGGGCTCCAGGACGGGTCGCGCTCGTCGTAGCTGTCGTTCGTCAGTTTCTCCAGCGAGCGGGTCCGGGTGTCGAACCGGTAGAGGTCGTTGAAACCGCTTTTGTTGATCGACGAGAACGCGAGCTGCTCGCCCGTCGGATCCCATGTGGGCGAATACACCGCGATGAGGTCCTCGAACTGGTAGGAATGAAGCAGTTTATCCGCCTCGAGGTCGTACACGTGCAGGCTGTTGCTGCCCCCGCTCTTGGTAACGAAGGCCAGCTTGCCGTCCCGCGAAACGCTGGTGCGGCTTTCGAAGAAATGGAACGCCTCGAATTTCTGGTCGCGTTCCCCCTTGATAAGGATGCGTTCCTTGCCGACCGGTCGGTACGTGGAATCGAGCTCCACCTCATAGAGGTTGGTGTAGCCGGTCCGGTTGGCGATATAGTACACCTTCCTCGTGCCATCCTGGAACTCGTAGAACGCCGGCTTCGAGCTGAAACCGGGACGCGAGAGCGCCTGGGTCACGAGCGACGGCGGCGAGGCCTCCTCCAGCTCCGGATAATACTGGGCCTTCATCCACTCTCCCCAGCGATCCGAGATCCGGGTAAACTTCTCGTGGAGCGTAATTTCGAGGACCTTCCGGAAATCCGTCTCCATCCAGAAGTTCTCGATCAGCCGCAGGATCTTCTCTTCGCCGTAGGTCTCGGAGATGAATCGAAAGACCGCCTCCCCCTCCTTGTACATGAGGTACGAGCCGCTGATGCGGTACATGCTTTCGAGCGGCACCAGATAATTCGAGAAGATGGCATCCCGCATCACCATCTCGTGCTGGTAGTCGGGCTCGCCGGACCAGTACTCGGCCAGCCCCTCCGTAAACCACAGCGGGGGCAGTCGGTTGGCCGGAATCCGGTAGTCCTTCATGACCCGCAGCACCTTGACGAAGGTGAACACATGCACCAGTTCGTGGCGGATCACGCGACGGAAACGGTGAATATCGCCGTTCGAGGGGATGACCACGCGTCCTTTCAGAAACTCAAAAAAACCGCCGACCCCATCCGGTATGAAGCCCGGCGTCGTGTTCGTCTGCTTGAAGTGGAGGTTGGACGAATAGAAAATGAGCGGCACGCGGTGGTTGAGCGTAAAGCTGAACCGGTTTTCCAGTTCACTGAAGACCGTTTCGGCAAACTGTGCCCCATACTCGGCAAGTTCCTGCATCTCGGGATAATACATCACGTCGAAATGCTCGGTCTTCAGGACCTGCCAGTCGAAGTTCTCGTACTGAATTTTGTTGCGGCCGAAGTGATACTGGGCCTGCGCCGGCTGGAGCAGGGCCACTATCCCGATAAGTAATGCGCCAACGCCTCGCCGGAATCTCACCATGGTGCAAGGTCAATCTCAGGGTGTATGGGCCAACGCCGCCGCGATGACAGGACGGGCCTGCCGGATCGCCGCGGACTTCATAATATCTTGTTCTCTGGCTACGAAAGACAGGCAAATCTCGTTCCCCGACTTTCCGGCCGCCGGCCACATGGTAAATACGCGTGAGCGCGCCGGCATGCCTACCGCGGCGGCCAGAGCGAAACGGGGGCGGAAGCCTCGGCCGGCTCCCATCCCCGTTCCGTATCCTGCGACGCGCCGGGTCAGACCCTGGCCAGGGCGTCTTTGAGCTGGTCGATCAGCCCGATCGGCGTCGGGTCGACGTTCCGGAGATACGCGGCGTACAGACTGACCCAGTCGCCGAGGTTGATGAGCGAGGTCATGCGCGTGAGGCGATGCTGTCCTTCCGTCGACACCTCGGTCCAGCTGCCGGCCCGCGACGCGATCAGCGAACGCGTGACGTCCATGCGATGCTGGATGCGGGGATGGTCCTCGCGGTCGCGCAGGACAACCACGCCCATCCGGTCGTGCAGCGTCGGTGCGCCGGTCTCCTCCCACCCCATGATCTCGTTGTGATTGAGTTCGGGATAGAGGTTGCCGGCGGCGAGCATCTTGCTGTTTTCCTGGAACTGGCCCCGCCAGCGCCAATTCACGGCCTCTAGCAGCCCATTCGCGCTGTACACCACCGGAAAACGATCGAGGAGGCCTTCCGCGACCGTGCGTGCGAGATGCGAGACTTCCAGGTTGGCATAGCGCTCGGTCTGCTTGCGGAGCAGGGCATCCGCCTCGCCCCACGCCTCGTCGGGCACCTGAATCAGGCCCATCTTGCGCGCGAAGACAAAGAGGACGGAGAGCGAGTACCCCAGGGCGGCCCGGGGCGGCATCCCGCCGGGAATCTGGGCGTAGGGCAGCCCGTGCTTGCGGGCCAGGTCGAGCAGGGCGCCGCCGGAGGCGATGCACACGATCGTGGCCTTGCGGGCGAGCGCCTCCTCGAAGCCGGCGAGCGACTCTTCCGTGTTGCCGGAGAAGCTGGACGCCACGACGACCGTGTTGCTGTCGATCGACGCCGGCAACGCGTAGTGGCGCACCACCTGGATGGGGATCGGCGACTGGTCGACCGCATAGCAGCGCAACAGGTCGCCCGAGATCGCCGAACCACCCATGCCGATCACGACGAGTTGTTTCTTCTTCGTCGCATCCAGCGTGAGCGACACCTCTTCGGCGATGGCGCGTCCCTGTTTGAAGTGGTCGGGAAAGCCGGAGACCAGGTCGAACATGCCCCTGGTGTCGATCCGGCGAATATCGGAGAGGCTCAAATCATTTCTGGCTTGCATGGAATACTTCCTCAATTGAATCAAACGAAGAGCATGGACTGGCGCCGAGTCGGTGCCGGCATGACGGACAGGAATTCAGAATCCGCGCTCAGGAATGAGAGGCGTCCTGGGGCGACACGCGGGGTTCGGATCCCCCGTTGGTCTCGTCGCGCAGGAACTGGAAATAGTCGATATCACGCGCTTTCAGCCAGTTCAGCAGGATGTGCGAGCGCGTCTTCTGGTCGTACGTATGCATCACTTCCCGGGCCAGCTGCTCAGCTTCATGTCGTTCCATCGATCGGATCACGCGTTTAATCTCAGGCAAAAAGATAGGCGCCGCGCTGAACTCCCGTATCCCCAGCCCAACCAGGATCGGGATCGCCCGCGGGTCCGCGGCGAGCTCGCCGCAGACGCTGACCGGGATGCCCTCTTTGTCGGCCGCAGCGACGATGCGCTCGATCAGCAGCAGCACGGAAGGGTGCAGCGCCTGGTACAAATCGGACACCAGGTCGTTGCCACGATCGACGGCCAGCACGTATTGCGTGAGGTCGTTCGTGCCGATGGAGAAGAAGTCGACCTCGCTCGCGAAATGGTCGGCGGTAAGCGCCACGGCCGGCACCTCGACCATGATGCCGAACGGCGTCTCCTCGTCGAACGGGACGCGCTCGTGCCGCAGATCCTCCTTGACGGCGGCCATGATCTGCTTCACCTCGATGACCTCCGCCACATCCGTGATCATCGGCACCAGGATGCGCACCGGCCCGTGGGCGCTGGCCCGCAGGATGGCGCGGAGTTGGGGAATGAGCAGGTCTTCCTGTTTGTCCAGCAGCACCCGGATCCCGCGCCATCCCAGAAATGGGTTGTGCTCGCGGTGCGCCATCGGCAGCATCTTATCTCCCCCGAGATCGAGCAGCCGCAGCGTCGTCGGCCCGTTCAGGTTTGAAAGGACGATATCCCGGTAGGTTTCGTACTGCTCGTCCTCGGTGCACGTCAGCTTGCCCCGCATCAGAAACAAGAACTCCGTCCGAAACAGGCCGATGCCCTCCGCGCCGAACTCATCGACCAGTTCGATCTCCTCCTTGAACTCCAGGTTGGCGCGCAGCGAAATGCGGACGCCGTCCCGGGTTTCGGAGGCCAGCGGGATGTAGGCGCGCTGCTCCTTGACGAGGCGCTGGTAGCGTTCGCGGAGGCGCTCGTAGACCTGGCGTGTTTTCGGCGTCGGGTTGACGATCACGCGGCCGTTGAACCCGTCAAGGATGACCATGTCGCCCTGCTCGACGTCGCGGCTGACGCGATGCATGCTGACCACCGCCGGCACGCCGAGCGCGCGCGCCATGATCGATACGTGCGAGGTCGGGCCGCCGAAGTCGGTCGCGCAGCCCCGGATGTTGCGCCGGCTGAAGAGGATGACGTCCGCGGCCGTGAGGTTTTCGGCGATGACGATCGTCTCCGGCTCGATGGCGGAGATCAGCTTGCCGCGCCGGAGGTTGCGGACGATGCGGTCCTGCACGTCGAGCAAGTCGTTGGCGCGTTCGCGGATGTACTCGCTCTCGCTAGCCTCCATGCGCTGCCGGCTTTCCGAGATCGCGGCCTTCACCACATAGCCGGCGTTGATGTGCTCGTTGCGGATACGGCCGATCACCTCATCCTGAAAGGCGACATCCTGCAGCATGAGGGCCTGCGCCATGAAGATGCCGGCGCTCGTTTCGCCCAGTTTCTCGCGGGCGACGGACGCGATTTTCTCGAGTTCGCGCTCGGCATTCGCCACCGCGGCCCTGAACCGCTCTATTTCCTGCTCCACCTCGTCGGGCTCGAGCGGCCGCCGCTGCACGTCGAGCGCCTCCCGCGTGTAGAGGTATACCGGGCCGATCGCGATGCCCTGGGATACGCCCATGCCATGCAGCACGCGTTCCCCGTTGGCGGGGTCAGCGGACTCCCGCACCCGGGGAAGGCCGGCATCCATATCGGTTTGCAATGGAGGGAGGGACATCGAGGCACCCTATTTTTCTTCGCCGAACCCGTCGGCAAAAATCCTGGAGATCTCCTCGGCCGCCGCGGCTTCGTCTTCGCCGTCGAAGGTCAGTTTCAGAATCGCCCCCTGTTCCGCTGCCAGCGTCATCACGCCGATGATGCTTTTGCCGTTGATCTCGTAGCCGTCCTTCTGGATGTAGAAATCGGACTTGAAGCGCGCGGCGGCCCGCACGATCATCGACGCCGGCCGCGTGTGCAGGCCGGCCTTGTTGGTAACGGTTAATTCTCGAACAAGCATCGGCACGCGAATCGTTGCTTCTCAGGGGGACATGCAGACCGTAGCGCTCAATGGAGGCGGTGCTGCAATCGATCGATCAGGAAATGGATCGCGGCGCGCGCCGGCGTTTCCGGCAACACGCCCAGTTCCGCAAGGGCGGCCTCGCTGTGCGAGACGACGGCCCGCCGCGCCTCGTCGAGGACGCCCAGCCGCTCCATGCGCGATCGCGCCTCGTCGATTTCGGCCTCGGGCAACCCGCGCTGATCCAGAATACGCAAGAACCAGGCCCGATCGTCGTCGCGAGCGACCTCCAGGGTGCGGAGGAGAAGATAGGTTTTTTTGGCTTCCTGAAGGTCCCCCCCCACTTTTTTTCCCCAGCGCGCGTCTTCCGCCACCAGATCGAGCAGGTCGTCCTGGATCTGGAAGGCGCGGCCGACGTGCCGTCCCAGACTCCGCAGGGTGCTCATGACGTCGTCGTTCGCGCCGGCGATCCAGCCGCCCAGTTCGAACGAGGTCTCGATCAGGGCGCCGGTCTTCCCGTAGATCATGTGGAAGTATTCCTCCACCGTCACATCGCGGCGCGTCTCGAACTCCTTGTCCAGCGCCTGGCCTTCGCACAGGAGGCGGACCATCCGGAAGTAGGCGTCGAGAACGGGTTTGAGTTCGATGCCCGGCACGCGGGCCAGCAGGTCATAGGAGAGCGCGACCATAAAATCGCCGCAGAGGATCGCCGTGGATTCGTCCCAGCGCGCATGGACGGTCGGCCGGCCCCGTCGGGTGGGCGCGTTGTCCATGATGTCGTCGTGCACGAGGGTGAAGTTGTGGAACACCTCGACGGCCAGCGCGGCCGGCAGGGCACGGTCGCGCTCCGCACCGAGCGCTTCAGCGGCCAGGAGGAGCAGGACGGGACGCACCCGTTTGCCCGGCGCCTGGAGGACGTACCGTACGGGTTCGTAGAGCGAAGCGGGTGTCGCTGGGAATTCGAGTGCGGCGAGCCCCGCTTCGATGCGCTCGCGGAGCGATTGGATGGTCTGTTCGGGCGTGAGGACAGCGTGGGGCGCCTGGGTCATACAAGCTCAACCGGTGGAGTGCCCGCGCCGTCAGTCTGCCTCCGCGGCCGATATGTCGGCCATGATGAGATCCACGATGGCTTCGTGAACGTCTTCCTGCGGCATCGTTCCGTCGATCCGGGCGTATTTGGGATGCCCAGAAAAATGGCTTTCTACCGGTTTTGTTTCGTCATGGTAGATTGCGAGGCGTTTCCGGATCGCTTCGGGGCGGTCGTCGGGCCGCTGGTAGATCAGCGAGGGGTCCACCGAGGGCGGCGGCGGCTTGAACTCGAGGTGGTAGTTTTCGCCCGTTTTCCGGTTGACGCGGCGCGCCGAGAGCCGCTCGACGATCACCTCGTCGGGCACGACCAGCGAGATGACCGCATCCAGCGGCGCGCGATGGGCATTCAAAAATTCCGAGAGCCACTCGGCCTGTTCGACGGTGCGCGGGTAGCCATCCAGGATAAACTGGTCGTATCCCTGCTCGGCGATGGCCTCCTCCGTGATCTTTTTCATGAGCTGGCCGGGCACGAGCCGCCCCTCGTTGATATAATCCTTGGCCACGGCCCCGACGGCCGTCTTATCCGCCACGGCGGCGCGCAACATGTTGCCCGTCGAGATATGCTTGAGCGAAAAACGCTCGATAAGCTTGGCGGCCTGTGTGCCTTTGCCGGCGCCCGGAGGCCCAAAAATCAGGATGCGCATGATCTATAAAAAATCCGTTAGGATGCGGACTGTCACTTACTTCCTGGAGCACCTGAAAGGTTTCATCAAGAAAGCATGGAGCGGGTCAATCATCCATGCAGACGGACGGTCTTTCATGCGCACGCCTTCCGGGTCAACCGCGACCGCGAGGCGGGCGAATAACGCTATCCCTCCCCAGTGCTGTCGTTCGCAGACGTGCCTTTGGCGGAAAGTCTTTCATCCAGGTAGTTCATAATGGACCGCTTGGCCATGTCAAATACAAGTCCTGAGGCAATACCAAATATCTTGCCCGCAAGTCCGCTACCTTTCGAAGTTGAGGCGCCGACCATCACGGGGGGTATCGACGTCTGGACCGCTTCACGTAAGAGCGAGGCCACTTCCGACTCCGTAGCCCCCGCATTTCGCGCAATATCCCCCAGTCGATCCAGGTAATTGCCATACCGCTCGACGCCGGCCGAACCGCCCCGGCGCTTGCCGAGCAACAGGCCCAGCCCGACTCCCGCGACGAGGCAGGCGGTAACACCTACCCACGGGTTTTTCTTTAGGTAATTGCGCACATCCTCGCCGGACCGCTGGACTTCCTCCTGGAGCGCATCGAGATGCATCGCGATGGCGTCTTCCGTCGCCTTCAACTGCGCTTCGATATCGCCTTGTTCAGTCTTCATGCCGTTCGAGTTCTGGGATGGTTCCGGGTTTCAGGCTCGGGGGCACACGCCGGCCTTCGACCGGGATGGAACGCCCGGCACGCTTGCGATGATTCACAGCGTACATCACGAAGGCGCCGAGGAAAAGGAGTCCGCTCACGATCATGAAGCCCCATGCGGGCCCAAGCCATGCGCCGATACCCAGCGCAAGCGCCACCAGGGCGAAGAGTACGCCGACCAGCGCGATCACGCCGGCCCCCACATCCAGGGCAACGCGTTTGCCCTTCGACTCGAGATCTTGCTGGACGCCGGTGATCGCATGCTGGATCTTCAGGTCGACCCACACCGTCAGCTCTTCCATCAGCCCGCGGGCGTGTCCAGTGAGACGCGTGAGTTTACCGTCCAGCCCGGTCGCCTCCGCCGGTTCGGCGGCACGCGGCTCGGTCCCATTGCGATCTGATTTATCGGTCACGTTCATACGGCCTTCGCCGGCAACCTGCCGGCGTTTAATCCGTGTAATTTTCGCTTCGCGTACAAACACGCACACGATAATCTACAAGCAATTGCTGGAATCACAATAGCATCCATTCCCCTACATGGCTGGATTCAACGCCCACCCCACTCCAAACCCCAACAGCCTCAAGTTCACGCGACACGCCGGCGTTTTTATCTCAGCCGGCATGGCCTCCTACGCTTCGGCCGCCGACGCCGCCGGCACACCCTGGGCGGAACAGCTCTTCGCGATTGGGGGCATAGCAAATGTTTTTGTCATGCCGCAGTTCCTGACCGTCACGAAAACGACCGATGCGGACTGGGACGATCTCTTCGAGCGAATCGAGGGCGTCCTGGCCGCCCATTTTGAGGAAGCCGGCGGCTGAGCCGCTGCGGGACACCTCCATGCCGGCCTCCCCGGCTATCCCGCCTCAACGCCCGGCTCGAACCAGAAAGTCGATGGTGTCGACCTGATCGGGGCGCCAGTCGAGCGCGGGGCGTTGCGCCTCGCCGAAATCGCTCAGCACGCAGGGCAGTTCGGGCAACAGGCCCAGCGTCCCGGGCGAAGCCGCCACCAGCTGGATCGCATCGACCTCCGCCTGCAGCCACGCCGTCACCTCCTCCATCGACTCGTATTCCGCCCAGCGGACATGGCCGGGCTCCTGCTCTTCCGGCGCTCCCTTGCTCAACAGAAACGAGAGGTCCTCCCCGTAGGCGTGCGGCACGCCCACCGCATGGAGCATGGCCTGGCGCATTTTGAGCGTCATCGGGGTCTTCGGGTGGGCCGGAAATACGCCGCGAAACGCGGCGAAAGCCTCGAGCAGCGCATCGGGCTGCTGGCCCGCCGGCGCCCAGATGATCGCGATGTTGCGGCACCCGCGGCCTTCATGCAGCAGCGTATCTTCCGCGAGCCGCTCCAGTTCATCCTCCCCTTCACGGCCGCTGAGCAGGGCCACGCTGTACCGGTGGCCGCGCAACAGCTGGCGCTCGCCGGGTATCCCCCGCTCCTCTGCCATCCGCGCCACCGCCGCGAGGGCGTCCGGGCCTCCACTTGCAATAACGGCACTATCTGGGGTCAGGGAGCGCGCCAGCGGACCGAATACCGACGGCAGTTCCACCCCGCGCGCCGCGACGCCGGCCGCGAACGCCGGCAGGAGATACGGGGATCGAGAAGACAGTGTGCCCCGGTAGCTGTGCCCCGTCAGCAGCACGGCGAGCCAGTCCTGCAATTCCACAAACGGGATATTCCCGGCATTCAGCACCGAGACCGGGCGGGGATGGGTCGTGCGCCGGCCGGCCATCCAGGCGTGCAGTGCATCGGACGTGAGAAGGGCGACCTGCTGGTTGATCGCGAAGGCGACGGCCTCTTCCGTGAAGGTGTTCGGAAGCGCCAGCGTTTTTTCAACGGCCTCGGCGCGATCCGGATACTCCGGATCGCGCCACAGGTCCGCTACAGCCGAAAGGGCCTCGATGAGGGCGGATGGATCAGTCGCCACCCGGGATGCCGTGGTTGCCCTCCGCTTCGAGCTGCTCGACCGTCCAGGTATCTTTCCGGTCTTTCACGACCGCCCGTACGGCGGCCACTTCGGCGGCCGTGACGGCCTCGGCGGAGTTGCCGAAGTTGGAACGGATGTACGTGAGGACGTCGGCCACCTGCTGATCGTCGAGGAACGAGCCCCAGGGCGGCATCATCCCGCTATAGGTGACGCCATTGACTTCCACCTCACCGCTCAGCCCGTTGAGAAGCACGCGGATGAGGCGCCCCTTGTCGCCGGTGACGAACGGGGATTCCTTCAGGGGCGGGAATACGCCGGGTACGCCCTCCCCGCTCATCTGATGGCAGGACGTGCAGCGGGTGAGATAGATCTCCTGACCGTCGTGCGCGACGGTCGCAAAAGCCGGCTCGGCCGTCTGGTTCGATGCCCCATCGGACAGGGTGAACGCGGAGACGGCCAGCACGACGAAGGCGGTGGTTACAAGCGCCAGTGGCTTCATGATGTAGTTCGGCGGATTGATGGATAAAGCAGGGGATGCCGATCAAGCATCCAGATGCCGAGCGACGAACCGGGGTCTGGCAGGTGCTCGCAAGGCGATGTATCGGATTTCCGGCCGGCAGGTTCCTGTCCCGCCTGTGAGTTTTCCATTCAACACGCGAGCCCGGTCGCTGCGCCGGCCGATCGAAGGAGGATCGATTCAGGCGCGCTGCGGGACGGCCTCGCCGTCCGCCTGCTCGGCTTTTTCGTCGAACAGCATAAAAAAGGCGATCGAAAAAAGCAGCGTCGCGCCGGCGAAGAGGCCCCAGAACAGCCGCCAGTCCGGCAGCGCCAGTGTCCCACCCGCGCCGTACGTGTTCACGAACGCGCCGGAGATCTGCGTGCCGAGAAAAAATCCGACGCCCTGGGTCAACAGCACCAGCAGCCCCTGCACCTGTCCGCGGATCTCCGGGGACGTCTTTTTGTCGATGTAGATCTGCCCGGTGACGAAGAAGAAGTCGTAGCACACCCCGTGGATCAGGATGCCGATCATGACGAGCCAGAAGGTGCCGCTGAGCGCCGCGGCGGAGAAGACCGTAAACCGGGCCACCCAGGCGAGCATCCCCAGCATGAGCATCCACTTGACGCCGAGACGGGCGAAGAAAAACGGGATGAGCAGCATGAAGACGATCTCCGACGCCTGTCCGAACGACATCTCGAAACTCGGATTCTGGAAATGAGTCAGGTTGAGGTTGTCGTGCAAGGCCTTGAAGTAGACCGGCGCGTAGGGGAAGTAGGTGCCGAAGGCGATGAAGATGAGCATCGCCGCGATCAGGAAGATGACGAACGAGCGCGTTTTGAGGGCGCGCAGGGCATCAACCCCCAGAATCTGCTTCCAGGACGTCTTCTGGCCGGCGGACGGCGGAGGCGTCAGCGGCAGCGTGAAACTGTAGACGCCGAGAAAGATCGACGCGGCCCCGCCGATGTAGAGCGGGAGCGGTGTGGCGTCGGCCTGCAGCACCTTGCCGATCACCACGCCGGCGACGATCCACCCGATCGTGCCGAAGACGCGCACGACGGGGAACTCCTTTTCCTGGTTGGTCATGTGGTGAAACGCCAGCGTCGCAGTGAGGCCCAGCGTCGGGAAGTAGCAGATCGCATGGAGGAACAGCAGCGGGAGGAACAGCGGCGTGCCGGCGTAACTCGGCATCGCCATCATGGCCACGCCGGCGAGCAGGCACATGACGCCGAGCACCTTCTCCGAATCGAAAAACCGATCCGCCACCATGCCGAGGAAAAACGGCGCGATGATCGCCGAGAGCGGCCCCAGGGAATACGCCCAGTTGATCGACTCGCCCATGCCGATCGTGCCCATGTAATTCCCGAGCGTCGGCGCCCACGCGCCCCAGATGAAATACTGCGCGAACATCATCAGGCTGAGGCGCGAGGTCAATAGTACGTTCATACCCATGCTGGCTGGTGAGTGCGGCCCTCCGCTAAAATTCCCGCCCAAGAAACGGCCCGCCCGCGAGGTTAGCAAGTAGCCGGCACCCCCGGAACCGGAACCAGGCCCCCGTGTCACACCTTTCGCTCTTCGCTCGTTCAGTTTTCCGTATGTGTATGATCCTGATTCGGCTTCCGCTCCTGCTCCTGCTCCTCCTCACCTCCTTCAAGTGCGTTTCCGCCCAGGAGATGCTGGAGCCGGCGTTCCCCAACCTCTCGTTCCGCCGGCCGGTCGACCTCCAGGCGCCTCCGGACGCCACGGATCGCCTTTTCGTCGTCGAACAGCCCGGTGTCATCCGGGTGTTTGCGAACGACCGGGGCGTGTCCGCGTCCACCGTATTTCTCGACATCGAGGACCGCGTGAACGACCGCGGCAACGAGGAAGGCCTGCTCGGACTGGCCTTTCACCCCGATTACGCCGAAAACGGGTGGTTTTACGTCTATTACTCGGCCGACAACCCGCGCCGCTCGGTGATCGCGCGTTACCGGGTCGACCCCGCCGACCCGAACCAGGCGCTGGTTGACAGCGAATCCATCGTGATGACGGTGAACCAGCCCTTCGGCAACCACAATGGCGGGCAGATCGTGTTCGGTCCCGACGGCTACCTCTACATCGGGCTCGGCGACGGCGGGTCGGCGAACGACCCGATGGGCAACGGCCAGAACCGCGCGTCGCTGCTCGGCTCGATCCTCCGTATCGATGTGGATGCGCCCTCGGCCGGCCGGGCCTACGGCATTCCGGCGGATAATCCGTACGCGGGCAACGACCAGGGTTTCGACGAGGAAATTTATGCGTACGGGCTGCGCAACCCCTGGCGGTTCAGCTTCGATAGCGAAACCGGTCTGCTCTGGGCCGGCGATGTGGGCCAGAACCGCTACGAGGAAGTGGACGTCATCGTCAAAGGGGGCAATTACGGCTGGAATGTGATGGAGGCCACGCACTGCTTCAGGCCGGAGAGCGGGTGCGACACCGAGGGCCTCACCCCGCCGGTATGGGAGTACGGCCGGGGCGATGGCGGATCAATCACCGGAGGCTATGTGTACCGCGGCGCCGAGCTGCCCGACCTCTTCGGCAAATACATCTTCGCCGATTTCAGCTCCGGCCGCATCTGGGCGCTCACGCTGGACGGGGCTCGCGCCACCGAACGGGTAGAATTGCTGAATTCTAATTTGAACATCGCCGCCTTTGGTGTCGACAGGGCACAAAACCTGTATCTTTGCGCTTTCGATGGGTCTATCTACCGGCTTCGCATGCCGGAATAGCCGCTGTTTTCGTAACGCTCTTGCCGCTGCATCATGTCTACGTCCACTCGCGCAGGGTCAGCCCCGGGCTCTGCCAGACACGTCCATTTGCCGGCCACCCGTGAGGCCGGCACGCAACTCGAACGGGTACCCGTCCGGATCTTCGAGGGGCCCGACGAACTGGCCGAGGAAGTCGCCCGGTATATCGCGCAGCTCATCCGCGCCCGCCAGGCCGCCGGCGAAAAACTCGTGCTCGGCCTGCCTACCGGCTCGACCCCGATCGGCGTCTACCAGGCGCTCATCCGCGCCCACCGGCACGACGGGCTCGACTTCAGCCAGGTCGTGACGTTCAACCTGGACGAATATTACCCCATGGCGCCGGATCAGCTGCAGAGCTACCACCGGTTCATGAAGGAGAACTTCTTCAACCACATCAACATCCCGGCAGACCAGATCCACATCCCCAAGGGCGATATCGCCCGGTCGGAGATCGAAGCCTATTGCTACGGCTACGAGCAGGCGATCGAGAAGGCCGGCGGCATTGACCTGCTGCTGCTGGGCATCGGCCGCAGCGGGCACATCGGGTTCAACGAACCGGGTTCGGGCATCAAGACCCGGACGCGCCTCATCACGCTCGACGAGATCACCAAGAAGGACGCGGCCAGCGACTTTTTCGGCGACGAATTTGTGCCCCGCGAAGCGCTTACGATGGGCGTGGGCACCATCCTGTCCGCACGCGAGATCATCCTGCTGGCGACCGGCGAGCACAAAGCCGGCATCATCCGCAAGGCCGTCGAGGAGGTCCCCAACTCGAACATCACCGCGTCGTACCTGCAGGAGCACGATCACGTCTCGATTTATCTGGACGAGCCCGCGGCGAGCGAACTGACGCGCATCAAGACCCCCTGGCTGGTCCGTGAGGTCGAATGGACGCCGCTGCTCACGAAGCGGGCGGTGATCTGGCTGTCGGAGCGCGTCGGGAAAGCCATTCTCCGGCTCGAATCGGCGGACTTCTTCAAGAACAACCTGCACAGCCTCGTTTATGCGCACAAGAATGTCGACACCCTCTGCCGGAGCGTGTTCGAGGATCTGCGCCGGCGCATCGTGTACCAGGACTACCTCTTCCGCAACAAGCGCGTCATCTGCTTCAGCCCCCACCCCGACGACGACGTGATCTCGATGGGCGGCATGCTCGACAAGGTGGTTGCGAACGACAACGACGTGACGGTCGCCTACATGACCAACGGGTCCGTGGCCGTATTCGATGCCGACGTCCGCCGCTACCTCCGTTTCCTGGAGATGAGCCTCGCCGTGTTCGAGTTCGATGCGAAGACGCGGAGCGCGTTCGACCAGCAGACGAAGCGCATTCTCGAATTTCTCGAACGCAAGGAGTCGGGCGAAATCGATCTCGAGGAGGTGCAGCGCATCAAGGCGTACATCCGCTACGCCGAAGCCATCGCCGGCATCGAGGTGCTCGGCCTCAACGCCTCGCACGCGCGCTTCCTGGATATGCCGTTCTACAAAACCGGCACCGTGCGCAAGGCCCCGGTCGGCGAGGCCGACGTACAGGTGGTGCTCAACCTGCTCAACGAGGTGAAGCCACACCATATTTTTGTCGCCGGCGACCTGTCCGATCCCCACGGCACCCATCGCATGTGTTATGTCGCCATCCGCGAGGCGCTCCTCCGCTACCGCAAGGCCCGCGGCATCCTCGACCCCGACGAGCTCGAAGCGACCACGGAGGCCATCCAGCACGCACCCTCCGAGGACCAGTGCCCGCTCGTCTGGCTCTACCGGGGCGCCTGGCAGGAGTGGGAAATCCATCGGGTGGATGTGTTCATTCCGATGTCCAAAGCCGACCTCGACCGCAAGATCGAGGCGGTTTTCAAACACGAGAGCCAGAAAGACCGCGCGATGTTTCCGGGGGCTTACGACACGCGCGAGTTCTGGGAACGCGCCCGAGACCGCAACCGAGCCACGGCCGAAGCCCTGAACCGCCTCGGGCTGCCCGAATTCTACGTCTCCGAAGCCTTCGTGACCTCCTACGGGATGTAGGGAGGATCGCAAATCGGGAGAGCGTAGACGCTTCGCCTTGCCTATTCGCGCCCGGTATACGCCTTGATGTTCGCCAGGTATTTATCGGCATAGACGTCGATCGAGGCGATTTCCTCTTCGGTGAGCGACCGGATCACGCGGGCAGGATTGCCATAGACGAGGGAGCCCGGAGGCACGAGGGTGCGGCCCGTGACGAGTGCGCCGGCCCCCACGATGCTGCCGGCGCCGATGACCGCCTGGTCGAGGATAATGGCGCCCATCCCGATCAGCACCCGATCCTCGACGGTGCAGCCATGCACGATGGCGCTGTGGCCCACGGTAACCCGGTTGCCGATGTACGTCGGACCCGTTTTGCCCGTGACATGCACGACCGCGTTGTCCTGGATGTTGGTTTCCGCGCCGATGCGGATCGTGTTGACGTCCCCGCGAATGGTGGCATTGAACCACACGCTGCAAAACGGCCCCAGCACGACGTCTCCGATCACATCGGCGGAGGGGGCGAGATACGCGGAAGCGGGTACGGTGGGGACGATGCCCCGGAACGGATGTAGCATGAGATGGCGTTGCCTTGCATGGCGGAAACGAGATGCCCGATATTACGTGTTTTTTGCGTACCGAGCATCCCGTATCTGCCACGCGGATTTTCACAGGCCGGCGATGCCCGCGCGCAAGGTCGGCATGTAACCTGGACTACAGGTTACGCGTAGAGCATCTTGCTTCAGCCCGGATGCGGCACTCATAACAGCACATACCGACTTTTTCCATGCGATACCTCACCGTCCTTCTCTGTGCCCTCGGATGCGCCGGCCTCGCGACCACGGCGTCCGCCGACGACGCCACCGGCCGCATTTACGGCCGAATCACCACGACCGACGGCGATGTGTACGAGGGATTGATCCGCTGGGACCGCAACGAGGCGAGCTGGGTCGATGTCCTGAACGGCTCCAAGGTCATCCATCGCACGGACCGCGAGCGTGAACGGGGCCGGCGGATCGAGATCTTCGGCTTTACCGTCTACGAAGAGGACGGCGATCGCACCTACTCGCGCACCTCGGGCATCCGGTTCGGCAACATCCGTTCGCTCGAGCGGATCGGCAGCGACCGGGCGCGCCTTATCCTGCAAACCGGCGAGGAAGTGGAGCTGATCAACGGGTCCACCGATATCGGAAACGACGTCCGTGAAATCATCATCGAGGACGCCGAGGCGGGGCAGATCGAACTCAAGTGGCGGGACCTCGAGCTGGTGGAGCTTTTTGAGGCGCCCGCCGGCGTCACCTCCTCGCTGGGCGAGCGGCTCTTCGGGACCGTCGTTTCGCGCGACGGCCTCGAATTCACCGGCTTCGTCTGCTGGGATGTCGACGAGGTCCTCACCGAGGATATCCTCGACGGCAACGACGAGGACGGCCGGCGGCGCAAGATCCCCTTCGGCAACATCGAACGCATCCGCCGCAACAGCTCGAGCAGCGCGCTGGTCCGCCTGAACAACGGCGACGAGTTCGTCCTGCGCGGCACGAACGATGTCAACAGCAGCAACAGCGGCATTCTCGTGCTGGATCCTGAACTCGGCCAGGTCGAGCTCGACTGGGACGAATTCGAGGAAGTCATCTTCACTACGCCGGACGCGGCGCCCGACTATGCGTCGTTCGCGCGCATCGCCCCCCTGTCCGGCACGGTGTTTACACGCGATGGCGACCGGTTCGAGGGCCGTCTGCGGTGGGACGACGACGAGTCGGCCACATGGGAATTCCTCGACGGCGAGTTGAGCGACATGCAGTTCGACATCGAGTTCGGAAAAATCCGCTCGATCGAGCGGCTCTCCTCGCGGGAAGCCGAAGTGACGCTGCTCGACGGCCGGCGGTTCGAACTGCGCGGCTCGAACGACGTGGACAGCGACAACGACGGCATCTTCATCATCGACGACGCCGGCGACGAAGTGCGCCTCTCCTGGCAGGACTTCGAACGGGTCGTGTTCGACAAACCCTGAGGCCAGAGCCCACGCGCTCAGGACAGCAGCTGCTTCAGTTCGACCAGCTTGAGCAGCGCTTCGACGGGCGTGAGCCGGTCGGGATCCATCCGGCGAACGGCATCCGCGACGCGCTGCGCCTGCGGATCCTGCATCTCGAACAGCGAGAGCTGAAGCCGATCGTCGGCCTGCGGGGCGATTGCCTTGATGGCCGGCGGGCCGGCGACGCTCCCATCTCCCGCCCCCACTTCCAACCGCTGGCTTTCCAGCTGCTGAAGGATCTCCTGCGCCCTCCGGATGACGGCGTCCGGCAGGCCGGCCATCCGCGCCACCTCGATCCCGTAGGAATGGTCCGCCCCGCCCGGAATCAGCTTGTGGAGGAAGATGACCTTACCGTCATGCTCCTTGACCTGCACGCGCATGTTCACGATGCGGTCGTACCGCCCCGCCAGTTCGTTGAGTTCGTGGTAGTGGGTGGCGAATAACGTTCGCGCGGCGACGGCGTCGTTTTGATGGAGGAATTCGACCAGCGACCAGGCGATGGAAAGGCCGTCGAAGGTGCTGGTCCCCCGCCCCAGCTCGTCCAGCAGAATCAGCGATGCCGGCGACGCATTGTTGAGGATATTCGCCGCCTCGTTCATTTCGACGAGGAACGTGCTCTCCCCCGAGGCGAGGTTGTCCGAAGCCCCTACCCGCGTGAAGATGCGGTCGACGACGCCGATGCGGGCACGCCGGGCCGGCACGAAGCATCCCACCTGGGCCAGGAGGACGATGAGCCCGACCTGCCGGAGGATGACGCTTTTGCCCGCCATGTTCGGTCCGGTAATGATCAGGATCTGATGCGTTTCCGGATCGAGCGCCACGCTGTTGGCGATGAAGGGCTGCCCCGCCGGCAGCAGGCGTTCGACCACCGGGTGCCGCCCCTCCTCGATGTCGAGCCGGCGAGACGCATCGATCTCGGGCATGACGTAGCGGTTCTTCACCGCCGTTTCCGCAAACGATGCCAGACAATCCAGCTGCGACAGGCTATCGGCGTTGCGCTGGAAGACCGGCACGAACTCCGCGACGCGCTGGCGCAGGTCGTGGTACAGACTGGATTCGATCGAAAGCATCCGTTCTTCCGACGTCAGGATCTTCTCTTCGTATTCCTTGAGCGCCGGCGTGATATACCGCTCGGCATTCACGAGGGTCTGCTTCCGGATGTAGTCGTCGGGCACCTTGTCCCGGTGCGCGTGGGTGATTTCGATATAGTACCCGAACACCTTGTTGAAGCCGACCTTGAGCGACGGGATCCCGGTGCGTACGGACTCCTCTTTCTGCATCCGGGCCACCCAGTCCTTCCCGGAGCGCGTCAGGGCGCGCAGTTCGTCCAGCTCCGCGTTGTAGCCAGGCCGGAACACGCCACCGTCGGCCAGCGTCGCCGGCGGTTCATCCACGATGGCTTCCCGGATGAGCGTGGCCACCTCGGGGCAGGGATCGAGTTTTCCGGCCAGCTCGGCGATGCCGGGATCGGTTTCGCCGGCCAGCAGCTGCTGCAGGACCGGCACGATCTCCAGCGCGGCGCGCACGGCCACCATGTCGCGCGGCGTGGCCCTGCCGGTGGCAAGGCGGGCGCCGAGGCGTTCCAGATCCCCGATTGGCCGCAGCCCGGCGCGCAGCTGCTCCCGGAGGCGCGACGCCTCCACGAGGGTGCGTACCGCATGCAGGCGGTGTTGAATCGCCTCCACCTTCCGCAGCGGCTGGAGCAGCCAGCGGCGAAGCCGGCGGGCCCCGATCGGCGTGACGGTCTGGTCGAGGATCTGAACCAGGCTGCCCTCCTGCCGGCCATGCTGCATCGAAGAGACCAGCTCCAGGTTGCGCTTCGTCTGTACGTCGAGCGCCATGTAGGCGTCGCTGGCATGATGGATCAGCCGCGATATGTGCGGAAGCCGGCCCTTCTGCGTCTCGTTCAGGTAGTAGAGCGCCGCGCCGGCCGCCACGATGCCCAGCTCGAACGACTCGACGCCGAAGCCCTTCAGCGAATGGGTCTTGAAGTGGCGAAGCAGCGTCTCGAGCCCGAAGTCGTACCCGAAGCACCAGTCTTCCTGCGGGGTGACGAGATAGTCGCGCGCCCGAAGCCAGCGGATGTCGTCCTGGCGGCGCTTGTCGATGAGCACCTCGGCGGGCGAAATCATGTGGAGGTACTCGAGCAGGCCGGATGCCGGCACCTCGGTCAGCGCAAACTCGCCGGTTGTGGCATCGAGATAGGCCACACCGGCCGTGTCGTCCTTGACGCGCCGCGTGCCCCAGTGCACAGCGGCGAGGTAGTTGGCCTGTTTGGGGTGGAGCAGTTGCTCGTGGAAGGATACCCCGGGCGTGACGACCTCGACGACGTCGCGCTTGACGATCTTGCGGGCGAACTTGGGATCTTCGAGCTGCTCGCACACGGCGACCCGGTAGCCGGCCTGGACGAGCTTGGGGAGGTAATTATCCAGCGCATGATGCGGAAAACCGGCCAGCGGCACCTCGCTCGCCTTTCCATTGGACCGCTTGGTGAGCGTGATGCCCAGCACCTGACTGACGGTCTCGGCATCCGATTCGAACGTCTCGTAGAAGTCGCCCATGCGGAACAGCAGGATGGCATCCGCATGCCGCTCCTTGATCTTGTAGTACTGCCGCATGAGCGGCGTCATTGTCCCTTCGGCGGAAGATTTTTTCGACGTAGAGGATGCCATAGGCCAGGGTCGGGGTACGCAATAGGTGCCGGCACATCGCTTGCGCCACGCGGTGAACCCGGCGGGTGAGACCGGGATCGCGGCGGGAGGCAAAATACGAAACCGGCAGCTTCACCGTCGCGCGTTGTGCGTGTTTTTCATGCTGGTGTATGTTTTGCGGCCGACGCCCGCTGCCGCCCCGCGCGGGAAGCGCCAGGAAGGGCCGCCGGCCTCGCGGCCCCCAGGGCGATCAGGCGCGCTCCTCAACGACGCACCGCGCGGCACATTTTTCCGCCGGCGACGCCAGATTTTCCTTCCGCCCCGCTGCTGTGTTTCACTGTGTGTTTAACTTCGAGACCTGTACGCGAGATCACAAGAAGGTTGTACGGGTTTTCCATGGGCCCACATGGCGAGTAAGCGCATGCTTAATTCGCCAAAGCTACCGTGGCACAGTTTTTTCTATTTGTAACTAGCAGCCTGACGCAGATCTCGATAGTGAATGTGGAGAAGCGCTTCTCGTTTCACGCCTCCAGATTCGCCAGTTAGCCAAAAAAGCAAAAAACCTGTAACCTCTCCAGGACACTAATGATGACCAATCGTCTACCACAATCATTTTCGGCCCTTCGCCGCAGCCTGAACGCGTTCGTTTCGCTGCTCGCGCTGGGCTTTTTCGTTGCCGCCACCGCCGTTGCGGGGCCTGGCGACGGCCCGATCGACCTCACCCGGTACGGTCGGCTCCACAAAACGGTACCGACGAGCGCTACGCTGCTCTTCTCGGCCCCGGCCTACACGGAAATCGCGGCCGGCGACGGCGCCAACCCGCTGCCCAGCGGTCTGACGGAAACGTTCAGCACCCCGAGCTTCGGCGATATCGACGGCGATGGCGACTTTGACGTGGTCAGCGGCGAGGAATTCGGTGGATTCGTCGTGCTCGAAAACACGGGCGACAACGCAAACCCGAGCTTCACCCAGCTCTCCGGCGTGGCCAGCCCGCTCAACGGCGTCACCTTCGGCACGAAGAACGCGCCGGCGCTCGTCGACATCGACAATGACGGCGACCTCGATATCATCGTGGGCCAGGAAGACGGCACCTTCGCGCTGATCGAAAACAGCGGCGACGCCAACACGCCGACCTGGGCCATCGCCGGCTCGAACCCGCTCAACGGGGAAGACAACGGCAGCCGCAGCACGCCGACGCTGGGCGACCTCGACGGCGACGGCGACTACGACCTCGCCAGCGGCGACATCGACGGCACGATCGTCTACTACGAAAATCAGGGCACGGCCGGCGCTCCGGTGTTCGTCGAACTGACCCTCGCCGCCAACCCGTTTGACGGGATCGACGTGGGCGACCACTCCAAACCGGCGTTGGTCGACATCGACAACGACAACGACCTCGACCTCGTCGTGGGCGAGGATCTGGGCGGCTTCTTCTACTTCGAGAACACGGGCGACGCCAACACGCCGAGCTTCTCGGCCGTCGTTGGCGCCGGCAATCCGTTCGACGGCTTCGACGCCGGCGACAAGAGCGCGCCGGCCTTTGCCGACCTCGACAACGCGACGGGCGTTGACATGGCCAGCGGCAACACGATGGGCGACTACTACTACTACGAAAACGCCGATCCCCTGCCGGTCGAACTGACCAGCTTCAGCGCCGTCTCCAACGGCAACGAAGTGACGCTTACCTGGACGACGGCCAGCGAAACGAACAACGCCGGCTTTGAAATCCAGCAGCGCGTCGGCCGCCGCTTCGAGGTGGTCGGCTGGGTCGACGGCGCCGGCACGAGCACGGAGGCCCGCTCCTACTCCTTCACGACGAGCCGCGCCGTTCCCGGCCGCCAGGCGTTCCGCCTGCGCCAGGTCGACTTCGACGGCGCGTTCAGCTTCAGCACCACGCGCGAAGTAAGCGTCGCGATCAGCGGCTCGTTCCACATGGGCGACGTATTCCCGAACCCGTTCAACCCGCAGGCGACCTTCACCCTGACCGTCGCCCAGACGCAGAACGTCACGGTCGCCGTCTATGACATGCAGGGCCGCATGGTCTCCCTGCTCCACAGCGGCAACCTGGAGGCCGAACAGCCCTACCAGTTCCAGATGGACGGCGGCGACTGGGCCAGCGGCAAGTACCTCATCCGCGCGGTGGGCGAACGCTTCGAATCGTCTCGCATCGTTACCTTGCTCAAGTAACGAGCCGGGATCTACGCAAGGCCAAAAACAGCCGGCCGCGGTGTACGCGGCCGGCTGTTTATATATTTGGGCGTGGCGTGTAGTCTATCCAGATGCTTCATCGATCCCATCCATCCAGAAAAAACAGTCTACCATGAGACGATTCTCCCTTGCCCTCTTCGTGTTCGGATTCCTCGCGAGCGCGACGCTGCCAGCGGCCGGCCAGGCGCCGGTCCTCCGTTCCGCGTATCACGATTACCGGGTCGTCACGGTGGCCGACGGCCTGATCACCCCCTGGTCCATCGCCTTCCTCCCCGGCGGCGACATGCTCGTGACGGAGCGCCCCGGCCGGCTGCGCATCGTGCGCGACGGCAACCTGCTCTCGGAGCCGGTATCGGGCGTGCCCGAAGTCCTGGCCGAGGGCCAGGGCGGCCTGCTCGATGTCGTTCCCCATCCGCAGTTCGCCAGCAACCGCCTGATTTATCTCTCCTATTCCAAACCCCTGACGGGTGAGCCGGGCGCAACGACCGCCATCGCGCGCGGCCGGCTCGAAAACGACCGGCTGGTCGACGTAGAAGACCTCCTCGTTGCGGACACCCGCGGCAACGGCCATTACGGCTCGCGCATCGTTTTCGACGGAAACGGCTATCTCTTCGCGACCCTGGGCGACCGGCAGGTCCCGCCTTCCGGCGATCTGGAGGCACATCCCGCCCAGGACCTTTCCAATCTGCACGGCACCGTCATTCGCCTTCATGACGACGGCCGCGTGCCGGCGGACAATCCGTTCGTGAACCAGCCCGGCGCCCGGCCCGAGATCTGGAGCTACGGGCATCGCAATCCCCAGGGGCTGGCCCTTCAGGCCGATACCGGAACGCTGTGGCTGACGGAGCACGGCCCGCAGGGCGGCGATGAAGTGAACCTCATCCAGGCCGGCAAGAACTACGGCTGGCCCGTGGTCGGCTTCGGGGTCAATTACCGGACGGGCGCCGCCATCCACAGCGGTACCCACCGCGAAGGCATGGAGCAGCCCGCGCACGTGTGGGTGCCCTCGATCGGCGCTTCCGGGCTGGCGGTCTATACCGGCGATCGCTTCCCGGACTGGCGCGGCAACCTCTTCGCCGGCGGCCTGTCGGGCGAACAGCTGGCGCGGCTCACGGTGGATGGCAATGACATCCAGACGGAAGAAACGCTGCATTTCGGACGCGGACGCATCCGGGATGTGCGGCAAGGTCCGGACGGCCTCATCTATCTCGCGATCGAAGACCGCGGGGGCGCTCCGACGGCCATCGTCCGGCTCGAGCCCGTGACCGACTAAGTCACGTGCTGCGCGTGATGGAAGCGATGCGGGGATTCGGGATGCTGGATGCAGGATACCATGCGCTGTCTGAAAAGGCTTCAGAAATAGCTGTATCCTGAATCAAGCAAGCTCTGAATCCTGAATCTAGCAGGCAACGGTCCAGCCTGAACGACTTTTTAGACCGACCTGAAAAACCAGGCGGGATGCGCGGTGGCCAATTTCGTGGCACCACGCATCCCGCTGCGGTATCCTGCGCCTCGATGGCGCCCGGGGCTATTCGGCGATCAGACTTCGACCTGTTTGAGGAATTTGATGCTCCGGCGCAGCCCCTCGAGTGGTTCCTCGGTCTCGAGTTCAACGATATAGCCGTGATCCGCCATGGGGCTCTTCATGGCCGCACGCAACAGCTCGGGCCACTCGATCATGCCGTCGCCGAGCGGGACGATGCTGCCGATACGGCCCGGACGGTTTGTGCGCATCTTCGGATCGTAATCGTGCATGTGCATGGCGAAGTACCGGCCGGCGTATTTCTCCATGTAATACACCACGTCGAATCCGCCGGTGATGGACGCCAGCTGGAACTGCATGACCACCATGTCGGGGTCCAGCGCATCCATGATGATTTCGAATTGCGGCGTGCGGCCGATCATGGGGCCTACCTGGTGGTTGTGGTAGCCCAGCCGCAGGCCGGCTTTCTTGATGATGGCGCCGGCCTTGTTGCACTTCTCGCCCCAGCGTTTGAACTCATCTTCCGTCCCGGGATCGCTGATGCCCGACCCTGACATGACGATGTCCTGCAACCCCATCCGCGCGGCATAATCCGCCGTCTCAGCGGGGTCTTTCTCCAGCACTTCCCGCCACTGAAAGTGGGCGGACTTGCAAAACAGCCCGGTATCTTCGATCTGGCGTTTGATCTCTTCGGGTTTGAGCGGCGTCAGCTTACCGAAGCCGGCCTTGTCGTAGCTCAGCGGCGAGCACATCTCGACGCCGTCGTATCCCAGCGCCTTGACGCTGCGCAGCGTGCCCTGGAAATCGGCTTCGATCTCGCGGCGCATGCCGTACGACTGGAAGCAGATGGGGCGGTTAAACGGCGGAGTCGGTTTGGCGGCCTCGGCAACGCGGGCCGGGGCTGACGTAACGGCGGCGCCGGCGGCGATCACGCCCGCCGCGCCCGTGCCGAGAAATTGTCTGCGGTTGAGCGTTTTCATGAACTTCCTCTTGATCCTGATGGTTGGGGTTGTTGGAACGAGTCGGCCCGTCGGCCCTATTCGAGCAGCCATTCCGTGATGTTCTGGATGGCACGGGTAATCATGGGGTGATTCTGCGTTTCGATATTGTGCCCGGGGATGAGCACGCCCACCCTCCCTTCGCCGAAGGTATGTGCCCAGGCCTGCGGAGACCGTCCGTTTTGCTCCGAATGACTTTCCAGGAAAACGTGGGTCTGGCTTTCGTCCATGTTGACCAGATACTCTTCGTCGGCGACGACAAACGGTGTTATGCCTTCGGCCAACTCGGGCATGATGCCAGTGGGCGACACGGTGTTTTCGATGATGGCCGGATGACTGATGAAACACGAGCGGGCCACGCGTGAAACGCCGCGGCCGCATTCGTAATTCCCGAAGCCATCGTGGTAGAGAAACAGCCGGCCGCCCTGTTCCACGTAATCGACAAATTTGAGCTCCTGCTCGGGCGTGAGCCAGTACGCGCGCTCGCCGGCCCGTGGCCTGGTGTCCCGATCGCGGTAGTACTGGACATACTCCCGCCCCTCACGGCTCATGACGATCAGATCGTACTGGTCGAAGTCATCCCAGGGCACCTGGTAGTCCATGATGACGACGGCCTTCCAGCCCTCCTTGCGCAACGGCTCAATCAGGACCCGATCGAGCGGCGCCACGCGATGCCAGGCGTCGCCCAGGATCGCGAGTACACGTTTTTCCTGCCCCACGGCCGGCGAGGCCATCGAACAGAACACGATCAATACAATAACGGAATACAAGTACCCGGAAGGCGTGCGCATGGGTGAACCTCGTTTCGCAAAGAGCGGCCGGCCGGGGTAGGAATGACCGAAAAACCGCTTCCGACAACATAGGGGGTTCCCCCGAGCTTCGCAAGAGGCGATCCTACACACGCAGCCGTCACTCGAACCAGGGCGCGTAGGCTTCGGGCAGGGCGTCGAGAGATCGAATCCGGATATCCCTGTAGAACACCTCGGCGGCTTCGCTCTGCAGCTGGATCTGGCCCCCGATCAGGGGATGGGTCTCGCCCTGCTCTGTATACCGGGAGTTTCGGAGCACCATCACCACCTCCCCGTTGACCAGATGCAGACTCTTGTCGCCGAACGCAATCAGGTCGAGCCGGGTCCACTCGCCGTAGTCGCTCTCGAAATCGGCGCTGCGCATGCAAAAACCGCCCGCCGGGGAATCCTCGGCAATCGGGATGAAGGGCCGGCGCGTGCTGGCCACGGCATTCATCGATCGCTCCGGCAGGTAGGCCCGTACGTCGGCGGCGGTGCCAGCGATGCTCCAGTAGTCACCCATATGCCCCTCCATGATCTGGAACTCCTGCGATCGCTTCCAGGCCCGGAAATAGTCGATCCCGTTTTCACCGATCGAATGGTACAGGATGCCGGTATCCCGCAACAACGCCTTGCGGGGATCCCATGTGAGCTCCCCCCATCGGACTTCCAGCGTCAGGTGGTAATTTTCGTACGAACGTTTCGTAAACAGCGTCCCGTAGTATTCGCCGCTGATCCGGAGCACCGGGTCGCCGGTGGCCATCGAGACGGAGTAGACCTGATTGACATTGTTGTTGTAGCCGACGGGGGCGAGCGCCTCGCCGTCGGGGCCGGTCGGCACGGCGCCGTCGTAGCCGGCCGGCAGTTTGTAGCCGAGATACATCTCCCACTGCGTCAAATCGTCGTCCAGCAGCGGCTCCCAGGAGCCGGGCCCGATTTCAGGGGCGCTGGCGCAGCCGGCGAGCAGCGCGCAACAGAGGGCGAGGGCGAACGGGCGTGGCGTCGATACCGGTATCGCGTTCATAAGCAGGTCATCGGGCTGAGGCGGCGCGGCGAGCCAGGCGGCTCGGTCCGGATAGGACGGGACCTCTCAAGAAACGCATGCGGCGCTCGAAGCGCAATCGGGGCTCAATAGCGTTTGACAAAGCCGACGCCGAACGCAAACCGCCCCGTGGTCCCGCTGCGCGTGAGGTCGATCCGGATAGGATAGTTGAACAGATGCGTGAGCGAGACGCCCGCTTCGCGCTGCACGCCGGCCAGATAGCCGGGATCGGCGAGCCGGTACGGTTCGGCCCCGAAGCGATCCCCCCAGAGCTTTCCGTACGCCCCATGTACGCTCAAGCCGATCCCGAGCCGCACCAGTCCCCATGCCCCGAGCCACTCGAAGACGGCGGTAGAAAAATCGTGCTCCCAGTAGACGCCGGCCACGCTGCGCGCCGAGACTGGCAGGCCGTCGAGGGTCTTGAAGGCACCGAAGCCGGCAAACGGCCGCTGCGCCGTTTCGAGCATCCCGGCGAACTGGGACAGCGCATCGCCCCGTATGGTCTGCGCGAGCATCCGAACGTGGAGCGTATTCGGCCAGCGGCGGCGCGGATACAGGGTTTTGATGGCCAGATTGGCCGTCAGGCTGTAGCGCGTGAAATCCACCTCGGCCGGCGCCTCCAGCGGATGGGCGATCTCGACCCGAACGCCGGTCGCCGACGGCACCAGCGAAGGCTTCGCCGGCGCGCCGACGAGGAGTCCGAGGGTGCCCATGGTAAACGCGCCCTCCACAATGGCCGGGTTGTCGCGCTGGACATCGCCGAAGAACCAGCCCTTGTTGTCGCGGGTCCGTTCGACCGAAGCATGGTCTTCCCGACTGATCCGGCCGTAGAGCGTCGTCCGCAACGCATGCGATGTCACGCCCCCTTCGCCGAAGTAGGCGCGCCGGTCGTAGTAATCGGCATAGTCCTCCCATCCGACATAGGTCGTCAACGCGTTGAAGAAGGACGGGTAGGCCTGGCTGGCGACAGCCGGGGCGCGGCGGCGGTCGAAGCCGGCCTTGAGGTAGCCGGCCCCGGGCAGGATCGTCTTGCGCGTGCTCCCGACGCGGTAGGTGAGCGCCGCGCCATAGGCCGGCTCTTTCAGCGTCAATGCATAGCCGGCGTCCGCAGCCAGCCGGAGCCGGGGCGCCAGACGCACCTCCCGTTTGAGCCCCAGAAAGAACCCGTCGACCCGGTTGTACCCCAGCTCCACGCCCTCATAAAAACGCCCAAGAAGCATCGAGCCGAGGGTTTCGTCTTCCTGCTCCGCGGCCGGCGGCTCTTCGACGACGGGCAGGGCCGCATACTGAGCGAGCAGGCCCATCGGCCGGAACGCGCGCCCCAGCGTCATGCGGGGATCCAGGGCGACGACCTCTTCCAGCTCCTTCGGCGTCATGGGCACGAGGCCGGGATTCCAGCGAAACAGGTGATCCTGCCGATCGGCGTAGGGAAGGACGGCGAGGCGTTCCGAACGGGCGAAGAGGGAATCCGGAACGGGTGCGTTGACGGCGTGAAACGACAGCCGGCTCACCTGCGTGAAGCTCGCCGCCGGGTACTGGACGCCGGCGCGGCCGAAGGTTACGCGGCCTCTCGCCTGAAAATCGAGCGGCAGCCAGACCGAATCCATGAACGGCGCAAAATGCTGTTCGTAGAGCGCATCCCAGGTCTTGATCGGCTCCGGCAGCACCAGTTCGGGGTCGGGCCGGAGGACCGCCTCGAGGATGGCGTAGTCCTCATCGAGTACCGCGACATAGCCCACGAAGGCGGTCTGCAGGCGATTCTTCGGGGCCATGTAGATGTCGTACACCGTTTTCCCATCCTGCATCCGGTAGCCGCCCAGGGTGAAGGTGTAGACCTCCAGCGCGTCGGGATGCGTCGGGCCCACGAGGCGGAAGCCGGCGATCTCGATCGTATCGTCGTAAAAATTCGGGACGTACTGGACCGAGGCGAAGCGGAACGTGGAGCTGGCCGCCGGCTTACTGCGCCGGGCGAGCACCAGTTGACGGACATCCCCCCTCCGCCAGAAATGGCTGGCGATCTGTTCCTCCATCTGCACGAGCCGGTTCTCGCTGTAGAGCATGAACCGGGTGTAGGCCTCGGCGCTGTAGCTATTCATCCGGGCCCGCTGCTCGGCCTTTCGCGCGATGACCTTGCGCATGATGTTGTAGGCCGGGTCCTCATCCGTCACGGCCAGTTCGCCGAGCAGGTAGGCGACAGGCTCGAGATCGATCTCCAGCGCCGCCGGCGTCGCGGCGTCGATCGGGATGCGGCGCGTCTCGTAACCGATATGCCGGACCTCGAGGACAGCCGGCATGACGGGGACCTGGATCTCGAAGTAACCAACGGCATTGGCGATCGTGCCGAGGCCGCCGGCCTGCAGGAAGAGGGTCGCTGACGGCAGCGGCTCCCCGTTCGAGGCGTCGCGCACCGTGCCCGTTACCAGGCGCTGCGCTTGCGCAGGCGAGACGCACAGAAGCAGGATGCACAGAGCCAGGAGCCGGCGCCGAGCGCTTCGCATCGCTGACGCGCGGGCCACGTCGATCAACCTGGCGCCATTCGGTGGGAGGTCCCTCCGCGCGCCCGCTGCTGACGCGCGGGCCACGTCGATCAATCTGGCGCCATTCGGTGGGAGGTCCCTCCGCGCGCCCGCTGCTGACGCGCGGGCTTGGTCGGGATGACAATCATATTTATTCAAAACAACCTCGCGGCGCCGAGACCGACGGTGAAGCCCGGCTTGTCGATCCGGAACGCGGCGTCGAGCCTGAAGAGTGAAAAAAGACCGCTGAGGGAGACGCCTACTTCGTGAATCTGGTTGGCCCCATACATCGGGCCGTAGGCCTGCGCGGCACGTCCGTCCGGATCCCATGTTTTTCCATGGCCTCCGAAGACGATGACGCCGTAGCCCTTCTGCGCGACGCGGTGCCAGCCCAGCATCTCGAAGAAGAACGTCCGGAAGTTATGCTCCCATAATAGCGCAAGGCCGGCCTGCGCGGTGTAGGGCCGGCCCGGCAAGGTCTTGAACCGCCCGTAGGGCGAGACGACGCCCATGCGCGAGTCGAGCGAACCGAAAGACCAGAGCGGCGCATCGCCGGCGGTGGCGAAGGCGACGGTCCGCAGGTGGAGCTGATTCGAGAGGATGCGCCGCTGGAAGAGTGTCGGAATCTGCCATTCGGCATCGAGCCAGTACCGCGTGAAACCGATACCGCTATCCAGGAAGCCCTCCTGGCTCCATTCGGCGCCGAGTTCGACGAATCGCCGGCCGGTGACGCCGAAGGTCTGATCGGTATCGCCGTATTTCACCGATGCCCAGAGCGAAGACCGGTTGCCTCCGGTCCGCCGGCCGGCGGGGTCGTCATCCACAGCGACGACGCCGGGATTGGGGGGCTGTATGCGATCGTTGCCGAAGAGGTTGTAGTCGGTCACCGTCGGCAGGCTTTCGATCGCTTTGGAAGTAAGCCCGGCCGTCAGCAGGAGCCGCCGGCGCGTAGGCCGCACGTGGGCTGCGATGTCGATCCCCTCGCTCAAATAGTAGTCGTAATAATCGTAGCCCCCCATCAGCATGATCAGCCCGTTCGCCGTCAGCGCCAGGGGCGCCCCGCCCTGGACGGAGGCGACGCCCTTCGCAACGTCGACATCGATGCCGGCGCGCCCCTTGGCCAGGCCGATGCCGGCGTTATAGCTCAGCAGTCCCTTGTCCGGCCCGGTCGCGTAGCCCGCGCCGCCTCGCAGCGTGAACACACTGCCCCAGGTGCGCGAGGCCTTCAGGCCGCCGTAGAGCTCCTCGACGCGGTTGTAGTGCAGGGCCGGCGTGAACGCGATCCCGAGACCCTTTCGTCCGGTGCCGGCGTCCTTCCCTTCGTCCTCGTCGTCGTCCATATCGACAAACCGCGCCATGGCGCCCGTAGGCTTGAACGCCTTTTCCATGGTCATCGTGCTGTCGATCGATTCGTAGGCGGCGGCTTCGGCGCGCGTCAGGGGGACGATCCAGGTGTCGAGCGCGGTGGTGTCTGCGGGGACGTTGTCCGAACCGCCCGTGTCGGCCGTCACCTTCACGACGCCGAGGTCGACGAGGTTGGCGGACTGGACGGACGCCGAATCGACCACCATCTCATCCTTCTTCTCGTACAGCGAATCGGGCAGCGGCACATTGGTGGCGTAGTTGGTCAGCCGCGTCACCTGGTTGATCTCGATGGCCGGGAACGAGAGCAACCGCATGAGGGATATCTCAATCGACATCCGCGCGCGCAAGTCCACCGGCAGCCAGAAGGCCCCATCGAAATCCGCAAACTGCTGCTCGTAGGCGATCCGGAACTCCTGGATGGGCGGCGGAAACAGAAAGGACTCATTGGGCACGAGAGCGACGTCGAGCATGGCGAAGGCGCCGTCGAGCACCGAGAGGCGGCCGACGAATGCCGTCTTGAACCGGTTCTTCGGTTCGACCTTGATATCGAACACCGTATCTTCGCCCTGCCGCCAGGTGCCGGTGAGCGTGAAGTCGTAGTGCTTGAGCGCGTCCGGATGGGTGACGCCGACAAAATTGTAGCCGGCGATGTCGATGTTGTCATCGTAAAAATTGGCCATGAACCGGGCCGCCGGCAGGTACTGATCGACATCCAGGTTGTTGGTACGCCGGTTCGCGAGCACCACCTCCCGCATCCCCTGCTCCCGGCTCCAGAACGCCCGGGTCGCCGATTCCATGATCGAGACGATGCCCGTATCGTTTTGCATCGTGAAGCGGTTATAGGCATCCGCCTGATAGGTGTCGAGCGCGGCGCGCCAGGTCTGTTTCCGCCGGATCACCTCCCGCATGATGCGAACGGCCGGATCCTCTCCCGAGACCACGACCTCCTCGAGCATATAGACCATGGGCTTGAGGGCGAGGCGGATGCCTTCCGTCTGTTCGACCCGCGCTTTCGCCGGCGCATACCCGATAAACCGCGCCACGAGCTCCGCCGGCAGGCTGTCCACTTCGATAGCGAATTGCCCCTCCGCGTTGCTGATCGTTCCCCGCAGCGTTCCATCTACCTGGATGCTGGCTGCGGGCAGCGTTTCCCCGGTCGTGGCATCGACCACCACCCCGCGTACGATCTGCTGCGCCTGCCCCCGGGCACACCGCGGGGACACCCCGAATAAGGCCACCGGGAGGAGGAAAAAGAGAATATGGCAGGATTTTCGAAAGCTCATCGGACGTCCCGTTTCGGAGCGGGGTGCGACGGCGTCGCACCGGAAGGTGGAAAAATTTATGTCGGCCAGCCGGCTTTTTTCACCGAACTTTTCAAAAGCTTCATAGTCTGCTTAGTACATCTACGGATTACTTCCCGGCACCGCCATTCTGCAGAGTCATGCCGCACTGGTACGAGGTCTTCGATAACGACAGGGTGCAACTGCTCACCCGTAAGCAAGCCACCAAACTGGTTCGCATTCTTGTCGCGGCCTTTGTCGTCACCAGTGCGACCATCGTGATCGGTTTTAACTATAAACCGCTCTTCCCGCTCATTATTGTTTCGGTGCTCGTCGTCTGGTTCGTCGCCTTCTGGTGGATCACCTCGCGGCTCCGTCTGCTGCGCCGCGTCGTCTGGTGCGTGAAGATATCCGATCGTAAAGTGGAGGCGTACGATTACACCCGCAAAAAGATTACGCTGGACTGGACCGAGGTCCAGCGCGTCGAGATCACCCGTGACGGCCTGGTGATGGCCGGCCCCGATTTTTGCGCCTTCGAGATTCCCCAGCTCTTTACGGATTTCGCGGCGCTGAGCCACCGCATCATCTACTGCGCTGAACTGTACGATGTGCCGGTGTTTGTCGACGGCCAATCCTGGCAGTCCATCGACGTCTACGAACTCTACCCCTTCCTGGCGGAAGGGACCTCGTCGGAATAGACGCCTCCCGCTTCAGGCCGCTCCGATCGGCGTATACCCATCCGGCCGCTCAGTCCGCATCCGCCCAGATCCACGCCCGGTTATACCGATCCAGCGCGATGCGCGCCGGAGCGTCCCGTTGCTGCGCCATCAGGCTTCGGTACAATCCCCACAGCGACCGTCCGTTTTCGGGATACACGACCAGATCCTCCTCGAAGACGCGTTCCGCGCGTGCGGGATCGCCGGCTTCCAGCCAGACCTCCCCCAGAACCTGGCGCGCCGGCCGATACAACGGCGCGATAAAATCCGGCGCCTGCTCCTCCTGGATCGCCACGGCTTCATCGAGTAGCGCCGCCGCCACGTCGTATTCCCCACGCCCGGCCGCGCGGACGCCCGCAAGCAGGCGATGCAACAAGCGCGGCGCATCGCCGGCCGACTCCCCCTCCTCCGCCGCGCCGGCCAGCCACGCCTCGGCCTGCCCGGCGCGTTCGTTCAATCCCAGATGGTGGGCGGCCATGCCCTGCGTGAATTCCCAGATCGTCCGTTCGTACCGAAAGCGTTCAGGCGGCGCGGGCTGGCGATAAAGCCGGTCCCACTCCCCGAACCACGCCAGGGTGAGCACAGGCAATGAACGGACATGCTGCCACCGATCATGACCCGGCTCGGCGAGCGAGTCGCCGGCGGCATGCGCCAGGTGCCGGGCTACCGCGATCGCGTCCGCGCTTCGCCCCTCGAACAGGAGTGCCGACCATAACACCTCGCCATAGTGCCACGTGTCGTAGCCGGCCTCGGAGGGACAGGCGGCCGTGTCCGCGTGCGCTTCGGCCCAGACGCCGTCGAGCAGCCGGGTGACGTCATGATACCGGCCCGTGCGCATGAAGATATGCGCCGGCAGCCGGCGGAGTCCGAGCGGTTCGGGCGGGTTTTCGGCCATCCGTTCGGCGACCGGGAGGGCGAGTTCGGGGAGCCGGCGTTCCAGCGCCAGCAGGTACAGAAACTGCGCGCCCGGATGCTCCGGGTGCCGGGTTAGTACGTTTTCGAGGCGGCCCAGCGCCTCCACGGTGGCTTCGGCCGGCTGGCCGTCGTCCCGCCACAGCCGCCAGCCGGCATCCCGCATCAGCCCTTCGGCATACAGCGTCGCGGCGTCGGGATCGTCGGGTGCGCGGTAGAGCAGCGGCAGCATGTCGACAGCCTTCCAGGCAAAGGGATCGCCGTCGGCCCCGGCGCTGTCCGCCGCCGTCCAGCCGAACGCCTCGATGAAGGCCTGCTCGCGTTCGCCGGCCAGCGTGCCGTACCGGCGCGCGGAGAGCAGCAAGGAGGCGGCTTCGCCGGCTTCCATGCCGGCATCGGCATACCAGTTCGGACGGGCGGCATATACGAGGCCCCAGTAACACAGCGCGCAGGTCGAGTCGAGACGCAGCGCCTTGCCGAAAAGATGCGCCGCCGTCCCGCGTTCGTACGCGAACGCATGGGCAAGCCCCCGGTCGAACAGCCGTTGAACGCGCTGATCCGGCGTCGTAATCGCGAATTCGTAGGATGCCCGGTCGGAGTCCGATGCATCGGGCTCGGCCTGTTTTCCCGCGGTGCAGCCGGCGGCGAATGCGACCGCCGCGCACAGGGCCGCGACGGCATAGACATGGCTCATCATAAACATGGATCGATCTCGACGTGTGCGGAGAGCCGGACAAGACATATGCCAAGAAAACAGAGAAGGGCGGCCGAATCGCTCCGGCCGCCCTCTCAGGGTCAGCAAAAAATTCAGTCGGACCGCCTGTCAGACGCGACGGCTACGCAATCCCGCCCTACCGCACCGTTTCGATGCCGCGCGTGCGGGTGCAAGATCCGTTACCAGAACCGGCCGCGGGCGGCTTCGTCGCTGTCGTCGGGCAGCACCTTTTCGGCCGGGTTGCTGTCCACGATGCGGACGCCGCTTTTCCAGACCGGCTTCATCTTCGCCATCGGATTGCCCACGTCGCCCATCACGACGAGCTCCGCTTCGGCGCTGTTTTCACGGTGAAACGTCTGCAGGCCGACTTCCTCGTACTCCTCCTCTTCCGCGCTGTCGCCCGACGGCTCGCCGCCACCGACCTTGATGGTCATCTCACCGGATGCCCCTTTTTCGGTGACCAGATCCCGCGCGATGATGGACCCGTAGACCCGGGCGCTATCCTTCAGGATCAGGGTTTCGTGGACCTCGATGTCGCCGTGCACTTCGCCGGCGACGACCAGGTTGGTCGCCTGGATGCGGCCGCAAACCTTGCCGCTCTTCGAGATGATGGCGCGGCCGTCCACTTCCAGATCCGATTCCACGTCGCCGTCGATCCGCACATCATGGCAAAGCTTGAGATTGCCGCCAACGAAGCGGGCGCTCGTCCCGAGCAGGGAGACCATCTCTATATTGGGCTCTTTCGTAGCCTTTTTCCACATCATGGTTACTGCCTATCGAAATGTGATGAGTTTCAAGTGTGCTTCTGTGATGTGCATGAGCATAGTGTGGCCGGGTGCGTATCCGATCAGGATGCGACTTCGAGCAGGTTGGCCCCGATGACGGAGACCGCCGTGTTCGCGTTGCCGATGTCGAGGCCCACGGCGGTAGATCCGTCGCCGTTCGCGAGATGTTTGGACCGGAGGCAATACCCCTGGCTGGCCAGCGTCACCGGATTGTCGACGACCTGCATGTCGAGGATATCGGCGAATTCTTTCCGGAAACAATCGATGAGGTCTTCATACATCGCTCCGCCGCCGGCGAACATCAGTTTGTTCGTCTTCGCGAAATCGTTGTCGGTCCATTTATTCCGGAGCAGCGGCGAAATCACGTTCTGGTAGTAGCGTTTCAGGGCGCGCTTGCGCGTTTCGCGGATATCGACCCGCTGGCGATTCAGCGTGATCGTGCCGTCCTGGAATGCGATGTCGAACTGATGCTCCGTCCGCATGCCGAGGTAATAGGCCTCGCTGAGTTCCTGCATGGCCAGCTCGACGGCATACCGGATGCCGGGCGCGCTCACCATCGTACGCTGGACGACGCCTTCCTCGTTGCTCAGGCAGGCCTCGAAGGTGCCGTAGCCGAGGCTGATCATGAAGAAGTTGCCCCGCTGGCGCATCTCGCCGAGGCGGACGCCCATGATATGCCCGATGATTTCGGGCACGACATCGACGCCGGCGATTTCAATGTTCATGTTTTCGCGATCGCCGCCGCCGTACGTGCAGGTGTCGTAATTGACCTTCTGCGCGTTGCCGATAAACTCGGCCACGTGCTGGCGATTCACATGAAAGGTCGACTGCGGGAAGCCCAGCGTGAGCGTGATCGGCGAGGAGCCCATCGTGGCCGCGAGGAGCAGACCGCTCTTGAGCAGCAACCGGTAGTCGAGATCGAGGGGCGAGCTGTTGATCAGCCGCTGAGGCGCCACCCCTTCCGTCATCGCGAGGTGACCGATGATGTACCCCGATCCATTTTCGTAAATCTTGAGCCCGCGAAGGAGGTCGTGCGATACGCTCCGCAACTCGCTGTTGTGGCTCTCGACGACGCTGGGGAACATGACCGTTCTCATGAATATGACCTTCCCTGAAAGTGTGTTTGATTAGGACGATGCCGCCGATTTCAAAGAATATGCCACAGGAAAGGATGGCCGCGCCCGGAGGCCGCCGCGGGCCGTCCGATTCGCGCTCCAGGAGCGCAGGTTGACCGGCCGCCATTCGCCGGCGCAGGAACCGATTTAGCCCGAATCGCGGGCCAGGACGACGTTTTCGGAGGCCGGCTTCGCCCGGGAAATGATTTTGACGCCGGCAGGCGGGCGGGCCGGCCGGCGGCGTCGAAGCACGTCCCGCACCGGCATCGCGGGACGGAAAATCCCCCCCTTCACGCGGAAGGATTCGCAGCCTGGGCCGCCAGGCTCGACGCCAGGAAGCGTTCGATCTCGTCCCGCTGTTTGCCGCCGTCGGCGTACCCGATCTCGATGAGGCGCTCCATGTAGCCCCGCTCGAAGAGCACCATGCTCATCCAGTCGGCGCTCTTCGTCCGTTCCGACCCGAGCCCCCGCGTCATCAGCCGGAACGCGCCGGAGAAGTGCGGGCGGTATTCGCCGGCGAGTTTCCCTATATCCAGGGAGGGTCGCAGCATGAGGAGATTGATCGGACGCAGGCCGCGCCGGTGTCTGGGCGGCAGATGGGCAATCAACTCGTTCACGCGCTGCAGCATCAGGGCGTCCTGGTCCAGCACATCCAGAAAGATCGCATTCATCAGGATGCCGATGACCTGGGCCGCCGGCGGGTATCCCACGATCGAGGGCTGATCGGCCTCGACCCGCGAGCGGTCGTACCGGGTGGAGATGACCATGACATGATCGGCGCCCATGTTCAGCGCCGGCGAGAGCGGCATCGTCATCCGCACGCCCCCGTCGCCGTACCACGCGCCGCCGATATACACCGCCGGAAAGATGAGCGGCAGCGCCGCCGACGCCATGATGTGATCGATCGTCGTTTCGGTGTGGATGCCGATCCGGTTCGGCCGCACCCAGCGTTCCACGGAGCTTCCGTTTACAAAGGTCGTGGTCTGCCCGGTCATGTAGTTCGTGGCGGTCACCGCGAACGCATAGAGCCGGCCGCGGGCGATGTTCTCCTGGACCCCCGTCAGGCGGCCGTCTGTCGTTTCGAGCTTCGTCGCCAGGTAGTCGCGCAGCGGCGACGGGTCGAGCAGGCCGCGTTTGCCGGACATGTCGAAATCCGCATTCTCTCCGTTGGAATCCGTATCCACGGTGCTCATCATGCGCCGGATGAAACTCACGGTGGATTCAGGCCGGATGACCCGGTCGTGCGCGAGGTCGACCCAGCAGCCGAGCAGGCCCTCCGCCGCTTCCTGGAAGCTCCCGGTATGATTGGCGAGGTACCCTGTGTTGATCGCGCCGGCCGATATGCCGGTCATGATCTGGAACCGGGTTTCGGGAAAGGTCTCGGCGATGTACTTTAGGACCCCCGCCTGATAGGCACCGCGTGCGCCGCCCCCGCTCAGGACGAGCGCGAGACGCTTGGGGCGATGCGACGGGATGATAAGCTCCCGGATCTTTTGGTACGTCTGCTTGATCACACGGTCTGGTAGGCTTACGGGACGGCCACGCGGCGCGGCACACGCGGTTTCGGCCCAAAATAACCATCGGGCTCCGACAACCTCAATGTTTCTTTATCGTTCGATCGACCCGCTCATCCGTTACGCGAAATGAATGCATCCCCACGCGCCTTGCTCGCACACGCGCTGGAACGGCTCGACGGCGTCGGCCGCGTCAGCGCCGGCCGCCTGGTGCGGCATTTCGAAAGCTACCATGCGCTGACGAGCTACCCCCGGGAGCAGGTGCTCACCCGGCTGAAAAGCGCGCCGAACGCGAATCGGCTGGTCGATCACCTCTTCGACCCGCAGTTCATGGAGCCCGTGCTCGAAGCCGCCGAAGCGGAGCTGCGCGGTCTGGAGCAATCCGGGATTCAGGCGATCGCCTTCGGAGACGCCGGCTGGCCGGCCGACTTCAGCCGACTCCCGGCGAGCGATCAGCCGAACCTGCTCTACCTCTACGGGCATCGCCGCGTCCTCGAGCAGCCGCTGGCCGCCCTGTTCGGCAAAGCGGCGCTGCGCGAGGAGGCGTTCGACTACGCGCAGACGCTCGTCCGCTTCCTCTCCGGCCGCAACATCCATCCCGTCATCGGCGCCGCGCACGGGTTCGATGTGGTGATGGCCAAGCTGAGCGTGGACGCCGCGACGCCGGCTCTGATGCTGTGCGCCTCCGGCCTCGCGCACATCGCGCCGCCCCTGCGTCCGACGGTCAGCGCCACGGTCCGCGCCGGCGGCGCCCTGCTCACCAGCTTCCCCATGCAACAGCCCCACTTTCCGCACCAGGACGACGATCAGGCGCTGCACATGGCGGCCATCGCGCAGGCGGGCATCTTCCTCGACCCCGACCCCGGCGAGCCGGCGTGGAAAGCCATGGAATGGATGCTCGAAAACCACAAGGCCGTCTTCGCCGTCGGAAACGGCCCGCATCCCCTGCCGGAACGCATCCATCTGCTGGAAACCGAAATCGACCAGGAGTGGGTGGCGACTGCCGTCACGGAAGGTCGTCGATAAGCCGATCTGCCTGCCGATGCCCGCTCCCGATCATATCCTGTTTGTTTTTGTAGACGGCATCGGCCTCGGGCCGGCGACGGAAGACGCCAACCCGTTCGCCCGGCTCCGCCTGCCCGGCTTCGAACGCCTGGCCGGCGGGGCGCCGCTCACCGACCGCGCCGCCCCGATCCGCGAGGCCGATCACGCCTTCTTCGGCATCGACGCCACCCTCGAGGTGGAGGGGCTTCCGCAGAGCGGCACCGGGCAGGCGGCGCTCTTTACCGGGCTGAACGCGCCGCGCCTCGCCGGCCAGCACTACGGTCCCTACCCGCCGACCGCGACGTACGATGCGATCGCCTCGGCCAACATATTCCGCCAGATCGCAACACAAACAGGCATCGGCATCGGGGAGCAGGCCTTTGCGAATGCGTATCCGCCCCCCTTTTTCACCCACGCAGAGACGCGCAACCGCTGGACGGTGACGACCCGCTGCTGCCGCGAGGCCGGCGTGCGCATCCGCACCATGGACGATCTGCGCGCCGGCGAAGCGCTGGCCGCCGACCTGACCAACCGCGGACTCCGCGACAAGCTGGGCATCGACGTCGACCCCGTCACGGAGGAGACGGCCGCGGACCGGCTCGCCCGCCTGGCGCGCCGCCACCGCTTCACGCTCTTCGAATACTACCTGACCGACAAGGCCGGGCACAGCCAGGACGTCGATACGGCGGCCGGCGTACTCGCATCGTTCGATCGGTTTCTTGGCACATTGCTTGAGACCTTCGATCCGCGCGATACGCTGTTCGTATTGACCTCCGATCACGGCAATCTGGAGGACCTGAGCACCCGGAGCCACACGCGCAATCCCGTGCCGTTCGCGGCGCTGGGCGCCGGCGCCGCGCAGTTGCACGAGGTCCGCGATCTCACGGAGGTCGTCCCGGCGCTGCTGCGCCTCTGGCAACCCGCCTGACCTCCGGGCCGTACGCCGATTTCCATGCCGGCACGCGCGGCCTGAAACTTGCCCGCTCCGCGCTTCGTTTTCTCTCTCGTGATCCAAGCTATCACACATACCTCAAGCCCGCGCATGAAAGCCGCCGCGCCGATCGATCGACGGGCAGGACCGCTCCTGCTTTGCCTCGCGTTCCTGCTGGCGCCTGCCGGCGCACTCCATGCGCAGCAGGGCGGCGAGCAGCACATCCGCGCGGAGCAGTTGTTCGTGCGCGGCATGACGGAGGCTTATCTGGGGGACCACGATAACGCGATCCAGCTCTTCCAGCAGGCGTTGCCCCTCGCGCCGCAGGACGCGGCGATCCACGCCGCGCTCGCCGAATCGTACGAGGCGACGCAACGCCTGTCCTCCGCCATCACCTACGCCGAGCAGGCCATCCAGCTGGCCCCGGATCGGTCGGCCTATTATTTCCAGCTGTCCAACCTCTTCATGCTGGCCGGCAACCCGGAGGATGCCGAAAAAACCCTGCGGCGGCTCCTCGACGTGGATCCCGCGAATATCGACGCCCTCTACGAGCTGGCGTACATCCAGCAAACCGCCGGCGAGGCGGAGCAGGCGCTTGCCACGTACGCCCGACTCGAAGAGCGCACCGGGCCCTCGATGAGCATCAAGTACCGCCAGCTTCAACTCTACCGGAAGCTGGGCGACGACGAGGCGGTGGAACGCACCGTGCGCGCGATGATCGACCTCGACCCGAGCGACGTGACCATGTATCGTATTCTGGGCGAGACCTACGTCGCCCAGGGGCGGTCGGAAGAGGCGCGTGCGGTTTATGAACAGGCCCTGAAGATCGAACCGACCAATTTCTCCATCGTGTTCGCCCTGGTCGAAGCCTACCGCGCCGCCGGCCAGACGGCCCGCGCGGATTCCTTGCTCGACCGGTCGCTGGCCGTGGAGACCGGCTCCGCCGAACAACGCCTCGCCCAGGCGAGGTATCTGTACAACGAGTCGCGGCGCGACTCCTCGCTGATCGGCCCCGCGCTCGACCTGCTCGGCCGGATCGTGCAGCGGGATCCGCCGAACGAGGAAGCCTTTCTGATGCTGGGCGAACTGCAGATCGCCGCGGGGTCGTTTCAGGCGGCGGGGGCATCCATCTACCAGGCCCTCACGATCAACCCGCGTTCCCCCATCCAGTGGAATCGTGCCGCGTGGGCCTATCTGCAGGGCGGGACGCCCGAGGAGGCCGCCCGGGTGGCCGATGAGGCGCTGATCCTTTTTCCCGGCGATGCCGAACTCCTTCGCATCGCCGGCCTCGCGTGGCTCGAACTCTACAAAAACGACGAGGCCATCGACCGCCTCGAACAGGCGCTGGCCCTGATGCCCGCCACCGCCGGCACCGCCGAGCAAACCAGCGACATCCTGGCCGCGCTGGGGTTGCTGCACGAGCGCAAGGGCGATCTCGCCGCGTCGGATGCGTTTTACGAACGCGCCCTCGAGGCCGATCCGAACAACGCGCTGGCCCTCAACAACTTCGCGTTCAGCCTCGCCTCGCGCGGCGAACAACTCAAGAAGGCGCGGCGGTACGCCGAACAGGCCGTGGCAACTTCCCCCGGCAATCCGTCGTTTCTGGACACCCTCGCCTGGGTGCATTATGCGGCGGGCGACTATCAGAAAGCCCTCAGCGTGCTGGAAGACGCCCTGTCGCTCCGTGGCGCCGGCGCCGCCGTGCACGAGCATCTGGGCGACGTCCTCATGAAGCTCGGCCGGCAGGCCGAGGCGCGGGCGGCCTGGGAAAAAGCGCTCCAGATGGCGCCGGGGACCGCCACGCTCGAATCCAAACTCGGCCGCTGACCGGCCATCCCCTTCCGGCACACCGACGGGCCTCCAACCGATTCCCATGCATCGCATTTCCCTTTTCGATACCCGCTACCGGCTCCTGCTCGCCATCGTCCTGGTGACGACCGTCGCCGGCTGTTCCGGCGCGCGCAAAACGATCGAGGAGTCGAGCGGCGACTTCCCGCATCACTCCATGACCGAGATCCAGTCGGCCCTCGCCCTCGCGCAGCCGACGACGGTCAAGGCCTACCACGCCGAGACTGCGCTCTCGGTGCGGTCACCGGTGCAGAGCGGGTCCTTTTCGGCGGACATCCAGCACCGGCAGAACGACAGCCTTCTGATCTCGGTAAGCCCGGGGTTCGGTATCGTGGCGGTCCGCGCGCTCATCACGCGGGACAGCGTGTTCATCCACGACCGGATCAACCGGGAGCTGAGCTACGGCTCCATCCTCGATGTCGGCCGCTTTCTTCCGCTCCCGGCAGACCCCGCCGCCCTGTACAGCGCGATGCTCGGGATGCTCATGCCGGAATCGAATATCCCCTGGGTGCTGTCCAACGCCGGCGGATACTACATCTTCAAACAGCCCGACGGACGCCGCTCGTTTACGATCGACCCCCAGCTCTGGCATGTGGTGCGGTACGAGGAGCGCGATTCGGACGGCGGATTGGTCGAAGAGAGAACATTTTCCGAGTTCGAGCGCTACACAGACGGTTATCTGCCGCGCCGGCTGACGTTCCGGCGCCCCGGTGACGAAACTGCCGCTTCTCTATATTACCGTAAGCTTACGCTCAATCCGACCGACCTGCGGTTCGATTTCAGGGTAAGCGATTCGGTTCGACGCATTCCGCTGCATCAATAACGCGACGCCGTGGTCACGAACGTTTCGCACACACTTGTCGTCCTGCTCTTTTTCGCCGCCCTCCTGGCCGGCGGGGCCCGGGCGCAATCCCGTCAGGACACCGAAAAACGATTGCGCGCGCTGCAGGATCAGATGACGCTCGACGTCATCCGGCTGTCCGAAACCGAGGAGCTCGAAAAAGCGTCGCTTCAGACGCTCAACGACATCGAGCGCCAGATCGCCGTTCGAACCGAACTGATCGCCACCAATGAACTGCTGCTCAACCAGATCCAGCAGTCGCGCGATTCGATTGCGGCGTCGATGCGCGAACTGGAGGAGGAACTGAGCTACCACCGCAAGATCTACCAGGAGCGCGCGGTGCACGCGTACAAATACGGCCGGCTTCACGATGTCGCCCTCATCCTCGCGGCCCGGTCGATCAACCAGATGCTGATTCGCGTGCGGTACCTCTCCCGTTTCGCGGACGACCGCAAGAGCCGGCTGAGCGAGATCCAGAAAGCCAGCGACGCCATCGAGGCCCGCCGCGCCCAGATCGCCGAAAACGAATCGAAGGCCCAGGAACTCATCACCCAGTACCGGACCGAGGCCGAGAACATGAAATCCCTCCGCGCCAAACGCAACGAGGTGATATCCGAACTGCGGTCCCAGCGGACGAGCATCCAGAAGGAGCTGGAGCAAAAACAGCGGGAGGAGCAGGAGCTGCAGTCGCTGGTCCGCAACATCATCAACAACGAGAGCAACCGCCGGGCGGCGCTGCCCGTCGATGCCGCGACGGCGGCGGCCAACGCCGAGCTTTCGGGGCTCTTTTCAGCCAACAAGGGCAAAATCCCCTGGCCGGCCGAAGGCGTCGTCACCGAGCCTTTCGGGCAGATCGTGAACCCGCTGTACGGCACCGTGACCAGCAACCCGGGCATCCTCATCTCGACGACGGCCTCGGCCCAGGTCAACGCCGTGTTCGACGGGGAAGTCAGCGAGATCTACCCGATGCCCGAGTTCGGGCGCGTCATCACCATCAACCACGGGGAGTTCACGACGCTGTACGGCAACCTTTCGCTGCTCTACGTCGAGGCCGGCACCCCCGTGAAGGCCGGCCAGCTGATCGGCCGCGCGGGCACCGACGCCGAGCCCAAAGGCAACGCCGTTTTCTTCGCCATCTTCAAGAGCGGCGCCGAGATCGATCCCCAGACGTGGCTTCGCCGGCGGTAACCGTTCCCGGTCCGGCGTCTTGCAATCCCATCCGGCCGGCGTTAACATTCCGCTCGTTCTTCACAGAAGATTTCGCCGCGTGTGAGATCCTCACCCGGCGCGGTGGGTACATCCACCCGATCGTTTAAACATCCGACAGCAATCCAGAGCAGATATGGCTTCTCCTACGTACGACGTCGTCGTCATCGGCACAGGCCCCGGCGGATATGAAACCGCCATCCGCGCCACCCAGCTCGGCTTCAAAACAGCCGTCATCGAAAAGAACAAACTGGGCGGCGTGTGCCTCAACGTGGGATGCATCCCGACGAAGGCGCTGCTCAAGAGCGCGGAAGTGATGGCGTATACGCGCCACCTCGAAGACTACGGCCTGACGCTCGATGGCAACGTGACGCCAGATTTCGCCAAGGTGATCGGCCGCAGCCGCGGCGCGGCCGACAAGATGAACAAGGGCGTCGCCTTCCTGATGAAGAAAAACAAGATCGACGTCATCATGGGCGAGGCGAAGCTCGCCGGCAAGGGCGTGATCGACGTGCAGCCGTCGACCGACATGGACGGCAACAAGGTCGGCGAGGCGCAGAAGGTGCAGGCGAAACACATCATCATCGCCACCGGCGCGCGCCCACGCGAGATCCCGCCCCTCCCGATCGACGGCAAGAAGATCATCTCGTCGAAGGAAGCCCTGCTTCAGACGACCCGGCCCAATCGCCTGCTGATCGCCGGCGCCGGCGCCATCGGGGTCGAGTTCGCCTATTTCTACCAGCAGATGGGCACGGAAGTCACCCTTGTCGAGGTGCTGGATCGCCTCGTTCCGGTCGAGGACGAAGACGTGTCCAAGGAACTGGCCCGCGCGTTTAAAAAGATGGGCATCGTCGTGTTGACCTCGACGCAGGTGCAGTCGGTCGACACGTCGGGCAAGGAATTGACCGTGACGATCAAGACCGCCAAGGGCGTCGAGACGCTCAAGACCGATCAGGTCCTCTCCGCCGTCGGCGTGGTGGGCAACATCGAGAACCTCGGCCTGGAGCAAGCGGGGGTCAAGACCGACCGCGGCGCGATTGTCATCGACGCGTTCGGACGCACGAACGTGGACGGCATCTACGCGATCGGCGACGTCGCCGGCCCGCCCTGGCTCGCGCACAAGGCCAGCCATGAAGGCATCCTGTGCGTGGAGAAGATCGCCGGCGAGAACGTGCATCCGATGGACAAGAAGAACATCCCCGGTTGCACCTACTGCCAGCCCCAGATCGCCTCGGTCGGGTACACCGAAGCCCAGGCGAAGGATGCCGGCTACGAGGTGAAGGTGGGCAAATTCCCGTTCACCGCCTCCGGCAAGGCGTCGGCCATCGGGCACAGCGAGGGGTTCGTCAAGGTCGTTTACGACGCCAAATACGGCGAATTCCTCGGGTGTCACATCATCGGGTACGGCGCCACCGAACTCATTGCCGAAGTGGTCACCGCGCGTCAGCTCGAAACCACGGCACATGAGATCATGGAAGCCATCCATCCGCACCCGACCCTCTCGGAAGCGGTGATGGAAGCCACGCGCGCGGCGTACGGCCACTCGATCAATATCTAGGTGGCCGGCCGGGTAAGCGTCAGGTGGGACCGGGATGCGGGATATGGGATGCAGGATACAAGATGCAGGATACAGGAATTTTCCGGTTCAGGCCATCGATCGAGGATGCAGCATCCCTGCATCTTACATCCCGCATCTTACATCCCGCATCTAGCATCCCGCATCTAGCATCTAGCACCCCGCATCGGATGACTCAAACACGAGCGTACAGACCATCATTTAATTAGCCATACCCAACCATTATTCTTCTTTTCAGAGGCTCACGACCCCGTCGTGAGCCTCTTTTTTATGCCCATAATCTAGAATTTACGTTGCAGGAAGCGCTTTCTTTTAACGAGAAGCGGTTCCATTGCCATTTTTTATATTATCACTATCGCATTTCAAACTACATAATATTAGTATTGAAGCGGTTACGCCTTACTTTTATAACTCACATCTGGAGGTCATCGACCATGCGATCGTTCTTACTTCTGGTTCTTCTACTGCTCAGTATCAGTGCCGTACCCGCACTGGCGCAGGACGCGGCGACCGCCGGCGATACGGCCGCGGAGGCGCTGGCCGCGACGGAAGCGATCCAGAACAACCTCAACTTTGTCTGGACCATCCTGGCCGCCGTGCTCGTGTTCTTCATGCAGGCCGGCTTCGCGCTCCTGGAAACGGGCTTCACCCGATCGAAGAATGCGGTCAACATCATCATGAAAAACGTGATGGACTGCGCTGCGGGCAGCCTGGTCTTCTTCGCGATCGGCTTCGGCCTCATGTTCGGCACCTCGATCGGTGGATGGATCGGGAGCGATGGCTTTTTCCTGAACGGGTTGGGAGACGATCCCTGGACCTACGCCTTTTTCCTCTTCCAGGCGGTATTCGCCGCGACGGCGGCCACGATCGTCTCCGGCGCCGTCGCCGAGCGGACGAAGTTCACGGGCTACCTGCTTTTCTCCATCATCATCACGGCCGTCATCTACCCGGTGTTCGGGTCGTGGGCGTGGGGCAGCCTGTTTAAAGGCGACGGCTGGCTCGAAGGACTCGGCTTCATCGACTTCGCCGGCTCCACCGTGGTGCATTCGGTGGGTGGCTGGGCCGCGCTGGCCGGCGCCATTGTGGTCGGCCCCCGTGTCGGCAAGTACGACGCCAACGGGAAACCGCGCCACATCCCGGGTCACAGCCTTCCCTGGGCGGCGCTGGGCGTGTTCATCCTGTGGTTCGGGTGGTTCGGCTTCAACGCCGGCTCCACGACGACGGGCAACACGGACATCGCGCTGATCGCGCTCAACACCTTCCTCGCCGCCGGCGCCGGCGCCACGGCCTCGATGCTGCTCACCTGGTTCACCAACGCCAAGCCCGACGCGACCATGACGCTGAACGGCGTGCTGGCCGGCCTGGTCGGCATCACGGCGGGCTGCGCCAACCTCACGCCGGCGTTCGCCATCGTAACCGGGGCGGTAGCCGGCATCGTCGTCGTCTACGCCACGAAGATGATCGATCGCTTCGTCGACGACCCCGTAGGCGCGGTAGCCGTCCACGGCTTCTGCGGCGCATGGGGCACGCTGGCCGCCGGCCTGTTCGACAGCGCCGGCATGTTCAACCCGAGCGTCGTCGGCGTCCAGGTCATCGGCATCGTATCCGCCTTCGCGTGGACGTTCGGAGTGAGCTACGCCATGTTCTACATCCTGAACAAGACCATCGGTCTGCGCGTCACCGGCGAACTCGAATCCCGCGGCCTCGACTTCCACGAGCATAGCAGCACGGCGTACCCCGAGTTCCTCCAGACGGACGAACTGGCTGCGGCCGAGGTCTAGGCTACTTCAACTTTCCGAAGGACCCCCTTCAACGAAAAGAGGGTCTGGCAGGACGCTATGCATGGTCTTCTATCCGCCCCTGCCCGGGCGGGGGCCTTAGAAAAAGCGCCTGTCAGACCCTCCTCTTATTGGGCCAACTCACCCAGCTCCGCCCATCGCTCCAGATCCAGTTCGAGCTGGCGGTCGAGGGTACCCAGTTCTTCGTACAGCGTCTGTATCCGCGCAAAATCCGTGGCGTACGTTTCCAGATCGGCCGCCAGTTGCGCCTTGCGCTGCTCGGCCTCCGCGATGCGGGTCTCGAGCGCCTCGAACTCCAGCCGTTCCTTGTAGGACAACTTCCGCGGCCGGGGTTCGTCGCGCGGCTTTTCTTTTTCAGGCGTCGCCGTCTCCACCTTTTTTTTCGCGGCGGCGGCGGCCTCCCGATCCGCGCGTCCACGCTGCTCGAGATACGCGGCGTAATTGCCGGGATACGCCTTGATCCGCCCTTCCTCCTCGAAGCTGAAGATGTGCTCGACCGTCCGATCCAGGAAATACCGGTCGTGGGAGACCACGATCAGGCACCCGTCGAATGCATCGAGGTAATGCTCCAGCGCGATGAGCGTCGGCAGGTCGAAATCGTTGGTAGGCTCGTCGAGCAGCAGGACATTGGGTGCGCCCATGAGCAGGTGCAGCAGGTAAAGCCGCCGCCGCTCGCCGCCGGACAGGCTGGCGATGTAGGCGTACTGGGTCGCCGGCGGAAATAAAAACCGCTCCATCATCTGGCCGGCCGTGATCACGTCGCCATCCGCCGTCTTGACGACCTCCGCCACTTCCTTGATGTATTCGATGGCCCTCAGATCGTCCTTGAGCGCGCGGCTCTCCTGATCGTAGTACCCGAGCACGACCGTCTGCCCGCGGTCCACCACCCCCGCATCGGGCTGGACGGCGCCGGCGATGATGTCGAGCAGCGTGGTTTTCCCCGTCCCGTTGGGTCCGATAATGCCGATGCGATCGCCCTTCTCGAAAGTGTGGCTGAAATCGGCGATCAGGATCTGGTCGTCGTACGCCTTCGAGATGCCGGCGAGGTCGAACACCTTGTTTCCGAGGCGGGAGGACGCCGCGGAGACCTTCAATTCCTTCTCGGCGGCCTCGCGCGGGGCATCCAGCAGCGCGTGCGCCCGATCGACGCGCGCTTTCTGCTTGGTGGTGCGCGCCTTGGCGCCGCGGCGCAGCCAGGCCAGTTCCTGCCGCATGAGGCCCTGGCGCTTCTGTTCTTCGGTCGCCCGCTGTTCTTCCCGCTCGGCCTTTTTCTCGAGGTAGTACGAGTAGTTGCCCTGGAAACGGTGCGTGCGCCCGCGTTCCAGTTCGAGCATGTTGTTCGTCACGCGATCCAGGAAGTACCGGTCGTGGGTGACCAGCAGGAGCGCCGACGTCATGCGGGCGAGATAGGACTCGAGCCACGCGATGGTCTCCGCGTCGAGATGGTTGGTCGGCTCGTCGAGGATGAGCAGATCGGGGCGCAGGATGAGGGCCCGCGCCATGGCGACACGTTTGCGCTGGCCGCCGGACAGCGTCCCTACCAGGGCGGCTGTATCGGTGATGCCGAGCCGGCCCAGGATGGCTTCGGCGTGCGCCTCGAGTTCCCACCCGCCGGCCACCTCGAGTTCGTGGCCGAGATCGGAAACCCGCTCGATCAACGCCTCGTCCATCCCCCCGCTCGCATTCAGCAGCGACACAGCCTCTTCATAGTCGTGCAGCCGGCGCATCACCGGATCGCCCTGGTCGAACACGGCGTCGAGCACCGACATCGTTTCGTCGAATGCCGGCTGCTGCGGGAGGTAGGCGATACGCGCGTCGTTGGAGCGCCAGACGCGTCCTTCGTCCGCCGGCTCGACGCCGGCGATGATGCGGAGCAGGGTCGTCTTCCCCGACCCGTTCGGCCCGATGACGCCCATTTTTTCGGACGGCTCGAGGCTGAAGGTCACGCCCTCGAGCAAGGGCTTCATGTCGTACCGTTTGACGACGCCCTCCAGGGTAAGAATACTCAAGATCGTTGCGGGTTCAAGGTTCGAGGTTCACGGTTCAAGGTGTCCGATCATGCTTGAACCGTGAACCTAGAACCTTACACGCGCCGGGCGTCAGCCCGAGCGCTACAGCACGGGCGCGCCGTCTTCGCCTTCGGAGTGGATGAGGCAGAGCTTGCCGTCGCGATTTTCGGCCATGAGCACCATGCCCTGGCTCTCGAAGCCCCGCAGTTTGCGCGGCGCGAGGTTGGCGACCACGACCACGCGTTTGCCGATCAGCTCCTCCGGCTTCATCTGTTCGGCGACGCCGGAGAGGATCTGCCGGGTCTCGAAACCGAGGTCGATTTCCAGGCGCAGGAGCTTGTCGGCTTTCGGGACCCGTTCGGCGACCTTGATGGTGCCCATCCGCAAATCCAGCTTCGCGAAGTCGTCGTACACGATCTCCCCTTTCATCGGGGCGTAGGGCGCCGCCGGCGGCGCTTCGGGCTCGCCGGCGTGGAGTTTCTGGAGCTGGGCTTCGATGACGCTGTCCTCGATCTTGTTGAACAGGATGATGGGGGCTCCGAGGGCATGGCCGGGCTCGAGCAGCGGCTGGCCGGCTTCGTTCCACCCGAGGCCGCCTTTCGCAAAGCCGGGCAGGCTGGGGCGAATGTCCCGTAGCTTGAGCATGTCGCGCATCCGCGCCGCCGCGTGCGGCAGCACCGGCTCGATGAGGATCGAGAGCGCGGCGCAGAGCTGCAGCGACACATGGATGGTGTTGCCGCAGGCCTGCATGTTCGTTTTGCGGCTGTGCCAGGGCTCCGTGTCGTTGAAATACTTGTTGCCGAGCCGCGCCAGGTTCATGGTCTCGAACACCGCTTCGCGGTTGCGGAAGGCCTCGTACGAGGCGCCGATACGATGCGGAAAGCCGGCGAGCGCGGAAAGCGCCTCGTGGTCGTCGCGGCTCGGATTTTCAAGCGGCGGCACCCGGCCGTCGAAGTACCGGTCGGCAAACGTCATCGTGCGATTGACGAAGTTGCCCAGGATGTCCGCGAGTTCGGAGTTGACGCGGGCCTGAAAATCGCTCCAGCTGAAATCCGCGTCCTTCGTTTCGGGGAGCGTCGTGGCGAGGGCGTAGCGCAGCAGGTCGGGGTCGAACGCCTCAAGGTATTCATGAAGCCAGACGGCCCAATTGCGGCTGGTAGAGAGCTTTTTGCCCTCGATGTTGAGAAACTCGTTCGCCGGCACGTTTTCGGGCACCACGAAGTCGCCGTGCGCCATGAGCATCGCCGGAAACATCAGGCAGTGGAAAACAATGTTGTCCTTGCCGATGAAGTGGACGAGTTTCGTGTCCCGATCCTGCCAGTAGGTTTTCCACAGCTCCGGCTCTCCTTTCTGCGCGGCCCATTCGCGTGTCGACGAGATGTAGCCGATCGGCGCGTCGAACCAGACATAGATGACCTTGCCGGTCGCGTCCACGCCGGCGGCGGCGGCGGAGTCTTCGGGCACCGGCACGCCCCAGGGGACGTCGCGGGTGATGGCGCGGTCCTTGAGCCCGTCGTTGAACCAGCTCTTGACCTGGCCCAGGACGTTCGGCTTCCACTCGGGATGCGTGGCGATCCATTGCTCGAGCATGGGCTGCATGTCGCCCAGCGGGAGGTACCAGTGCGTGGTCTCGCGCAGTTCCGGGGTCGCGTCGGAGAGCGCGCTGCGGGGGTTGAGGAGTTCGAGCGGACTCAGCGCCGTCCCGCATTTTTCACACTGGTCGCCATAGGCGTCGTCGTACCCGCAGTTCGGGCAGGTGCCGCGCACGAACCGGTCGGCCAGGAACATGCCGGCCTTGGGGTCGAAGAGTTGCTGCTCGGTGCGGGTCTTAAACACGCCCTTTTCGGCGAGCCGGCGGAAGAAATCCTGGCTCGTCTCCCGATGCACATCGGCCGTGGTGCGGCTGTAGTGGTCGAAGCTCATCCCGAACCGCTCGAAGCTCTCCTTGATCATCGGGTGGTAGCGGTCGACGATATCCTGCGGGGTGATACCCTGGCTCTGGGCGCGGATCATGATCGCCACGCCCAGTTCGTCCGATCCCCCCACAAAGACGATATCGCGCCCCATCAGGCGCTGGTAGCGGACGTAGAGGTCGGCCGGCAGGTACGCGCCGGCGAGGTGGCCGATGTGGATCGGCCCGTTGGCATACGGCAGGGCCGCGGTGACGAGGATGCGCTTGAAGTCGGAATCAGGCATGGAGTCTGGGGCCTCGACGGGGATGCTATCAGTCTGCACAGGGCTCCGAAGAGCGATTGGCTTATAAACCGACCTGTCGTAGAAGGATCCTCGCATTGGGCCCCTGAAACCGCAAAGCGCTTCGATTCGGACCCTCCGTGGCGATTATTCAGACAACCGTCATAAACATCCACGACCGCATCGAGTACTTTTGTCTCTCCGCATCCGTCCGTCGTTCCGCAATCAACGCATGAGCGATTTACCCCGAGACCGCCGCAGCGCCTCCGTAGCGCGCAACACGGCCGAAACCCGGATCTCGTTGACCTTCTGCCTCGATGGCGCAGGGGGCGGCACGCGCGCCACCGGTGTCGGCTTTCTGGATCACATGCTCGACCTCTTCGCACGCCACGGCCAGTTCGACCTGGACGTGACCTGCGCCGGCGACCTGCAGGTTGACGATCATCATTCCGTGGAAGACGTCGGGATCGCGCTGGGCATGGCCTTCCACGAGGCGCTGGGCGACAAAGCGTTCATCAACCGGTACGGCCACGCGTACGTCCCGATGGACGAGGCGCTGGCCCGGGCCGTGGTCGACCTGTCCGGCCGGTTTTACCTCCACTTTTCGGCGGGTTTCACGCGGGAGCGGGTGGGCGACCTCTCGACCGAACTGGTGCGGCACTTCTGGTACAGCTTCGCCGAGCAGGCCCGCATGAACCTGCACATCGATCTGCTGCAGGGCGACAACGCGCATCATCAGATCGAGGCCATTTTTAAGGCCGTAGCCCGCGCTTTGCGTGCCGCCGTCCGCAGGGAAGACGGAAATGCACGAATGCCTTCTACGAAGGGGGTTTTGTGAGATACAGGATCCTTGATACCTGATCCTTGATGCTGGATCTCCGCGTTCCAGCATCCCGCATCCAGCATCCTGCATCCTGCAACCAGCATCCAGCAGCATGAAAGCACTCGAAAACGCCGCCATCGCCATCGTCGGCGCCGGCAACATCGGACGCGCCCTGATCGGCGGCCTGCTCAAGGGGCATGACCTCGAGCCCGACCAGATCCGCGCCTCGCGCCGCACCCGCGAGTCGCTCGACGAGCTGGAAATCCAGTTTCCCGGCATCCGCACCAGCGTCGAGAACACCGACGCCGTCGCCGGCGCGGACATCGTCATTCTCGCCATCAAGCCGCAGATGGCCTCGCGCGTCATCGGCGAGATCAAGAACAGCGTGCAGAACCACACGCTGATCGTTTCGGTGCTCGCCGGCGTGACGACCGCCACGCTCGTCGAACGCTTCGGCAAAAACCTGCCGGTGGTGCGGACCATGCCCAACACGCCGGCCCTCGTCGACGAAGGCGCCACGGCCATCTGCGCCGGCTCGTTCGCCACCCCGGAAGACACCCAGAAGGCCCGCGCGATCTTTGAGGCGGTCGGACGCGTAGAAATCGTACCCGAATACCTGATGGACGCCGTGACGGGGCTGTCCGGCAGCGGCCCGGCATACATCTACATGGTGATCGAGGCGCTGACCGATGCCGGCGTCAAGCAGGGCCTCCCGCGCCCCATCGCATCGCGCCTGGCGGCACAGACGGTCTTCGGCGCCGCGAAACTCGTCATCGAAACCGGAAAACACCCCGCCATCCTGCGCGACGAAGTCACCACCCCCGGCGGAACGACGATATCCGCCATCGCCGAACTCGAAAGCCACGGGCTCCGCACCATGCTGATCAACGCCGTAGCCACCGCCACGGCCCGATCTAAGGAATTGAGCCAGATCAACGATTTTTAGCGGCCGGCGGCCGCCAAAAAATCGGTTCGACGTTCCGTGTTCGAGGTTCAAGGCGCGTTGAGCAGAAGCGAATACGGCGGAATCCTTTAACCTTAAACCTGCCCACCTTAAACCCTTCACCATGCTCTGCATCATCGACTACGGGATCGGGAATTTGCGTTCCATGGAGAAGGCGGTCGAGGCCGTCGGTGCGGAGGTGGTGCGGTCGGACGACCCGGCCGTGATCGCCGAGGCCTCGCATGTGATCCTGCCGGGCGTCGGGGCCTTCGGCGCGTGCGCGGACGAGATCCGCCGGCGCGACCTGGAGGGGCCGATCCATGCCGCCATCGCGTCCGGAAAGCCGTTTCTCGGGGTGTGCGTCGGGATGCAGCTGCTGTTCGACTACAGCGAGGAGATGGGCCGGCACGAGGGCCTCGGCTACCTGCCGGGCCGTGTCATCAAGTTTTTGCCTTCGTACGCGGCCATGGCCGTCGCCGGCGACGACGCCGCCCCGGAGATCCCGCTCGCGGAGGGCCCGGCGCCGCTGAAAATCCCGCATATGGGCTGGAACAGCCTCGCCATCGAACGCGAGACGCCGCTGCTCGACGGGCTGCCGGACGCGCCCTTCTTCTACTTCGTCCATTCGTACCACGCCGACGCCAACCGGCCGTCCGACGTGGTCGCGTCGACCCGCTACGGGCGCGATTTCCCCGCCGTCGTGGGTCGGAACAACGTCTATGGGGTCCAGTTCCACCCCGAGAAAAGCCACGACAACGGGCTCCGCATTTTGAAAAATTTTGCCTCGCTGCGCCCATGACCACGCCCACCATGCTCGTCATTCCGGCGATCGACCTGCGCGGCGGACACTGCGTACGCCTCTACCAGGGCTCCTACGAGCGCGAGACCATCTACTTCGACGACCCCGTCAAGATGGCCAAGCTCTGGCGCGTACAGAACGCCAAGGTGCTCCATGTCGTCGACCTCGACGCCGCCAAGGGGGCCGAGGCCGACGCGGACAACCGCCGCGTCATCCGTGAGATCTGCCAGAATCTCGACATCCCCGTCCAGCTCGGCGGCGGGATTCGCACCATCGAGGATGTCGAAGCCGCGCTCGACATGGGCATTTCCCGCGTCATCATCGGCACGGCGGCGGTCAAAAACCCCGATCTCGTCTCCGAGGCGATCGCGCGGTTCAAATCCCATCGCGTCGTCGTCGGGATCGATGCGCGCGACGGGGAAGTGCGCGTGGACGGGTGGACGAAGGGCAGCGGCATCGACGCCATCGAGCTGGCGCTGGACATGGAGGCGCGCGGATGCTGTCGTATCGTCTACACAGACATCAGCCGCGACGGCACCCTCGCCGGCCCCAACATCGACGCCTACCGCGAACTCGGCGGCCGGCTCTCCCGCTGCAAGATCACCGCGTCCGGCGGCGTCAGCGGGTATCGCGACCTGCTCGAACTCGCCACGCTCGCCCACCTGCGCGTCGACTCCGTCATCGTCGGCCGGGCGCTTTACGACAACAAATTCCCCTGCCAGAACATCTGGTGCTGGCACAAGAAGGATGATGTGAACCTGGACCGCTACAGCTCGGCCACGCTTCGCTCCTGCTAACCCACCCGTCATGGTCGCCAAGCGCATCATCCCCTGTCTCGACGTCAACGAAGGCCGCGTGGTCAAGGGCGTTCAGTTCCTCGACCTGATCGACGCCGGCGACCCCGTGGAGCAGGCGCGGTTCTACAACGACTCCGGCGCCGACGAACTCGTCTTTCTCGACATCACGGCCACGCACGAGGGCCGCGGCATCATGCACGACGTCGTCCGCCGCACCGCCGACGAGGTCTTTATCCCCCTTACCGTCGGCGGCGGCCTGCGCACCATCGACGACATCCGCGCCATGCTCAACGCCGGCGCCGACAAGGTGTCGCTCAACTCGGCGGCGCTCAAGACGCCGGAGCTCATCACCGAGGGCGCGCGCGAATTCGGCGCGCAGTGCATCGTGGTGGCCATCGATGCGAAGCGCGTCTCCGACGATCCGCTCCGCTGGGAGATCTTTTCGCATGGCGGTCGCAAGCCCACCGGTATCGACGCCCTTGCCTGGGCGAAGGAGGCGGAATCGCGGGGCGCCGGCGAACTCCTCGTGACGTCCATGGACAAGGACGGGACGCGCGACGGGTACGACCTCGAACTGCTGCAGGCCCTCCACTGGCTCGTCAACATCCCCGTCATCGCCTCGGGAGGCGCCGGCACGCTGGACCATCTGCGCGACGGCCTGCTCGTCGGCAAGGCGGACGCCGTCCTGGCCGCGTCGATCTTCCACTTCCGGGAGTTCACCATCCGCGAGGCCAAGTCCTATCTGCGCGAGGCCCACATCCACGTCCGCGCCGCCTGAGCCGGCATCCCGCTCCGACCTTTTTTCCCGCGGCGCACACTAGCCGGCGCAGTCGCAACGTTAAGCCCTTGTGTCCACGGTTCTCACGTCGCCCGTGGCTGCTGGCGCCGGCGGTTTGCGTACACGCTGCCGGCCATCCGATCGCTTGACCGCCCTTCCGCCGGAGGTATTACCCATGACCCTGTCCTCGCATTCGCTCGTTACGCCGGTTCTCGGCCTCACCGCGCTCGCCCTGTTCGCGCTCAATTTCCAGCGCTACATCGATTACCGGATGCAGCGCACGCCGGCCGCCGAATTTGAAGTTCAGGCCGACGAACCGCTCCATTTCAGATGGGAACGCCACATGCCGTCGATGCCACTCACGCCGCCCGGCCATCTGGAACTCCGCATGGCCCCCCTTCCGCCAACCTGGACCGAGCGGCAACGCACCTTCAAATTCCGCCGCGCGCCACGCTCCCTGGAACAAGAGCGAAGCCTCGAGCAGGTACTGCCGCTGCCCGAACTCCCTCCGCTGCAAGCCGCCGACACCGGTAGCGAACAGGCCATCTGAGCACCGACACACCCCGTTCGGCCGCGCTCAGCGCAGCAGGAAGCCCTCCCGGAACGGGTCCTCCGGATCGATCAGAAACTGGTGTTTGCCGGTGATGCTGGCCGACCCGGAGACTTCGGGGATCACGGCATCGTGCCCTCCGAAGGATTCGGTGGCGACGATGGATCCTGAAAACTCGCTGCCGACCACACTCTCGATCCGCACGGTTTCGTGGAGGTAGAGTTCGCCCCGGGCGTGCAGGATCGCCAGCCGGCCGCTGACGCCCGTTCCCGTCGGGCTGCGGTCGACTTCCCCTTCCGCAAAGACGCACACGTGCCGGCTGTGGCGCTCGGCCGTCTCCGCCGGCCCGGTGAAGATCACGCCGTAGAGAAAGCCCATATCCTCCGCTTCCGGGTGTACGATCGGATGGGCGGCCGCGACGGCCCGCTTGATGCGCTTGCCGGCGTCGATCAGCTCCTGAATCCGCTCCGGTCGGCAGGCGAGGCCGATGGACGCGGCGTCGACATAGGCATAGTAGGCGCCGCCGAACCCGATGTCGAAACGCACCCGCCCCAGCCCTTCCACGTCCACGGCGCCGTCGAGCAGCGCCGCATAGGACGCCACGTTGCGAAACGTCACCCGTCTGACCCGCTCTCCATCGAACACGACGCGGGCTTCGATGCGGCCGGCGGGCGCATCGATGCGGATGGGGTCCGGTATCGTCTCTCCAAAATACCCCGCCTCGACCAGCACCGTCGCCAGACCGATGATGCCGTGGCCGCACATCGTGCTGTACCCTTCGTTGTGCATGAACAAGACGCCGAGATGACCGTCCGGCGTCGCCGGCGTGGTGACGATGCACCCGTACATATCGGCATGCCCGCGAGGTTCGAGCATGAGGGCCCGGCGGAGGTGGTCGTAATGGGTGGCGATATAGCGTCGGCGATCGAGCATGGTATCGCCCCCCGGCTCCGGGTAGCCCGCCACGACGACGCGGAACGGCTCGCCGGCGGTGTGGGCGTCGATCGTATCGATATGCCACCAGGTGGCCGGCGGCTGCCAGGCCGCCAGCGCGGCGGTGACGAGCGGGGAGCTGTCGTGCATGACGGTTTATCTCGGTTCGAACGCAACAGAGGCGACATCGATCAGGCCGATGCCCTCGCCCTGGCCGTCGCCGGCCGTGCGGGGGCGAAGCTGGGAGCGCGGCGCGGCCTCGCTGCCTTCGACGGGCGTGGGCGCGATGCGGACCCGCAGGGCCTTTAACCCGTGCACCCCCTGCAGATCTTCCAGTTGGACCGACTCGATGTCTCCGGTCAGGTACCCGGTCGATGCCAGATATTGCAGATACCGCCGGTATTCCGTCGCCTCCGCGTCCTGGGTGTATACGATGGCGATATGACCCGGCTGGGTGAGCCGCTCGCCGCTCCCGAGGATGCGCGCCTTGTCGATCCGTTTCTTGACGATCTCGTAGCGGATGTTGTAGGCGCCATCGACATCGAACTGCTTCTCGTCCACGCGAAACCGGATCGATAGCGGAAAGTCCTGCACCAGCACCAGGTGCGCGGTGTCCAGCGGCACTGGCAATTCGGGTTGGAGGGCGGCCATCTCCCATTCGATGCCTGCCATGAGCATCAGCTGCCAGATCCTCAGATTGCGCAGATAAAGCGGGTCGAACCGGCCATGATGCAACAGCGAGCCGCCGACATAGAGGTTGTAGTCGACGCCGTCCGTCTTGTACATCTCGAAGAAATGCGGGTACATCTGCTGCGCCCGTTCCTCCTCGCGCTCGATGAACACGCCGATCGTATGATTGATGCGGCTGACGGATTCCTCGTAGTCGCGCCGGCGGCGGTACAGGATGCCGAGCTCCGGATCGAGCGCCTCGCGGTACCGCGCGATGCTCGCGCGCGTCTCCGGGCCGAGGCGTTCGAACTCGTCGAACAACGGCTCCAGTTCGTTGCGGAGGTACCCGAGGATGGTGACCTCTTCCCCCGAGCGCAAGGCGTGCTCGACTTCCGCCACGTACTGCCCGATTCGGAAACGCATCTCGTCCAGGACAGGCATCGGGCGGGTCACCTGGACGTCCAGCAGAACCTGGTCGGCCAGCGCCAGCTGCTCGATCAGATCGGCCTGGATGACCCGGTTGCGTTCCGTGGAGGAGCCCCGGATGTCGGAGAGCCCGTACAGCGGATACACCTCGTTGAACACGATCTCTTCCGCCCGAACGACACCCCCCTCCTGCCCGCGGTGGATGTAGTTTTTGGCGGCCTCCCGGAAGCGCCATTCGACGGCCGGGTGGATCGATGTGTATTGCTCCTTGATGACGGCCTGAATCCGGTCTTCCTGCTCTTCCAGGCCGCGGTGGATGGCGACGCCGAACAGGGCCGTGATCTCACGCAGGTGAGCGCTCGCCCCCATGGGATCGAGCCGCGCCTTGCGCTTCGACGCCAGTTCGAGGAGGCCCACCAGCCGATCCTCAGAGAACAGCGGCGCCAGAATCAGATTATAGTAGCCCTGCTCGTGAAGGAACGTCTCGAAGCCGGTCGGCTGCTCCAGCGTATCGAGCCGGCTGACGACGATGGGTTCGGTCCGCCCGTCCGACGCGCGCGCGTAGAGCGACTCCTGCCAGGTGTCGCAATCCGGCGGCACCCCCCGTTTCAGCAGCAGACTCCGCCCCAGCGGGTGGATGCTGGTGATCCGGTCGAAGTCCCCCTGCTCGATCTGGATCAGGCCGAGTTCGATTTCCGCGCAGCGAAGCAGCGATCGGATGCGTTGCTGGACGAGGTCGATACGCTCGGGAGTGGCCAGGGCGTCTTTCTGGAGCAAGTCGTGCTTCAGTTCGGAGAGCAGCTGCCCTTCGGTCACCTCGACGGCCGACAGCAGGGCGAAGCCGTGAAACTCGAATCGATCCGGCGGCAGCGCGGCATACCAGAGGTCCAGCGCGTCCCGCTGGGCGAGCAGGCGCTCGATCGTCGCCGGGTCGAGTTCGGGCGTCTGTCCCTTGACGACGACGGTGCAAAAACTGGTGTCGAAATCCAGCTTGAAGTACCGCGTCAGGCCCGTGGCCTCATCGGTGACCGGCACCATGACGGGAAATGCCATGTCCGTCGAGGCCCCGTACACCTTCTTGAGGATGTACGCATACGCCGTCATGATCTTGGCCGGCATCATGCGATCCATCTCCCGGTAGAACAGCGCCCGGAGATGGCTCAGGAGATCGAGGGCCGCAAAGGCCGGCGTGACATAAAAGCTTTTGATGCCGAACGGCAGGACGGCCGCCGCATACGAGCTCGCGACGAGGCCGGCGGGGAATACCGCCGTCATGAGGGCATCCACCACATGCTGATGGTCGAGCAGCGCATCCGGGTCGTCGATGGGACCGCGCAGCGATGGGACTTCCGCGGCGGCATCCGATACAAAACGCGCCATGCGCGCGATCATGCCGTTATCCGCCGTCTCCTGCTTCTCCCAGAACGCAAGCAGGGCGTCAAAACTCAGCACCGTCTTGAAAGGAAATACTCGCGTGGAATCAAACATATCGCGCTGGCGCTCGGGGCACATTGACGGACATCCGAACGCTTCGAGACGGAAATGCCCGGGAAGTTACGGTTGAAGTCCGTGGGTGAGGTCCAGGGGTGAAGTCCGAGGGTAAAGACCGAGGGCGAAAGAACCTGCTAGGTCGAACGGCTGCTGCGGCAAAAGGATTCGGGCCGCCTCGCCCCTGCCCGGTGGGCGCGCCTCGCCGGCGTGGCGCATCCTCCGGACCTTCTACAAAATATCACACATCAATAACGGATACTACTGTACGCGCGGGTGAAACCGCTTCCGGCATGACGGCCCTTTTGGCCTTCGACAACACTTCACGAATAGCTATCCAAACCTTCGAGAAAGGCCGGCGATATCACGCGCCATCGGGGCTTCGTTTGTTTCTGCAATTGTTTAAGCACAATCTTATTGTAGATGCGGCTAATTTGTCACGTGGATGTGTTAATTCCTTGTTTTTGGCCAGATTATCCGCATTTACCCTTAGCAGGCAGGAACGTTTACTTGCATGTGCACTTTGATTCCCCGCAGGCAGTTCGGCAGATGTCGCTCAGATTTCTTTAAGGCATATTCTTAAATCTGCGTGGGCCGAGGCAAAACTTTTGCGTAGAACGCCCGTGTGCCAATGGCACATCGTTCATTGCAACAATGGAGACACATGGGGTGCGCGGTAATAACGGCGTCAGTAGGCCGGCCCGCGTGTTACGATGTGTTGGTGTTATCCCCCCCGATCCCCGGCCGATGCTGGAACTATCGGGTTCTCTGAATACAACCTCGGCGCTTCGGTGCCGGCATACATAGATACGACATGCACGCTGAAATGAAACGTAAGGTGCTCAGCGCCTCGAACGCGTTCGTTGTGCTGACTCTGATCGCGTCCCTGCTCGCTCTGGTCTTCGGTGTGATTTACGCCTTCAAGATCGGAAATTTCCTGTACGCCACGGCAGGTATCGTCACAATGTACCTCGTGTTCATGGGCAGCGACGTCCTCTGCCGCCGCTATCTGCGTCCGCAGTAAATAGATTGTTTTTACCAGGGGTAGACTTCCTCAGCCCGACGCTCCGTAAAGCGTCGTGATCGAGTCCGGCGGCCCGGGCGCTCCGTAAAGCGCTCCGTGGCATCCACTCGGTTTCACGAGGCCGAAGAAGTCTACCCTTATTTTTTGCCGGCACGTCTTTCCGGTTGCCGCCGTCAGCCTGCGCTACTCGCCAAAAAACGGAAAGAGCTTCTTCAGCTCTTCGCGTGTCGGCTGGCTGCCGTATTCCGACATTTCGAAGGCTTCCGCATAGTCGAACGCTTGGCCGCGCTCGGCGCCGTAATACGCCACCAGCAGGTCGCGGTACGTATCGGCCACCCAGGCATCCCGCTCCTGGAATTTGCGGGTGATGTAGGCCACCCGGCCGGCTTCGTCGACAGGCACCTCCACGTCGTATCCGTCCAGCCAGGCGTTCCATTCCGAGAACTGCGAGCGCAGCGCCGCCATGCAGGCATATTTGGGCCCGCTGTGCGCATCGATGCCTACCACGATGGTCGGCTCGAACGGATTGGGCTTCTGGAACCGGTCGGCGTAGTAGAGGAAAACAGGATTCCTGGTGACCCGCGGCGTCGTCGGGGTGAAATTCGGGACCGTTACCATGAACGAGGCGTCCTGCACGAGGATGGCCGTGTAGCGGTGATCCGGGTGGTAATCGTTCGGCCGCGGGGAGAGCACGATGTCCGCCTGCCATTCCCGGATGAGCCGCGCGATGGCCTTTCGGTTCTCGAGCGTCGGCATCAACTCGCCATCGTGGTTGTCCAGCATTTCGGTCTCGATGCCGAGCAGCCGGGCGCAATCCTGGATCTCGGCCTCCCGCCGGCGCGCCAACGGTCCGCCGGCCATCTCGAAATGACCGATGTCCCCGTTCGTCACCGAGACGAACTTGACCTTGTGGCCCTGCGCGGCCCACATCCTCGCAACGCCGGATGCCTTGATCTCGCAGTCATCCGGATGCGCGCCGAAGGCGATGATGCGCAGACGCCCCTCTTCGTCCTGGGCATAGCCGGGTTGCGCCGCCACCAGCGCGATGAGGGCGACAAGGCACATGAGATTGCGTTTCATAGCAGAATCCTCCTGGGTGAGTGATCCGGCCAATCTACAGGCAACCGGCCGGATCCGCCAGACGAGCCCTAAAACGCGGCGCAGAAATTACCCTGCCTTAGCGTACCTCCGTCGTCCAGGTCACCCGAGGGTGCGTATTGGGGGCCGTCACGGCGTTCATCACGTCAAACGCCAGCTCGACGCGATCCACCTGCTGGAGCGTCTTCACATACAGCGTTGTCGTATTCTGGGGCTCCACCAGCACGAGGTCGGTGTGCTCGTGGAAGCTGTACGGACTCGCGTTGAGCAATACGAACGGGCTGCTGCTCACGTTTTCGATCTCGATCTCCAGCACCGACTCGTCCTCGTCGTACCCTTTGCTCGTGAACCGCAGCGACGCGGCCACCAGCGGCGTCAGATGCGACTCGCGCCCGATGAGCATATCCTTGAAGAAAACTACCGTGCGATGATCGAATAACGCTTCCTTGATGGCCTCCTGGCTGCGTTCGCGCGCCAGAACGAGCGTGATCGGGCGATGGCCGTGCGGCACATTGTAATCCCAGTCGATCAGGCCGTGGATGTCCGAGGTGCCCATGATGGTCAGGTCATGATCCAGGGCAATTTGCAGCGCCTCGTCGGAGTAGGTGTGCTCGTTGACCACTTCTATGCCGTGGAGCAGGCCCTCGCGCAGGAACTGTCGGTGCAGATCGGTCAACCGCGCCACGCCATCCGGACGCTGGGCCGTCCAGTTGGGATGATTCCAGAACACAAACGCGCCCTGGCTGTTGGCTTCCCGGAAGACGGTGAGCGGATCGTCGTTCAGGAGTTTGTTGGCGTCGTTGATGAAGATGGCATTGGTGTGTCCTGGCGGCATGTCGCGCGTGATTTCCGAGCCGTGCACGAGCATCAGGTTGCTGTTTCCCGCTGCATCCTTCGCGATGGCCAGCGAGCGATTGCGGTCCCGATGCGGGATATCCTCGCCGTGGGGCTGGTACTCGAGGTGCTCGGTGAGCGAGATGGCGTCGAGGCCATCGCGAAGCGCCTCCTGGACCCGGATGTTCGGCCAGACGCTGCCGTCGGAGAAGACGGTGTGCTGGTGGAAATCGCATTTCAGGGTCACGTATCCGGGCACATCCGGAAACACGAGCAGGCGACCGTGCTGCGCCGTCGCCGGCGTGGCCAGGACGGTCAGCAGCAGAAAAAAGCGTAGGGATCTCATAGCAACAGGGTGGTTGGATGGAAAGACGCCGCAACATAAGGGGGCGACATCACGCCAGGATTAAGCAGAAAGGCGCACCGGAGGGGTGCGCCTTTCGTTCGCTAACGGATGTCTGCGCCAGGCACAGAACCGGGCCGGCCTAGAGCTCCCAGCCCTTCCGGTATTCGCGATGCAGATGCTGGTCGGCATCCGGCGCGTTGAGGAATTTGCCGTTTCCGGCGTCCCAGAACAACTTGCGGCCATAACCTGCCTTGAGGGCGACGACGCCCAGCAGCATGGTCTCGGTCAACGGGCCGGCGTAGTCGAACGGGCACGACGCTTCGGCCGTCCCCATACAGGCCTTCGCCCAGTTGATTTCATGGCTGTCGGGAATGCGCGGCAGCGTTTGCGGCACGTTCGCGTACTCCTGTTCGAGGTGCTGGGGGAAGAGGCGGGGGTTGTGGCCGTAGGTATCGTACACGATCACGCCCTTGTCGCCGATCAGCATGGTGCCGCCGGCGGGGTTGACTTCCGCTTCGGCCGGCATTTCCGGAGGACGCCGCGGCAGCAGGCCCCCATCGTACCAGGTCATCTTCACCGGGGTGCGACCGCCGCGGGCGAATTCGTAGTGGACGACCGTCGCCAGCGGATACGAGGCCTTGTCCTTGCCGCCAAACGGCGAGCCGGCCGCCTCGATCGACGTCGGCGCGTCGAGGTCGAGCGCCCAGTAGGCGTGGTCGATCAGGTGCGCGCCCATGTCGCCGAGCGCGCCGGTGCCCCAGTCGGTCCAGCCGCGCCACAGGAACGGCGCGTACGAGCTATGGTAAGGCACCGCCGGCGCGGGGCCGAGGAAGAGGTCCCACGCCATCGTTTTCGGCACGCTCTCCCCTTTTTCGGGGCGAGGCATGCCCTGGGGCCAGATCGGGCGGTTCGTCCATACGTGCACCTCGCTGACGGTGCCGATCGCGCCGGCCCAGACCCATTCGAGCATCCGGCGGCCGTCGTCGTGCGAGTGGCCCTGGTTGCCCATCTGGGTGACGACGCCGGTTTCCTTCGCCACCTGGCGAAGCACACGCGCTTCGTGGACGGTGTAGGTGAGGGGTTTCTGGACGTACACGTGTTTGCCCATCTTCATGGCCATGACGGCCGCCGCCGCATGCACGTGGTCCGGCGTGGCGATCACCACGCCTTCGATATCCTTCTGTTTGTCGAGCATCTCGCGGAAGTCCTTGTACCGCTTCGCCTTCTCGTAGGCGGCCTTGAGATCTTTCCGCTCCTCGCGCAGCTTGCCTTCGTTGTTGAAGAAGGCATTTTCCACGCTCTTGTCATCCACATCGCAGATCGCGACGATGTTCTGGCTGACGAGATTGTTCATGTTGGATGCACCCATGCCGCCGGCTCCGATTGCGGCCACGTTCAGGGTGTCGGAGGGCGCGATAAAACCGCGTCCGCCCAGTACGTGCCGGGGCAGCACGATGGCGCCGAAAGCCGCCGCGGTACTCTGCCCCACAAAGGTGCGTCGATTGATGGTATTCTTCTTCATGGCCTATCTCTGGTGTGCTCCGGGATGCGTTGGATCGTTGGCGCGGTGGAATGCCTCTGGTGGGGCCAGACCGCACCGGCTAGAGTACCTTATTTTTTCCGATTATCAACCCTGAGCGGTGCCCAAAACGCCCCCGCCACCGGAAAACGGAAGGTGGATACCCCGTTGGCAGGTCAGGGCGCAGGTCAGGGCGCGGTGCCCGGCTCGCCGGCGGCCGGCCAGTTGACGCCGCCGGCCCCTGGGATCGACTGATCGAAGTGCACGAGCGCGCCCGTCATCATCCCCGATTCCTCCGACGCCATCCACGCGATGGCGCGCGCGGCTTCCTCGGGCTGGATGAGCCGGCCGAACGGCAGTCGCGCCTCCGCGTCCGCGCGCCAGCTGGGGCCCCGGCGGTCTACGTCGCGCTGAATCACGTCCTCCACCGGCGTATCGGCCCATCCCAGCAGCAGCGCATTGATCCGGATGCGATGCCGCACGGCGGCGTAGGCGGCGTTTTTCGTGAAGATGGACAGCGCGCCTTTCGACGTCGCATACGGACAGAGGGTCGGAAGCCCGCCCGTCGACACCACGCTCGATATGTTGACGATACTCCCCTCGATGCCGCGCTCGATCATGTGCTTCACGCAGGCCTGCGTCAGCAGAAAGGGCGCACGCACGTTGATGGCCATGAGGCGGTCCCACAGGGCGGGCGTGGTGTCGTAGAGGCTGCCGCGCGACGAGAGGCCGGCGGCGTTGACGAGCACGTGGATCCCCTCGAACCGCCGAAACGCCTCGTCCGTGATGCGGGCGCAATCCGCGACCGACTCGAGGTCCGCCGGCACGAAATGCGTCGCGCAGCCCCCCAGCTGGAGTTCTTCGGCCACGCGTCGCCCACGCTCCTCCTGCCGATCCGTGAGGACCAGCCCCGACGCTCCGCGCCGGGCGAACAGGCGGGCCGTCGCCTCGCCGATGCCGCTGGCCGCGCCCGTCACGAGCGCGACCCTGCCTTCAAAACCGGAGATTATCATGGGGTGTCGGGAAAACGTGAAACGTCAGGCGCACCGGCCGGCTACGCGCCGCCGCACCGGTGCTACGACTTGAAAGTATGAAAAACCATCCGAAAGGAACTACGGTATAGCGGGGGTGTCCTCAGAGGGTAACCCCGGGCGTACGATTTCGTGAACACCTCGCCGGCCGGCCGTTCCGCATGTCCCCCTGGAACGGCGTTCGACAGGCCCTCAGCGGCCTTTATCGCTGCCGGCATGAGGTTGGGCTGTTTTTTGCAGCGCGCCCGTTATCCCCTCGAGCCCCTCTTTTCCGAACGGTTTTTGCCTGTTCGCTCATCGCCCTCGGGCGCGATGCGACAACCACCTTCCCGTGAACGTTATGTCTATGCGGATGACCGGCCTCGTGCGTCAGCTGCTGCGCCTTTCCGGCGCGATCGGTCTGCTCGTTTTTCTATTCGCCCAAGCCGCACACGCGGCCGCACCCCGCTTCCCGGATGACTATCTCCGATGGAGCGACCCGGCCACCTGGCACCACCTGGGTGTCGCAAAGCCGGCCGCCGGCGATATCGTCACCATCCCGGCCGGCGTAAACCTGGTCCTGGACGAAAATCCGCCCGCCCTCGCCGGCATCTTCGTGGAGGGATCGCTCTACTTCGACGACCGCGATCTCGCGCTGTCGGCGGATTATATCATCGTGCGCGGGCTTTTCCAGATCGGAACGGAAGAGGCGCCCTACCTCCATCGCGGCGTGATTACGCTGACAGGCGACCACACCGACGAATCGACGAACATTGCCTCCTGCGGCACAAAGGTCCTCTGCGCCCAGGGCGGCCAGCTCGATTTCCACGGATCCGTCGGCTCCCCGACGTGGACGCGCCTGGCTGACGGCGCCACGGCCCAGGCCGGCGCCACCTCGATCACCCTCCAGGAGGCCGTCAGCTGGCAGCCCGGCGACGAGATCGTGATCGTGAGCACCGACTTCGACCCGAACCAGGCCGAGCGGCGCATCCTGTCGGGCGTCTCCGCGGACGGCACCGTGCTCTACTTCGACACGCCCCTCGCGTACATGCACTGGGGCGAGATCATGGAATACGCCGGCCGCCCCGTCGACCAGCGCGCCGAAGTCATGCATCTGAGCCGCAACATCCTCATCCAGGGCGACGCCGCGTCGGAGGCCGACGGGTTCGGAGGGCACGTCATGATCGTTTCCAAACACCATGAGGAGATGATGACCCATGCCGGCCACGACCGCGACGACATGTGGCTGAAGATGTGGGAGGATCCCCAGTACGCGAACGACCCCACCACGATGAGCCGGATCGACGGCGTCGAGTTCTACCGGATGGGGCAGACGGGCCACATGGCGCGCTACCCGGTCCACTTCCACCTCATGGGGCATGCCGACGGCGCCTACCTCAAGAACAACGCCGTGCACGACAGCTTCCAGCGCTGCTACACCATCCACGGCACGTTCAACGTGCTGCTCGAAGGCAACGTGGGATACAACTCCATCGGGCACTGCTACTTCCTGGAAAACTTTGTCGAACGCGACAACACGCTGATCCGCAACATCGGCGCGGTGATGCGCGCGTTCCCCGACAAGAGCCAGGAGCTGATCGAAAGCGACGTCAATCCGTCGATTTTCTGGATTTCCTACCCGACGAACACGCTCATCGGCAACGTCGCCGCCGGCGCGGAGGGTTTTGGCTTCTGGATCGACCTGCGGGACACGGGCGGCAGCGCGCATAACGAAAACGCGAGCGCCCCGATGGGCGAGGTGCGGGACAACGTGGTGCATTCGACCGTGCTCGGCAGCCGGCGGGGCCTCTACGGCACCGGCGACCCGCAGATCCACGGCGGCGCCGGCTTCATGTACGAGGGCGGCGTCGGCCCGATCGAGAACCTCAACGCCTACAAGAACATGGTCAACTTCTGGGCGGACGAGAGCTCCGATTTCGAACTCGTGAATGCCACGTTCTCCGACGCCCACTTCAGCATCTGGCAGCGCCGGGACGGCAGCATGAATTCGCTGTTCGTGGCGCACACCGCCAACGTGGGCACCCCGAAAACCGAGGACGAGAAACTCGTCGGCCGCACCATCCCCCCGTACATGAACGACAAGCAGCGCCTGATCTCGGCGATCATGGGGTTCTACAGCAAGAGCTTCTCGATCAACAATACCTTCATCGGCTACAAGTCGGACGACCTGTTCGAGCGGGGCGTGGCCAGCGTCGGCTCAATGAGCTTCGACGCGCCGATCTTCTTCGAGGGCTCGACGATGATCGACTCCGACCCGTTCGTGCCCACGCCGGCCAAAGTCGAACGACGGCGTCGAAGCGGCAGCTCCCGCGCCCGCGAAACAAGCCGCGGCGTGGTGATCATCGATTCCGACGGCACGCTGACGGGCGAGAACGGGTACCGGGAAGTCCGCGTCGGCCCGGGCATCATGACGGACGAGACGGCCGGCTGCCGGCAAACCGACACCAAGTTCGATACGCCGGTGATGACGTGCACCACGCGCGCCGTGCGCTTCGCCTCCTTCGAGGGCAACGAAGTGACGGTGAACGGCACCTCCTACTCCGGCGACCAGGCGGAAGCCCTCTTCCTGCCGGAAGGACGCATCTACGAGGTCAAGGGGCCGGTCCAGGGCAAATACGCCACCCGCGAAGGATTCCGGGGCGAGTACGTGGTGCTGAAATTCACCGACGTGCCCTCCGCCCCCCGCGTGCGCCCCAATTCCAAACGCGACAGCATCGAGGAGGCGCCGGACGTGGCGTCGGTCGTCACGACCGACCGGTCAGACACGCATCACCGGTGGTACTATGACGCCGGGAAACGCGAGTTCTGGCTTCGCATCGTGACGGGCGACAAGGCGAACGCCTATGGCGAGGCCAACATGGAAGACGGCGTCCGGCAGCCTTTTTCGCGGCACTACGGCGTGAAGATCGACTGACCGCGTCAACGCATGCGCACCATCGTCCGCGTCTGTTCGCCGGCGCCGGTGCGGATGCGGTAGAGGTAGGTGCCGCTCGGCAGGCCGGCCGCATCGAACGTCACGCGATGTTCGCCGGCCGGCAGCGTTCGGTCGACCAGGGCCGCCACCACGCGTCCCTGGATATCGTAGACGTCCACCGTGACAGGCCCCGCCTCGCGCAATGAAAACGAGATCGTCGTCGCGGAAGCAAAGGGATTGGGGTAGTTCTGCCCCAGTTCGAATCCATCCGGCTGCTCCCCCCCGGGGCCGCCGATCGCCAGCGGCTCGCTGAAGAGGTCGAGGGACGCATAGTTGAAGCCGAGCAACGCCTCCTGGGTCTGGTTCCGATTGATCCCGAACCAGCGCTGCAGGATGGTGCCGTAGACGCTGCGGAAGTCGGTCTCGAAGGCCATGTTGCCGCTGTCCAGGTTCGCCAGGTCGGGCGGACCGCCGTAGACGCCACCGTTCAGCCCCTTCCCGAACAGCAACACGGGCGCTGCGGTGCCATGGTCGGTGCCCTTCGAACCGTTCTGCGGCACGCGTCGGCCAAATTCGGAATACGTCATCGCGAGCACCTCGTGATCGCCCTCAAGGTTGGCGACATCCTGCATAAACACGTCGATGCTGCGCGCGAGCATGTCCAGCAGATTCGCGTGCTGGTTGGTCTGGTTGGCGTGGGTATCGAACCCGATGAGCGACACGTGATAGATCCGGGCGCCGAGCCCGCCGTCGATCAGCCGCGCCACGGTCGCCAGGTTGGACGCGAGTTTGCCTTCGATGTCGGGGTAGGTTATGCTGTTGCTGCCCCGGTCGTACGCCTCGCTCACCGCGCCGGCGTAGCGAAACGAGTTGTTCGCCACGAGCCGGGCAAACGCCATTTCTTCGCCGTAGGTCGTCGCCGGCACCGCCGAGGTGTTGTACACCTCCCCGTCCGCCACGAGCCGGTCCAGCACCTTGGTGCTGGTCAGCATCATTCCCATGTCCGCCGTCGGCCCCTTGAACATCTGGGCCACCGACCCGCCGATCTGCACCGCGAGCGGATTGTCGGGCGGATTCAGGTCGAAGCCCGGATTTTCCGCCTGGAGGTAACGCCCGAGCCATCCGGTGCCTTCGATCCGGTCAGCGTCGCTCGCGCTGAGCCAGATGTCGGTCGATCGAAAATGGGAGAGCGTGAAGTCGGGATAGCCGACCTGTTGCACCACCGCCATGTCCCCGTTCCCGAAATGGGACTCCAGCGGCGCGAGCGACGGATGCATGCCGAGCTGGTCCGTCAGACTCAGCGCCAGCGCCTCCTCCCGCGGGATGGCGATGGCCGGCCGCATCGTATAATACCGGTCGTCATTGTAGGGGACGATGGTGTTCAGTCCGTCATTACCCCCGCGCAGCTGGATGAGCACGAGGATGCGGTTGGGTGCGATGGCGTCCAGCTGACGGGAAAAGGGTGAGCCGCCGAAGACGCGCAGGGGCGACGCCCCCACCGTGAAGGCGCCGGCCGACAGGGCGCCGAGGCTGGCCAGAAATCCACGGCGGGACCACAAACGATGCTCGGCCGCGTGCGCCGCGCCGTGTTCGAGACGGCTTCCGCGCCGCGCCGGCGCGGCGGATACGGGATGATGGTCACACATGATCAGGCAAGATTAAATTCAGGAAATTGCGCGATAAGCTGCACGTAATTGAGCAGAACGGCGTTCGAGCCCGACTCTTCGAGCGCCCATTCGTACCAGGGCACGCCATTGAGAAAGGTCTTGGCCAGCGCGCGGACATGGACCGGCGGCCCGGTCAGGATGCCCTCGGGTATCGGATGCCCGATGAGGTCGCCGTCGAAGGGCTCGTCCGATTCCTCGAGATCGAGTTCATCGAGCGGGACGGCCAGCAGGTGCTCGGCAATGGCGACGGCGAGCGCGAAGGGGTCGGACGGCGCGGCAAATGAGCGAGCCCACCCGACGAGGTCCAGCGGCTGCCCGCTGCGGCCGGCGAACAGGAGATCGTCCGTGGTGCTCCAGCGCACGGGCAGGCTGTTTGTCGAGAGCCACGTGTGGTAGCCGGGCCATCCCGACACGTCGGGGGGATCGAGCAGGTCCTGGTCCAGTTCGCCGGCGGCCTCGTAGAAGGTGCGCAGCATGTCCGCCGGCGGGGCGTAGCCCAGGTCGCGCATGAAGCCGGCGATCAGTTCGATCGGGCTCTTGATGCGCGCGCCGATGAAGCGGGTCTCGTAAAAGTGTGCGCTCGTCAGCAGCGCGCGAACGACGGGCTCGATCTCGAACTGGCTGTTTTTGAAGAGCTCCGCCATCGCAGCGACCACCGCCGGATCGAGGGTTTCGTGAACGAACTCCCGGTACAGCTCGGCGCACACAAACCAGGCGATCTGATCGCCGCGCTCCTCGAACAGCAGGTCGACGACATCGTTGTAACCATAGGCGCCGCTGCGTCCGAGAATGGTCTTGACCCCATCGTCGAACTCCGCGACATCGAACACCGCCGTATGGGTTTCGTAGTTCACGGTCCAGCCGGTCAGCGCCCGGGCCAGCTGCTGCACATCGGTCTGGCTGTAGTTGGACTGGCCCTGCGCATCCACCGGGCCCATGGTAAACAGCTCGAGCAACTCGCGCGCGTAGTTCTCGTTGGGCGCGTCCTTGACGTTTTTATCGCCGTTCAGGTACACGAGCATCGCCGGCGTCTTCCCGATGCCGGCGACCATGGTTTTGAACCCCCCGAGCGCGTGCTCGCGCAGGAGACTCACGTAGCGGTAGGCCATCGCCGCCAGGGTGTACACCTCGGCGCCGGCGACAAAATGGTTGTGCCAGAAGAGCGTCATCTTCTCGCGGAGCCCGCCTTTGTGGAACCACCCCATCCAGTCGGACCGGAAGGCCAGCAACCAGTCCCGGTTATCCTGATTGAACTGTTTGACGGCTTCCGAGGAGGACGTCTTGCGGTCGGGCATCGGGATGTCGGCCCAGTTCGGCTTCGGCGGCAACGGCAGTCGCGCGGGGTCGGTCGCGTCGGCGAGCAGGGTATCGACGACTTGTTCGGCCGACTTGCCGACATGGATCGCCACGTCGGAAGGGTGCGCCCCCATAGTGGTGCGGCGCAGCAGATGAGCGAGCCGGCGGCGGTCGAGCGTCCGGGTGTAGGGGTCGAGTCCAGCGGCATGCGTCGCCTGTGACCGGGATGGGCCGGCCACGCCGGCGCCGGCGGCAGCGAGGGCTGTCATACGCGTATTCTCTGTCCTGGAATGGAAACGGAAACAGGAGGTGTTCGGCATCCGGGCGCGGAGGGGCTGGCGCCGGTGCGGGGCGGTTCGCGAGCGGGAGAACCGCGGATTTCGAACGTCGGAGGGTGAGCGGAACGTTTGCAACAATGGTGCCCTTCCGCCGCGCGACGCATGTTTTTGCGCCGCATGCGATCATTCGACGCGTTCAGGTGTTTCAGGTAGCAATTTTACCGGCCCGTGCCGTATTGCTCCTTCACCGTGGTGGATACACCGAGCTTCTATCGTCTCATGAAATCATTTTCGATCCTGTTTTTTGCGTCCTTGTTGTGGCTCGCGCCGGCAGCCGGCCAGACGGCCGACAACTCCGAGGCGCGCAAGGCCCGGCTCCACGCCAACCTCCTCTTCCTCTTTCCCCAGCTCGAAGAATACCAGGTCACGATCGGCCAGTTCGAGCCTTCCGTCGTCACGGGGATGGAAGAAGGCTCCTTTGTGATCAACGGACAGCAGGTGCAGCGATTCCTCACGGATCCCCAGGATGAAACGCTGTACATGATCGCCGGCGGCCCCTTCAACGCCGGCCTTTCTTCCGGCCAGATCGTGGAGATGAAATCCGCGCGGGAGCGCGAGGCCTCGGCGGAAGCCCGGGATACCCACGAGAAGCTGCTGGCCGCCGTGGCCGGCATGCCGATCAAGGGGCCCGTCAACGCGCCCGTGACGATCGTCGAGTTCTCCGACTTCCAGTGCCCCTACTGCGCCGCCGCCGTCGATACCCTCCGCAAGGTGGTCGCCCGATACCCGAACGACGTACGCATCGTCTACGCCCAGTTCCCCCTGGAGAGCATCCACCCCTGGGCCCGCATCGCCTCGGTGGCAGCGCTATGCGCGGCCGAGCAGTCCGAAGACGCCTTCTGGACGCTTCATGACAGCTATTTTGCCGGCCAGAAGGGGCTCACCAAAGAAAACGTCCTGGAGCAAAGCCGGGCGAAGCTCACGCGCACGGGCATCGACCTGGACGCCTGGTCGACCTGCGCCGGCGACCCCACCTCGGAAGGTTACCTGCGCGCCAACACCGCCATCGATCAATCCATCGCCATCGGATCCCAGTTCGGCGTCGGCTCCACGCCTTCGTTTTTCGTGAATGGATACGCCATCAATGGCGCCAAAAGCAGCGCCCTCTTTATGGAGCTGATCGAGCGCGCAAAAAAAGAAGCGTCCGAATAACCCCCATCCCCCAGAGACCATGAGACCATCCGCATCGAGCCGTCGCGACTTTCTGAAGACGGCCGCCTTTACCGCCGGCGCCGGTATCCCCATCGCCGACATCGTCGCCTCCGTATTTGAGGATGCCGACGACGACGGCGCCGATTTCCTCCTCGCCGCCGACCGCGTCGTGCTGTTCCAGGGCGACTCGATCACGGATGCCGGCCGGGAGAAGGAAAAGCAGGAGCCCAACGCCGGCCGCAGCCTCGGCAACGGGTACGTATCGCTGGCGGCCGCTCAGTTGCTGGCCATGCAGCCCCGCGCCAACTGGCAGTGCTACAACCGGGGCATCAGCGGTAACAAGGTCTACCAGCTGGCCGAACGCTGGGAGGCGGATTGCATGGACCTCCAGCCGCACGTGCTCAGCATCCTCATCGGCGTCAACGACTTCTGGCACAAGCTAAACGGCAACTACGACGGGACGCCGGAGATCTACGAACGCGATTACCGCGCCTTGCTGGACCGCACAAAGGCCGCCCTGCCCGGTGTTCGCCTCATTCTGTGCGAACCGTTCGCGGTGGAAGGCGGCACGGCCATCAACGAAACGTGGCACCCCGAATTCGATGCGTACCAGGCGGCCGCAAAACGTATAGCCGACGACTACAAGGCGCAGTGGGTCCCCTACCAGAAACTGTTCGACGCTGCCCTGAAAAAAGCGCCGGCATCCTACTGGTGCCCGGACGGCGTCCATCCGGCGCCTCCAGGCAACTACCTCATGGCCGAGGCGTGGCTAAAAGCCTTCAAAAAGGCAAGCCGGTAAGATTCGAGTATTCCCAAACCGCGCGGCACGGACGGTGAGGCGACGCTGAGACGTCCCCGCGGTCCGTGCCGTGCTGCGTTCAGGGCAGATCCAATGCGAGTGCCGAAAGCAATTGCGGCCGCACGATCTGCGTCCACAGGTCGTACCCTTCCCGGTTCAGGTGGAGGCCATCTTCCCTGAAAAACTCCGGCCGCGGTGTGCCGTCCGTCCCGAGCATGGGCGTGGCGATGTCGATATAATAGAGGTAAGGCGACGCCTCGGAATAGGTGGCGACCATCGCATTCGCCTTCATCATCTGGGGCCACATGTCCCACCGGAGCAGGCTCGGTTTGATGGGGATGAAGAAGATCTTCGTTTTCGGCAGCAGGGCGTGCACGCGGGACACGAAAACCTTGTAATCGTCGAGCACGCGCTCCGGGGACTTGCCGCCGGCGATGTCGTTGTCGCCGGCATAAAACACAATCGCGCGCGGCGCATACTTGAGCACGATCCGTTCGAGGTAGAAGTTCACGTCCGAAATGTGCGAACCGCCAAAGCCGCGGTTGATGACCGGCAGATCCGGGAAATAGGTCCCCGTGAGCCAGATCCGGATGCTGGAGCTGCCCACGAAAAGGATGGGGCGCTCCGGCGTCACGTTTTTCATATCCCACGCTTCAAAATCCGCTATTTCCTCGGCAAAGCGGCCCGGGTCCGGGTCGTCCTGCGCGCGCAGCGGCTGGATGCCGGCAGCCAGCAAGATCACGGTCAGAAGCACGCACAGGCGGGCGGGTGAAAAAACGGCGGAAGAGCTCATGTTCATGTCCGGTTCATGGGTGCGATGGCGGAAGATAGCGTCCCCTGGAGGCCGGCGCAATGCGGGCGTACGCCAAACAAAAAAGGGGACCTCTCGATGAGAGGCCCCCCGTACAGGATGCGCCGAGTCCGATCAGCGGATCGGATCCTTGCGCATGATGATGTGGTAGCCGAAGTCGGTCTCGATCGGCGTCTCGGTGATCTCGCCGATTTCGAGGTCGGAGATCGCATCCTCGAAGGTCGGCACCATGCTGCCCTTGAACCAGAGGCCGAGATCGCCCCCCTGGCTGCCGGTCATATCCGGATTCTCGCTCGCCAGCGCGGCGAACTGGGTGGGGTCGTCCTTCAGGATCCCGATGATTTCGTTCGCGCGGGCGAGTGCCTCCTCTTTGGTGCGCGTGAGCGATGGGTCGGCCTGCTGCGCGCCCGCATAGGGCACGAGGATGTGCGCGCCCGAACGCCGTTCGAGCCGCGTGCGGCGGACGAAGGCATAGCCGGAGGGGAATTCCACCGGGCCGGCGACTTCGCCGATGGCGACGCCCTTCAGGGCTTCCAGCAGCTGGGGCGGCACGTTGTCGTCTTCCTTGAAGCCCCCGATGAAGAAGAACGGCTCGTCGCCGAAGTCGTTGTATTCGGCGCCCATTTCCTCGAAGTTGGCGCCATTGACCTTGCTCTTGAGGCCTTCGACCAGGGCCCGCGCTTCTTCCTGCGTGCGCGTCACTTCCGGCGGCGACTGCGGGGAGGCGAAGCCTACGAAGAACGCATCCGCCCCGTAAAACGGCGCTTCAAGCGAATTGCGGCGGATAACGTGATACCCGAAGGCCGTTTCGACCGGCGTCTCGGTGATCGCGCCGATGTCCATGCCGGCAATCGCATCGTCGAATTCCTGCACCATCATCCCGCGCTTCCAGGCGCCGAGGTTGCCGCCGCTGGGACCGGACGGCCCGTCCGACTCCTCGCGCGCCAGGTCGTCGAAACGATCCGGATTCGCTTTGAGCACCGCGATGAGGCTGTCGGCCTTGGCCATCGCCTCCTCTTTCGTACGGGTCACGCTCGGATTGGCCCGCATCGCGCCGGAGTAGGCGACGAGAATGTGCGAGCCGGCAAAGTCGCCATCGACCGAAAACAGCTGCTGATCGCCGGCCGCGGTGGACCCGCTCTGCGAATTACCGTTCTGGCAGGCCGCAAACGTAACGAACAACAGCGCGAGGGTAAATAAATTTCTTTTCATCTAACGATGTGATTGACGGGAAAAACGCGTGATCACGCGATGCCCCCAACGTTTGAGACGCCCCGCTGTTTCTGTTGTAAGCAAAAAGGCCTACAACATATCGTGATGCGGATGCATCGGGCGCAGATCAAAATCAGGGGCCGCGCGTTTACTCCGCATTGCAGTGACCTATCTGGATCCAGAAATGCAGCGTGTGTGTTGTCATTTTTGGGGGGCAGAAGTATACTTGCAGCCAACCAACAACACACGCCATCTTTTGTACTGCTCTCTTCCGTCGTCCCCGGCCCCAAACGGCATCAGGGTTCCTCGGTTCGCAAGGCATCGCGTGTGTGAAGACCACCAGACACGGCCGGAGAAGTAAGGCGTTCTGCCGGTTCTCCCGCCCCTTCCCGTTCACGATTCTTGCAACTGAGCGAATGCAGCCTAACCAACCCCAAACGCACTCCTCTACCCATCAAGTAGACTGGGTAGCCCTGATTTTTATAGCCAGTTATCACGTACTGCTCCTCATCACGCTTCCCCTCTACCTGCTGAACACGACGCCGAGCGGCTCGCTGATCGGCTGGACCTTCTTTTTCACCGCCGCATCCCTGATCAGCATCACCGCGGGCTATCATCGCCTGTACGCGCACCGTACCTACCGCGTGCATCGCGCCGTGGAAATGGTGCTGCTGTTCTTCGGGACGCTGGCCACGCAGAGCAGCGTATTCCGCTGGTCGTTCGATCACCGCCTCCACCATCGCTTCGTCGATAAGGAAGGGGATCCGTACGACGCGACCAAGGGATTCTGGCATTCACACCTCCTGTGGATGTTCAAGGAAGGCGAACCGATCGAAGATCGCTATATCAGCGATCTCAAGGAAGATCGCATCCTCCGGCTCCAGCACGCGCATTACGGCTGGTTCATGGCCGTGACGAACATCATCGCGGTGATCATCCTCGGCCTCATCACGGGCGACTGGATCGGCGCGTTCGTGATCGGATTCCTGGCTCGCCTGTTCGTCGTGCACCACTCGACGTGGTTCATCAACTCGCTGTGCCATATGTGGGGCGCGAAGCCGTATTCGACCGAGCATTCGGCGGTGAACAATTTCATCCTCGCCCTGCTCACCTACGGCGAAGGGTATCACAACTACCACCACACGTTCGCCGGCGACTACCGCAACGGCGTTCGCTGGTATCAATTCGACCCGCCCAAGTACCTCATCTGGACGCTCAGCAAGCTGGGCCTCGCCTGGGATCTCAAGCGGACGGATCCGCTCATGATCAAAAAACGCCTCGTCCAGGCGGACCGCGAGCTGCTCATCGATCACCTCAACCGCGTCGCCCATATCGACGTGACGGAGCTGAAGGAGACCGTGGTCAAGCTGCATGAACAGCTGCTGGCCTCGATCGCCTCGGCGAAGACGGTGACGGATCGTTTCCGCGCGCTGGACAAGAAAGTGCACGTCACAGAGTTTCAGGAGATGAAGCAGCGATTCCGCGAACTGAAGTCGGAGATCAGCCGCGACCTCAAGATGTGGCGCCGGTTGTGCCGCGAGGTCATGAAGCTGCAGCCGGCGCCGGCGCTCTGACGCGCCTTCCGCCTGCCTGACAGGACAGGTTCTGCCTGAATGAAAAACGGCCGGGAGCAGCGTGCTCCCGGCCGTTTTTTTATGCTACCGATCGGTGCCCCTCGTTTCGGACGGGGGGCGCGGCGTCAACGGCTCCAGGGCGGAGCGACGTTATTCGAACGCGCGTACGCGATGAGCTGCCCGAGATGCTCGGACATATGATCTGAGATCACGTACATCGCGCCCATCGTGGTGCTCTTGTTTCCGAACAGGTCCATCTCCTTCGTCAGATCGGCCGGCTTGACGGCGCCGGCCGCCTTACGAACGAAATCGAACGACGCGTTGAGGTGCTTGATGGCCTCGTCTTTCGTCTTGACGCTGGATTCCAGGTTGCGGGCATCGACGCCCTCCGGAACCGGCGTGCCGAGCATGCTGCCGATAAAATAGTTCGCGGCCGCAACGTGCATCATGGCCTCCTTCGTGGAGCGCACGCCCTCGCTGGGGCGCCAGTCGTACGCCTCCGCGGGAAGCGCCCGGGCCAATCCGTCGATCTTCTCGGCGGCGGCATTAAACGTGTTCATAAACTCTTTCTGAAACTGCGCGGCGGTCTCGTTCTGAGCCATGGCCGACAGCGTCACGCCTGCGACGAGCAGGAGTGTGGTCAAGCTTTTTTTCATATACCCGTAGGATGAAAGGATGGGGTGCGCCCCGTGCGCACGACGTGTCGGGCCTTCTAACGCGTTCATCAGGACCTATTGTTTCCAGGGCAACACGAAGCCCCCCTGCACTCACCTGTCATGTGTCGCGGCGAGCGAGGGGGAATCCGTCATCCAGACGGCTCCTTCTCGCGCCGGCAGCGACAGCGTGAGCGTACTGCGGGGCTCCGTGATTTCGATGTCCTTCCCGCCGGCAGGCCAGATGCTCGCGTAGCGAACGGGGCCGGCATTGTGGAGCGGCAGGTCCACCACGACGCCTTCGCGGCTGGCATTGACGACCACCAGGGCCTCCACACCGGCCAGCTCGCGCCGAAAACCGTACACGTGACCGCTCGTGATGATCGGCTCGAACGTACCCGTGCGCAGGACGGGATAGGCGTGCCGGAGCGCCGTAAGCCGGGTATAGGCATCGAGAAGATCCAGCTTCCACTTCGATCGATCCTCCCAGGGGAACGCCTCGCGGCATGCCGGGTCGTCGCCGGCCGACAGGCCGATCTCGTCGCCGTAATAGATGCAGGGCGCGCCAGGCATCGTCATCTGCAAAAACGCGCTCAGACGGATCGCCGACACATCCTCCCCGACGATCCAGAGCGGCCGCGCCATGTCGTGGCTGCCGATGAGGTTGAGCTGCGCCTGGTTTATTTCCCAATCATAGAGGCCGTGCATGTAGGCGACGGCTTCACCGAACGCGGGCGCGTCGCGGGGCTCGAGCGAAAGATGATTCCGCTTGTAGTCGGGCCGTAGCGTCTCGGCGCCGCAGAAGGACAGCACCGCCCAGGTGAAGATATAGTTCATCACCGCATCGAACTGATCGCCCTGCAGCCAGCGGCGGGCGTCTTCCCAGATCTCGCCGCAGATATACGCCTCCGGATTGACGGCGTGCACCCTACGGCGGAAGGTCTGCCAGAACGCATCGTCGTCGATCTCCGCTGGCACATCGAGCCGCCAGCCGTCGATGCCGAACTCGAGCCAGTGCGTGGCGATGTCGAAGAGGTACTCCTGCACGTCGGGATTGCGCGTGTTCAGCTTCGGCAGCGCCGGCAGATTCCACCAGGCGTCGTAGTTCAGCGGCTCGCCGGCTTTCCGCGGATACGGATTGAGCGGCCAGTCGTGGACGATGAACCAGTCGAGATACGGGGAATCGGGGCCGTTCTCCAGGATGTGATGGAAGGGCCAGAATCCGCGGCTCGCGTGATTGAAGACGCCATCCAGCACCACGCGCATGTCGCGGGCGTGCGCTTCGTCGAGCAATTCGCGGAGCGCCTCGTTGCCGCCCAGCAGCGGATCTACCTGGTAATAGTCGAAGGTATGGTACCGGTGATTGGAGGCCGAAGCGAAAATCGGGTTCAGGTAGATGGCCGTGATCCCGAGGCCGCGCAGGTAATCGAGGCGATCGACCACACCGTACAGATCGCCGCCCTGGTACCCCTGCTCTTCCGGCGGGCTGCCCCACGGCTTAAAACGCAGTGACGCAGGATGCTTCATGCGCTTGCTGCGCGCGAAACGATCCGGGAAGATCTGATAGAATACCGCGTTCTTGACCCAGTCCGGTGTTTTTGCCTTGCCCATAGTGAACGACAGCGAGCGTGAATGCGAGTGGCACGTTCCTTGAAAACCAGTTACGGTATCCCGGCGGCTGTACCTGGTTGAGACGCCGGCGAGATCCCCGGCACGCTCCCCACCCCCATCATCCGTTCCTCTCCGTCACCCGTGCCGTTTGTCGCCCCCTCACACACGGCGACATGCAAGCAGTTCCCACGCCATGCGAATGTTTAAACGCAACCGGCTGCGCGCGCTTTTCGCGGCCCTCCTGATCGCTTTCCCCGGATATGCTTTTGCCCACGTAAAATGGTTTAGCGATTACAGTTACGCCGAGCGTCCGCTTTCCTTCGATGAAATCATGACGCCGCTCTTCGGCCTCCTGTTCGCCGCCTCCGTAGTGAGCATCGCGGGTATCGTGGTGCTCGACGAGCGCCTGACGCAAACGGCCTGGTACCGGCATCTCGTGGAGCGCCTCCGCGGGTACGCGAGCCGGAGCGACCTGGTGCTGCGCGTCGCGGTGGGCGGCGTGCTGCTGCTATCCTGGCAGTCGGGTGCGATGCTCGTGCCCGAAATTCCCAGCTCGCACGTCCTGGTCGATTTCGTCCAGCTTCTGCTGGCCATCCTGATCTTGTCCAACCGCTTTACGCAGGTCGCCGGCTACGGGCTGATCGGACTCTATATCCTGGCCTACTGGAAGTACGGAGCGCTCCACATTCTGGATTACATCTACCTCGTCGGCGCCGCGTATTACCTGATCGCGTCTCAGTCGAAACAGAAAAAGATACGGGCCAGCGGCTTGCCCGTGTTGTACGCCAGCGTCGGGTTTTCGCTGTGCTGGGTCGCGCTCGAAAAGCTCGTTTATCCCCAGTGGGCGCTCAGCATCCTTCAGGATCGGCCTTTTCTTACCATGGGATTCGATCCGAACTTCTTTCTGACGAGCGCGGCGTTCGTCGAATTCACGCTCGGCTTCCTGCTCATCGTCTGCCTGATCCAGCGTCCGATCGCCATCGCGGTGACCGGCCTGTTCATGACGACGACGATGGTCTTCGGCAAGCTGGAATTCGTGGGACATGCCATCGTGCACGCCGCCATGATCGTATTCATCCTTCAGGGTCGGGGCGAGACCTTCCGGACCCCGATCACCTTCTTTTATCACATGTGGCAACGCGTGGCGTTCTCGATCGTCGCGTTTACGGCGATGTATGCGCTGATGCTGGGTTCGTACGACGCCATCGCCACGGACGTCTACCTGGCCAGCAAAACCATGGACCACGACATGCCGATGGCCCGCGCGGAATGGGAAGGCCCCGACGCGCCGCCGGCACTGGCGGTCGACGTAACGCGGGACGCCGCCGGCGGGTGGAACGTACACCTCATCGCCGACGGCTTCACCTTCGTGCCCGAGCTGGCGGGCCAGGAGCCGGTCCAGGGCGAAGGGCACGCGCACCTCTATATCGACGACAGGAAAATCGCCCGGATGTACAGCCCCTGGCACTATGTCGCAGAATTAAGCCCTGGCACCCACACCTTTATGGTCACACTGAATTCAAACGACCATAAACTGTATGCGTACCAGGGCCACCCGATCGTAGCGCGCTGTACCGTCGTCGTCGAATGACGGCCGGGGCGCGGGGTCAGAAGCCGATGCCGACGTGCAGGGCGCCGGCGATCGCCTTGCGGACGTCGGTCACCTCGCCTTCGAATTGCGGGGCTTCACGGAAGAAGCGGATCGGCACGACGAACTCTGCGAAGAGGGTAACGTCTTTCGAGATGCGCTTCCCCTTGTTCAGCAGCGCGGTGACACCGTAGGCGCCTCCCGTCTCGAAGGCAGCGCGCAGACCGAACGTATAGCCGTTCGTCAGGGCCATCAAGGCGCCTGGATGGATCAGCACATTGGAAACCTGATTATCCTGAATAAAGGGGACCAGTTCCAGATCGAACGCGACACCCGGCTTGACCCCCAGGTTCAAGCCCATCGGGAAACCCAGACCGAGGCCGTCCGCGGCGATGGAAACGTCGCCGGCGGCGAGCTGGACGAGTGGGGTAACCATACCGAAATGCCCGCCCACTTTACTCTGGGCGAACGACGTACTCGCGGTGGCCAGAAGAATCAGAACAATACTAACATAACGCGGCGCTGTTGGCGCGAATCGTAGAAGGTGCGTTGAACGCATGATGCTCTCTTACTGATGGCGAGGGGCGGTTATGGGATCGTTAGTGGGGGGCCTCGCTCGTGGGAGCAAAAATCGGCCTGACAATTTCCATGCCGGTAAAAGCGCCGCTGAACGCCATAGAGGGCGTTTCGCTGGCATCATCTTTGTTCTCGATCACCGTACCCTCATCGCTCCTCGCCGGCTCGCATTCCGCTCGCTCTTCCCCCGCCGCGCCGGTCACCCTGTCGACCCATACTCATCACTGCAGGATCTATGTCTTCTGTTATCCCTACGCCATCTCTCCCCCGGGTTGTGATTGTTGGAGGCGGTTTCGGCGGCCAGGCGCTCGCCCTGGCGCTCCGCAAAACTCCGGTCGAGCTGCTCATGATCGACCCGAACAACTACCTCACCTTCCAGCCCCTGCTGTACCAGGTAGCGACGGCCGGCCTCGAACCCGAAGAGATCGTCTATCCGATCCGGGGCGTCTTCCGAAACCAGCTGAATTACCGATTCCGGCTCGGCAAGGTGGATGGCGTCGACTTCGAGGAGAATCAGGTCATCCTGGATACGGGCGAACGGATCGACTACGAATTCCTCGCGCTCGCCGCCGGCTCCACGCCGCATTATTTCGGGATCGAAGGCGCGCGTGAGCATAGCTTCCCGATGAAGTCGCTGCCCGACGCCATCGCGCTGCGGAGCCATATCCTGCACCGGTTCGAACTGGCGGATCAGTACCCCGAGCGGATCCAGGATGGCTTGCTCAATTTTGTGGTGATCGGCGGGGGGCCGACGGGCGTCGAGACGGCCGGCGCGCTGGTCGAACTGCTCCAGCACTCGCTCCCGAACGACTACCCGGACCTCCGGCTCGACAAGGCCCGCGTTATCCTCATCGAGGGGGGCCCGCATCTGCTGGGGCCGTTTAAACCCGACTCACGGAAACACGCCTACGAAGCGCTGCGCGAACAGGGCGTACACATCATGCTCAGCGAGCGGGTTGTTCGGGTAACGCCGCACGCCGTGCACCTGGACAGCAAGAAGTTCATCCGGACCAACACGCCGATCTGGGCGGTCGGCGTCCGCGCCAACCCGCTGGCCGATCGGTTGGGCCTCGACCAGACCCGTGGAGGCCGCGTCGTGGTCAATGCGGACCTGAGCCTGCCCGACCGCCCGAATGTGTTCGTCGTGGGCGACATGGCGGCCAGCGCGGATGGGGAAGGCGCGTTGCACCCCCAGCTGGCCTCGGTCGCGCGGCAGGCCGGCCGGCATGTGGGTCATGTCATCCAGCACCGGCTCCGCCAGGAGACGGCGCCGCCGTTCGTGTACCGGAATCCCGGCATCATGGCGACCGTCAGCCGCCACGCCGCCGTCGCCGAGTTTCCCGGCGACATCCGGCTCGAGGGCTTTTTCGCCTGGATGAGCTGGCTCGTTCTCCATCTCATTCTGCTCGTGGGCTTCCACAATCGCATGCACGTGTTCATCAGCTGGTTGTGCACCTACCTGACCCACAACCGCAGCGCGCGCCTGATCCTGCATATGGGGCACCACGACGAGATCGCCGAGGCTACTCCGCCGGCAAAACCGCCGGCCCATCGCCTCCCGGATACGCAACCCGCGCTCGTTCACGCCCGGAGACGGGGGCAGACGGCCGAGGATGCGAGCACGACGGAGGACCCCCTGCGCCATATCCATCTCCTGCTGGAACAGCGAAAACGCCAGCGTGCGGGATCGAATTCCTGAGGGTCCGCTCACGGTTCGGGTACGGCTTTTGATTGGTCGCCGGAAACATCACCCATTGAGACCCATTACAATCCAATACGGGCCGGCGGTACCTTGATTGCCGGAACGTTACATCCGGCACTGAGCATCCAGCCTGTTTCAGGTATATCACAAGGAAAGCATCGCCGTGGCCCTACGCGCGCAAGCCGGCGTGAACGCGCACCCTGCAACCGAATCCGGTATCATCAGAAGGAGACCCTCATGAAGCACCTCCCATTCCTCCTAGCCGGCGCCGTGCTGCTCTTCTCCGGATGCGCGCTTGCATCGAAATCGGGCGCAGACAGCGAAGGAGACAAGACGGAAGACGTCCAGCTGCGGGACGCGACCCTGGCCGGCGCCGAGCCGGTGCGTATTTTCCTCGACGGCGTCGACAAAGGCATGACCCCGCGCGCGCTGCGCGTCGATCGCCGCTTCGGTTTCAGCGAGATCCTGCTTCGTAAAGGCAAAGAGCGTAAGCGCTTTTTCGAGATCGAACAGACCAATTCCTCGGGCTCCAACGCGATGGCCTACCAGTTCGGCTATACGTCGGACGGCTACTACATCACGCTGAACGTCGAGGACCTCCCCAAAAAGCGCAACTCGGACACCCACTTCTACATCCCGTTCACCACGCAGCCGCTCCTGATTACCGACCGCCAGTACGGACTCGAGATTATCATCTACTGACCGATCCGGCAGCCCGGAGGCTGCGATCATCCGTTGCAGGATTCGGGGATGCCGGATCCCTGTTCAACGACACGGCGCTCGGCCGACATCCTGCATCCTGCATCTTGCATCCCCAGCATCCTGCATCCTGCATCCCCAGCATCCTGCATCCCTGCATCGCCCCGATGGCACGCTACCGTCGCGGTGTCACGCATCGGCGACTCGGCCAAGCCATACCGGATGCCTCACCACCGGGCCGCGAGCGGGCAGCATGCGTTGCGCTACCGTCTGGCGCGCAGTACCTTATGGGAGTTTACCTCTATTTACCTTTACCCCTATTTACGAGGGGTTTACCCCTATTTTCCAGGGGTTTACCCCATCTCCCAGTTCGTTTTGCGTCATGATAAGCCGTCGCCACTTCGTACAGACCGCCGTCGCTGCCGGCCCCCTCGCCCTTAACCCGCGCTGGGCTTCACACGCTTTCGCCGCACCGGGCTCGCCCATCGCCTGCCAGCAGTATACCTGGTTCAACTTCTACCAGCGCGAAGAGAAAGACTGGTTCGCGGACTACGACGCCTCGTTCCGTGCGTTTCGCGCCTCCGGCCTCGACGGCTACGAGCCGGCATTCGGCTCCCTGGAGGAGGCCGAACGGCTGCGTCCGTTCCTGAAATCGCACGACGTGTGGATGTCGTCGTTGTACGTCAACTCGACGCTGCATCTCGCCGAAGCCGTCGACGAAAGCATCGCGCAGGCGGTCGCCATCGCGCAGGCGGGCAAATCGATGGGCGCGCGCATCGTCGTGACCAATCCGTCGCCGATTGCTTGGGGGAGTCAGGAGAACAAAAACGACGAACAGCTTACACGGCAGGCCGGCGCACTGAATCGGCTCGGCGCGATGTTGCGGGAGGCCGGCCTCACCCTCGCCTACCATACCCACGACCCGGAATTGCGCGCCGGCGCCCGCGAGTTTCATCACATGCTCCTCGCCTCGGACCCCGCGAACGTGAAACTATGCCTGGATGCGCACTGGGTGTTCCGCGGGGCTGGCGACTCCCAGGTCGCCTTGTTCGACATCGTCCGACTCTACGGCGACCGCATCGTGGAGCTTCACCTCCGGCAGTCGCACAACGGGATCTGGAGCGAAACCTTCGGCGATGGCGATATCGATTATCGCCGGCTGGTCGCCGTGCTGCGTGAACGCGGCATCAAACCGCATCTGGTGCTTGAACAGGCAGCCGAGAAAGGCACGCCCAAAACAATGTCGACTGTCGACGCCCAGAAGCAAAGCCTCGCCTACGCCACAGAGGTCTTCGCGCCGTTGATGGGTTGACAGACCGGCCTTCCGCGTGCGCGCTAGGCGTCGGCCTGCGCGTCCCCTTCGTTTTCCGTCGCGGTTTCTTCGGCCTCTTGCGGCTCCGCGCCGCCTTCGTCGGCCAGACCGCTCTCCAGCGCGAGCAGGTGCATGCGTTCGCGTTGCAGGGAAGGGTCGTCGAGCAGCTCCTCGATCTCCTTCAGTTTGGGGAGGGCCGCCAGCTCGCTCAACCCGAATTGTTCGAGGAACCGTTCGGAGGTGCCGTATAGCAGCGGTTTGCCGATCGCCTCGCTCCGCCCGACGATGTCGATCAGGCCCAGCTCCAGCAGCTTGCGGACCGCATAATCGCTGTCCACGCCGCGGATGAAATCGACTTCGGGTTTCGTAGTGGGTTGGCTGTACGCGACGATCGCCAGGGTTTCCATCAGCGTGCGCGACAGCTTCTTGGGTCGCTCCTGCTGATAGATGGCGCGGATGTACTCCGCGTAACTCGGATCCGTCGCCATGCGGATGCCGCCGGCCCAGATCTTGACCCGGAAAGCGCGCCGCAGTTCGGCATAGAGCGCATTGAGGCGTTCCACGGACTCGACCACCTGCGCTTCCGTGGGCCGGCGCTCGCCGGAGACTTCAGAGAAGACCTTGGAGACCTTGACCAGCGGGATCGGGTCATCCGCGGCGAAGGCAAGCGCTTCGACCACCCCATCAAGTGCCTTCTCATAGGGCCCGGGGGGCGTCTGGGTCGCCGCCTTCTTCGGCGGCGCAGCGACCGCAGGGGCCGGCGTTTCCGCCGTATCCCGACTCTCCAACGCCTCGAGCGCTTCGCGGGCGCTTTGCGCCAGCTTTTCGGCGTGACGCTGGTCGGTATCCTCCGAGACGGCCTTATCGTTTGCCATGAAATTGTGTGGTTTCTCTGCCGGCGCCACCTCGTCGGGCTCTTCCTCCGGCAAAACTTCGATGATGGGTTCTGGCGCTTCGTGCTCGCTAAACACTTCGCCCGGATCCGGGGTTTCCTCCGTCATCGTTTCCGCCTCCTGGTCGACGCGACGCGCACCGTCCTCCGGGCTCTCGACCGAATCCTCGGCAAGCGGCACGGAATCCTCGGTACCAGATGCCAGGATGCCAGATGCCAGGATGCCTGATTCCGGGACACTAGATTCCGGGACGCTGGCTTCCGGGACACTAGATTCCGGGACACTGGCTTCCGGCGTCGCGTCCTGCGCCAGATCCGCTTTGGGCCGCGCGTCCGTCGAGGCATCCGCCTCGGATACCGCCTCAGCGGCCCGCTGCGCTACGGTCTCGGGCTCCACCACCCCGGGCTCCACAACCTCGGACTCCACAACCTCGGACTCCACAACCTCGGACTCCACCGCATCGGCCCAGCGCGGGGCGTATGCCGGCGACGGCGCCAACGGCGCCTCGGGTGCGTCATCAGGCGGGGCTGCGCTGCGCGCGTCGGTGGGCGCCGGCGCGTCTGTTTCGTCAGGCGTCACATTCGTCTCGACGGTCGGCGCTTCCGCCAGCGGAGCGGCGTCGTCTTCCCGCTCATCCAGCGCCCGTTCTCGATCCGAAGCATCCAGCCATTCGGCCAGCCGATCGATAGCGGCCTGATCAGGCCCCTCGGTCGTTGGCGGCGATGGGGCCTCCGGGATAACCTGGGCTTCGGCTTCCCGGGCCGGCGCGACTCGGGACGGTTCGGGTTCTTCGGGCGCCGCCGCTTCGGGCGTCCTATCCTCTACGTCGGTATGCAGCCACGACGTTTCCCGGGCGATAGTCGGGGTTACCCATGCCGTCTTCGGCGCGGGAAAGCGGTCGGGCGCTTCTTCCTGCAGGGTGAACGCTTCCGATTCGAGCTGCACGTCCGAAAGGTCGAGCGGAGCGACCGGCAGATCCAGCGGATCCACGGGTGCCGGCGGCGCCTCGGGCGGCGGCGTGCGACGCTCCGGCTTGGCGAACAGACCTACCGTGCGTTTTTTCTCCTCCGCGGGCTTCGGCGGACGGGCTTCGGGCGGCTTCTCTTCCGTCGCCGGCGCGCGCGACACGACGGCCGGCGGCTTCTCCTCCGCGGCCGGTGCCGTCATTTTGCCCACCGCGAGATGCTGCTCCTCGTTGTCGTTTTTCAGACTCAGCAGGAAATCCGATAGCGATTGCGAGCGGGATCGTGATGCCGGTTTCGCCGGCTCCGAGGCCTTCACGCCTTCGTCCATCGCGGCGGTAATCGACTCGAGCGCGGGGAAACGGGGTCGCTGTTCGACCGAATCGCCGGCGTCGTCCAGGTGCGTCGGCGAGGCGTGGCCATCGCCCGTCTGCTGGTCCAGCCGTTCCAGGATCGACAGGGATTGCTGGCGCGGGTCGTCAGCCGACGGGTTTTTCTTATCGCCGGCATCCTTCGGGGTGTCCGGCTCAGCCTTGTGCGCCGGATCGACGCTCTCGGCGGTCGTCGCCTTGTCGGCCGGCGCGCTGCGGATCGTGTTGAGCGCCTTGAGGATGTCCGGTTTGCTCGGCGCGACATCCATGCCGCGCAAGGATCGACGATCGGCGTCCGTCTTTCCGGCGGAGGTGGCCTTGCCGGCTTCGGCCGGGCGATCCGCGGGCGGCGTTGCCCCCGCCGCTTTCTCGTCGCTCGGCGCCTTCCGGCTCTGAATCGGCGAAACCAGCCAGCTCTCCGAAGACGGCGCGCCATCGAGGCGGGCGCCGACGAAGCCGGGGACGCCGGCGTGGTCGCGAGGCGATTCGGGATCCGCACTACCGGTGGACGGCCGTATGCGCGGCGAGACGTCGCCCGCCTTGCGGGGTACATCGAGCGTCCCGTTCACCGGGTCGTAAATCATGCGTTCGTTGGCCGGCCTCTCCGCTTCGGGCACCGCGCGCGGGGCCGCCTCCTCGTCCTCCGGGCTGTCCGTGGCCGGACGCTCCATCGCCTCATGCATCGACGCCTCGAGCTTGTCGAGCGATTTGAGTACGAACGACTCGAAATCGCTGTCGATCGATTCGATCGGCTCGGGCTCGTCCTCGAAGCGGACGTACCCGTCGTCGACGACGTCCTCGATCTCGGCGGCCGGTTCGGTCAGGAAGTCGGGATCGAACGCCGGCTCCTCAAACGAGGCCTCGGCGACGTCGGACTCGAGCTCACCGGCGTCCGCAAACGGGTCGTTTGCCGCGGGATCGGACGCCTCGTCGCCGGCGAAATCCGGATACCTCGGGGCGTGCGGGATGATGTAGGTTTCGCCTACGCGACTGAACTGGTCGAACGACTCGATGACTTGCTTCTTGAAGAGCTGGAGTCGGGCGCGAAGGGCGTGCGAATCGATCGTCTTGTCGCCCTGATGAAACAGCTCCAGTTCGGTCTCGACGTCCTCGGGCAGGGATATCTTGCGGACATCGACACGAAGGCCGCGCCGGCGCAGGGCCGACAGCAGCTCATGCTTGTATTCCTCGATGCTCGGAAGTTCGGCCTCGATGTCGGGCTGGTAATTCGCGACGCCAGCCGTGGAGAACAGCCCGCTGGGCGGCTGATACCCTTCTTCTTCGGCGTAGAGGTCGTCCTCGGCCTCGTTGGCGAACGCGCTGAGATCCCAGATCGGCTTCGCTTCAGGCTCCTGCGGAACCGCCTTCTGCGGCTCGGGAGCGTCCCCGAGGAAGGACGATAGATAGGTTTCTGGATCCAGCCACTCGTAGTTACGCTTTTCGGGCGACCAGATGACCGTGCCCGAAACCTTCACCCAGTCCACATCCCGATCGGAAAGCGGCGACGAGCGCCCTTTCTTTAACAGCCGGTCCCTAAATCCGCCAAAGTAGCGTGCCATTGCACCGCAACCGTTTCGCCGGTGAATAAATGCATACGTCGGGCTGCGCCGGCAGCCTGTGACGTGCGGGGATTTGGGGGGATGTGGAAAAACGCCAGGGGCGTTCGGGTAAGTTTAACGTGTTCGGCCTACCGTATCGAACGCCTTTTGACGACGCCTGGCTGCGTTTTTCAGATAAAGGCCATGCGCCGATGGACTCACGCTTCGGACGGGGCGTGTCCGTTTTCCGAACCGTTCGCCGGCTCGCTGTAATTCACTTTGCGCTCCAGATAAAAGTCGTTCCCTTCCGGATTGATCAGCAGCGCCACCTGACCCTGCTGGGCCATCTCCAGAATGACGAGGAACGTCACGATGACAAAGTGCTTGGGCCGGCCTGTGATGAGATGGACAAACGAAAGCCGATCATCGAAGGCGAGCCGTTCCAGCACAAACTCACGCTGAGACTCAAGCGAATACTGATTCCGGTGCACCGCGTGCACCGGCGCCTCCGGCACCTCGCTGAGCACACGCTGCAGCGCGCTGATCAAACTGAAGACAGAAACCTCGAGTTCGACCCCCTGCATCCCCACGATCTGTTCTTTCTCCTGTTCGGAGAACGACCGGGTGAAATGCTCGCCGCGCAACTCGTAATTATCGTTCAAAGACTGTGCCGCCTCCTTGTACTGCATGTACGTAAGCAGTCGCTTCACCAACTCGCGGCGCGGGTCCACCGGTTCTCCTTCCTCGTCCACCTCATCCGACGGCAGCAACATCTTCGCCTTGATGTTGATCAACTGGGCCGACATGTAGATAAAATCGCCCACGCTATCCAGATCGATCTGCTCCAGGATGCGCAGATACGCGAGAAACTCGTCCGTTATCTTCGAAATCGGGATGTCGTGGATATCGAGCTCATCCCGCTGGATAAAAAACAAGAGAAGGTCGAGCGGACCTTCGAATTCCTGCAGTTGAACACGGTACATGCTTGCGAGATGAATCGTCTGGTGGAGCGGATCGTCCTGGCGAAGGGGTCCTCATTCGCACTCGGCGGGGCTACATAGGATTATCGTAACGGGCTGCCGGCGGCGCGAGATTTAAACCAACCAATCGTGCGCGAGAGGCCGTCCGGCAGGGCGACGGCCGGCCTCCAGCCGAGCCGTTCGGCGGCCAGGGAGGCATCGAGCGCGCTGCGGGCGATTTCGCCGGTCCGAGCCGCCGCGAACGCATAACCCGGATCCTGGCCGAGAGCGTCGGCCAGATGCCGGTACAGCTGGAGCACGCTGGTCTCGACACCCGTCCCGATGTTGTACGCGCCGCTGGCATCCTGATCGAGTGCGAGGAGGTTCGCCTGAACCACGTCGCCGACAAAAACGTAATCGCGCGTCTGTGCGCCGTCGCCGTACATCGTTACAGGCGCGCCGGCCTGCATCCGATCGATAAACCGCGATATCACGCCGGCATCGCCCTCGGGGGTCTGTCGCGGACCATACACGTTGGCGTAGCGGAGCGAGACGGCGGTCAGCCCATGCACGCGGGCGTAATAGGCAAGATAGCGCTCCGAAACGAGCTTTGAAACGCCGTAGGGGGACATGGGCCGTTCGGGATCCGCTTCCTGCTGCGGAACGCGGTCGGGCTCACCATAGATGGCGCCGCCGGATGAGGAGAAGACCACGCGCCGGAGCCCGTGGGCGCGGCCGGCCTCGAGCAAGCGCAACATGCCCAGGACGTTGACCTGCGCATCGTACGCCGGATCGGCAACCGATTTGCGGACGTCGATCTGGGCGGCCAGATGCAGGAGCGCCTCGAAGCGATGGGTCTCGAACAGCCGGGAAACGGCCGGATCGGAGAGATCGAGGGCATGGAAGACGGCGCCGTCGGGCACCTGATGCCGGTACCCGTTGACCAGGCTGTCGAGCACGTGCACCTCGTGCCCGGCTTCGAGCAGGGCGTCCGCGACGTGCGAGCCGATGAAGCCGGCGCCGCCGGTCACGAGCACCTTCATGCCGGCGTCAACGCGACAGTCGAGAACGAGTCGGCCACGAACAGCGTCTGCGCCAGATTCTGGATGTCCTGGGCGGTCACGCTTTCGATCGACTCGATGATCTCGTCCAGCGTGAAATTGCGTCCGAAATAGAGCTCCTGCCGCCCAAGCCGCATCATGCGGTTGCTCATGCTTTCCAGACCGAGCATCAACGACCCCTTTACCTGATTGACCGCCTGATGCAGCAGCCGTGGACTCACCGGCACCTGCGCCAGGCGATCCGTTTCACGCAGGATGAGTTTGCGCGCCCGCGCGATCTTCGCGCCATCCGTCCCCATGTACACGCCAAAGTCGCCGGTATCGGTTTGCATGTTGGCGAAGGAGTAGATGTTGTAGCAGAACCCGTATTTCTCGCGGATATTCTGGTTCAGCCGGCTGGACATGCCGCTGCCGAGAATGGTGTTGAGGACGTTCATCGCGCTGCGGCGCTCGTCCTGGATCCCGAAGATGCGCGTCCCGATGACGAGGTGGGCCTGCTGGATGGGGCGTTTTTCGACGAGTTCACCGGGCCCATAGGGCGTCACCACGTCCGGTACGCGGGCGGTCGGGGTACGATCGATGTCCTCGAAGGCCTTGCGCACGTACTGCACCACGCGATCGTGGCTGACGTTGCCGGCAACGGAAATGATCGTCCGCGACGGCGTGTAGCAGCGGTCGATGTACTGGTTGAGCTGGTCGCGGGTAAACGAGCGAACGCTCTCGGGGAAACCGATGATGGGCCGGCCCAGCGCATGGTCCCGATAGACGACGGATTCGTACCGATCGAAAATCAGATCCTCCGGCACGTCCTCATACATCTTGATCTCCTCGACCACCACGTCCTTTTCCTTGTCGAGCTCCTTCTCGGGAAACGTGGGGCGAAGAATCAGGTCGCACGTCACATCGATCGCGCGGTCGAGGTGTTCATCGAGGGCCCGCGCGTAATAGCACGTGTATTCCTTGGTGGTAAAGGCGTTGAGGTAGCCGCCAACGGACTCGAGTCGGCGGGCGATCTGATCCATCCGCCGGCGCTTCGTGCCCTTGAACACCATGTGTTCGATGAAATGACAGATCCCGGCTTCGGCGTCGCTTTCGTCGCGACTGCCGGTATGCACCCACACGCCCACGGAGATGGAGCGGACGGATGGGATGCTTTCCGTAACGATACGGAGCCCGTTGGGCAGCGTCGTTTTATTGAATCCGGAAGCGGCCGGCTGCTTCATAATCCAGGCCCCTGTGAGGCTATCTAGAGATAACGCCGCTCGGAGGCGGCGCCGGCAGAAACATCGGGAGGGAGCATGTGCTCCCTCCCGGTACTCGATTCATGTAGGCTGGACGGCTCAGTTACGCCGATCCCGACCGCCGCCGCCACCGCCACGGCGATCGCGCCCACCACCGCCGCCGCCACCGCCGCGACGATCCCGACCGCCGCCACCGCCGCCGCGACGATCGCCGCCACGGTCACCGCGGTCACCGCGATCCCGCTCAGGACGCTCGACGTACCCTTCCGGCTTCGGAAGGAACGGCTTGCGGCTCAGACGCAGCTTGCCGTCGTCGCGCACTTCGATGAGCTTGACGCGGACCTTGTCGCCGACCTGCACATAGTCTTCCGGACGCTCGACATAGCCGTGGTCCATCTCCGAAACGTGCAGCATCCCCTCTTTGCCCGGCATGATCTCGATGATCGCGCCGAAGCTGAGGATGTCGCGGACGGTGCCTTCGTACTCTTCGCCTTCTTCCGGGACGGTAACGATGCCCTTGATGATGCGAAGCGCGGCTTCCGCGTTCTCCTGGTTGGTCGCGGCCACGGTCACATAGCCGACACCTTCACGCTCTTCGATCTCGATCTGCGTGTTGGTTTCGCGCTGGATGCCCTGGATGATCTTGCCACCCGGCCCGATGACCGCGCCGATGAACTCGGAATCGATCGTGATCTGGGTGAGGCGAGGCGCATACGGGGACATTTCGCCGCGAGGCGCCTCGAGGACTTCGGCCATCTTGTCGAGGATGAAGAGCCGGCCTTCGCGCGCCTGGTCGAGCGCGCTCTTGAGGATCTGCTTGGTCAGACCGGACACCTTGATGTCCATCTGACACGCGGTGATCCCGTCGCGGCTGCCCGTGACCTTGAAGTCCATGTCGCCGAGGTGGTCTTCCGTGCCCAGAATGTCGCTGAGCACGGCCGTCCGTTTCCCGTCGGTGATGAGGCCCATCGCCACGCCGGCGACCGGCGTCTTGATCGGCACGCCGGCATCCATCATGGCCAGGGTGCCGGAGCAGACCGACGCCATCGACGAAGAGCCGTTGGATTCCAGCACATCCGCGTTGATGCGGACGGTGTACGGGAAGTCCTCATCGGCCGGCATGATCGCGGAGAGAGCGCGTTCCGCCAGGTACCCGTGGCCGATCTCGCGACGGCTGGTGCCGCGGAGCATCTTGGCCTCGCCGGTACAGAACGGCGGGAAGTTGTAGTGCAGGAAGAACCGGCGGTCGGTGGTGTCGAACACCTGATCGACAGCCTGCGCGTCCTTCCGGGTGCCCAGCGTTACCGACGCCAGCACCTGCGTTTCGCCGCGGGTGAAGATTGCCGAGCCGTGCACACGCGGGAGGTACCCGACTTCCGACCAGATATGGCGGATCTCCATCAGGCCGCGACCGTCGAGACGGCGGCCGGCCGAGAGAATCATCTCACGCATGAGATCGCTCTCCACGGCGCCGACGGCGCTCTTGATCTGCGAGGCCGTATACCCTTCCGCGGTCGCTTCCGCCCGGGTTTCGCCGGTTTCCGGATTGTTGGTCCCCAGCAGCTGCGCGAGCGCAAACTCCTTGATCTCGTCGATCCCGCCGTAGAAGGTTTCCTTCTGGTACGGCTGCATGAGCAGGCTGTTGATCTTGTCGCTGACCAGGCCGGCGACTTGCGCGATCAACGGCTTCGGCGTCATGATCGGGTCGAAGCTGATCGTAGCGGGCTGACCGAAGGCCTCGACGAGGGCGCGCTGGCCCTGGCAGAGCTTTTTGATGGCTTCGTGGCCGACTTCGAAGGCTTCGAGCATCTGCTCTTCGGAGACTTCCTTCATCTCGCCTTCCACCATCACGATCGCGTCTTCCTTGCCGGCGACGATCAGGTTGATGTCCGATTCCGCCAGTTCGGCGATCGTCGGGTTGACGATGTATTCGCCATTGACCAGGCCCACGCGCACGCCGGCCGTCGGGCCGTCGTAGGGAGCGCCGGCCAGCATGAGAGCCGCCGAGGCGCCCACGCCGGCGAGGACGTCGGCATCGTGCTCGTCGTCCGCCGAAATGACGTAGATGATGATCTGGACTTCGTTCAGATACCCTTCGGCGAAGAGCGGACGCAGGGTCCGGTCGACGAGCCGGCAGGTCAGGGTCTCCTTATCGTTGAGGCGTCCTTCCCGTTTGATGAAGCCGCCCGGGATCTTGCCGCCGGCCGAGAATTTCTCCTTGTATTCGACGGTGAGGGGGAAAAAGTCGGCGCCTTCGCGGGGCTTGGGGGCCAGTACGGCCGTAGCCAGGATCATCGTGTCGCCCAACCGAGCGACGACCGATCCGCCTGCCTGCTTGGCAAGGCGACCGGTCTCCAGAGAAATGAATCGCCCGGGGGCGAACTCAATCTCCTGAGTGGTTGCTTTAGACATGTTCTTCGATTAAATGATAGTATTTTTCTACGCGTTCTCCATCAATCAACTTGACGCTGCTGCTGCGTGCTCAGACGCACCTGTTTAAGGTCAGCATTACATCGGATCAACGGATGGCCATCCGACAGACGATCCATCGGACGCGCACATGGGATCGGGCGTCAAACACAGCAGCAGGAGGCGCGCCGCCCACACGGACGGCCTCACGCACCTCAGGTCGCGACGCGGCGATAGTCAGTTACTTACGAATACCCAGTTCCTCAATGATCTTGCGGTAGCGCTCGATATCCTTCGCGACGAGGTAGTTGAGCAGGCGGCGACGTTTGCCGACCAGCTTGATGAGCGACCGGCGCGTGGCGTGATCTTTCGGGTGGATCTTCAGATGTTCCGTCAGTTCGGAGATCCGCTTTGAGAATATGGCGATCTGAACTTCAGGTGTACCGGTATCCCCGGCCGCTTTTCCGAACTGTTCGATCAGTCCGCTTTTTACTTCCTTGGTGAGCATGTAGGGCTCCTCTTTAGATTATACCATGCTAAAGAAGATGCACGCCGGCACTGGTATCGCCGTTGCGTACACCCTGCGCTGCATATCAGCGCTGTAATTCCGCCTTACAACGCGCTTCATCTTTTGAAAGTTGCTCGATGAGCGCGTCGATCGTCCTAAATTTTTGCTCGTCCCGTATCCGCTCGATGAAATCGATGCGGAGGGATTCGCCGTACAGGCTGGCGTCGACGTCGAAAAGGTGCGCCTCGATCCGCATCGAGTCCCCGTCGAACGTCGGCCGCACCCCGATATTGAGCATCCCGCCGACCGGTGCTGCAGCGCCCTGCCGCCAGGCGCGCACTGCATACACGCCCGTGCGCGGGATGACTTTGTTCGGGTTTTCGATGGCCAGATTGGCCGTCGGATAGCCGATTTGCCGGCCTCGACCGTCGCCGTGGACGACCTCGCCCGTCAGCCGGTAGGGCCGGCCGAGCATGCCGGCGGCCTGACGCACGTCACCCGCCTCGACCAGCAGTTGCCGGATCCGGGTGGACGACACGATGTCGGCCTCGAGCACCTGGGCGGGGATGACGTCGACGCCGAATCCGTGACGGGCGCCCAGTTCGCGCAGCAGCGCGCTGTCGCCGGCGCGGTCCTTCCCGAAGCCGTGGTCGTACCCGATCACGATCTCCTTCAGCCCGACGCGGGCAAGCAGCACGTCCTCGACGAAGGCGGACGCATCCATGGCGGCGAACGCCGGCGTAAACGGAATCACGACAAACCGATCCAGCCCGAGGTCCTCGAGCGCATCGGCCCGCTCGTCGACCGTGGTGAGCAGCGGCATCGGTTCGCCCTTGACCACTTCGCGCGGGTGCGGATGAAACGAGATCACGACGCTCAGACCGCCCTGGCTGCGCGCCCGCTGGACCAGATACCGGACGATCGAACGATGCCCCAGGTGCACGCCGTCGAACGTTCCCACGGTCACCACGGACAGCGGGTTGCGTTCGAGCGCATCCATCCCTACCACGCGTTCCATCACGGTGCAGGCTCCTCGCTTCGTGCCTCGGCCGCTTCCGCCAGCGCCTCCAGCGTCCAAGCCGCGTCGACCGTGTAGGGACCGATGGCTGTGCGACGCAGCGCCGTCAGATGCCCGCCGACACCCAGCAGGGCGCCAAAATCGTGCGCCAGCGTGCGGATGTAGGTGCCTTTGGTGCAGGCCACCTCGAAAGGCAGATCGTTCCCGACGCGCGCGCCCAGTGTGAACCGCGAAATCTCGATCGCACGAGGCTTGCGCTGGACCTCCTCGCCACGCCGGGCCTTGCGATAGAGCCGCTCGCCCCCCACCTTGACCGCGGAATACATGGGCGGAAGCTGCTCCTGCCGGCCCAGGAAATGGCGGCGGGCGGCCTCGAGCTGTTCCTCGGTGACGGCGCCGGCGTCGACCTCGACCTCAACCGGCGTCTCTGCATCGTAGGACGCGGTGGTCTGCCCGAGCCGGATGACGCCGGTATAGACCTTATCCATGCCCATGAAGGATTCCATCCGCTTGGTGGCCTTGCCCACGAGGCAGATGAGCATCCCGGTAGCGAGCGGGTCCAGCGTCCCGGCATGCCCGATCTTCCGGACGCCCAGGATGCGACGCAGCCGGCGAATGACCGAAAAGGACGAAAGACCGGTGGGTTTGTCGACCAGCAACACGGCTGCCTGCGTGTCGGGGAAATGGGGATAACCGTACACGGTGGGGTCGTTCGGGGAGGTGATCACGATAACACAGCGCTCAGGAGTCCGGCGAGCGACGTTCCCGTTCGGCCCGAATGCGTTCGAAGATGTGCTCCATGCGTTCCGCTTCCACCTGCGACTCATCGAGAAAAAATCGAATCTCGGGGATGGTGCGGACCTGATGGCGGATCCGGCCGGCGAGATCGGTGCGCACCTGCGGCGCCAACCCTTCCAGATGCTTGAAGACCGACTTGCGCTGCGCCTCGGTCGCGCCCATGACGCTCACGTAGATGTAGGCGATCGACAGGTCTTTCGTCACGCGGGCCCCTGTTACCGTCACCATGGGTTGCAGTTGCTCGGCATAGTCTTGACCGAGGATCTGGGCGATCTCTCGCTGGACAAGCCGCGCCACCCGTTCCATGCGGATGCTCATCGCATTATCCTCTCTTTGGGGGCGTTGAAAAACGGCGCATGGAGCCGGCCGGCCCCATGCGCACGCGTCACACCGTCAGCTTGCGCTTCGTCTCGACGATTTCGTAGGACTCGAAATAGTCGCCGACCTTGATGTCGTTGTAATGCTCCATCCCGATGCCGCACTCGTACCCGGTGAGCACTTCCTTGACGTCGTCCTTGAAGCGGCGGAGGGAGCTGATCTCCCCGTCGTAAATCACGATACCGTCGCGAATGAGCCGGATCCGGTCGCTGCGTCGAATACGGCCTTCCGAGATGAAGCAGCCGGCGATCGTACCCATTTTCGGCACCTTGAACGTCTCGCGGACCTCGGCGACACCCGTGATCTTTTCCGATTCTTCGGGCGAGAGCAGGCCTTCGAGGGCGTTGTGAACGTCTTCGATTGCGTCGTAGATGATCGAATACAGCCGAATATCGATCTCTTCCCGCTCCGCCAGGTTGCGCGCGCCGGTGTCGGGGCGTACCTGGAAGCCGATGATGACGGCGTCGGAGGCCGAGGCGAGCATGACGTCGCTCTCCGTGATGGCACCCACGCCGCGGTGGATGATGTTCACCGCCACTTCCTCGGTCGACAGCTTGAGGAGCGAGTCCGACAGGGCCTCCACCGAGCCGCCCACGTCCGCCTTGACGATGAGGTTGAGCTCCTGGAAGTCGCCCAGCGCGAGCCGGCGTCCGATTTCGTCCAGCGTAATGTGTTTGCGCTGGCGGAGGGACTGCTCGCGGTGGATCTGCTGCCGTCGCTGCGCGATTTCACGCGCCTCGCGTTCGTCGTCCATCACGATAAACTGGTCGCCCACTTCGGGCGCGCCGGTGAACCCGACGACGAGGGACGGCAACGCCGGCCCGATCGACTCCACCCGCTGGTCCCACTCGTCGAACATCGCGCGGACGCGTCCGCTGTAGATGCCGGCGACAAACGCATCGCCAACCCGCAGCGTGCCGTTCTGGACGAGGATCGTGGCGACCGTGCCGCGCCCTTTTTCGAGCCGGCTTTCGATGACCACCCCGTACGCGTTGCGCTCGGGGTTCGCACGCAGCTCCTGCAGATCGGATTCGAGGATGACCTTTTCGAGCAGTTCCTGGACGCCGTCGCCGGTTTTCGCGGAGACGAGCGCGCACTGCGCCTTGCCGCCGTACTGCTCGACGAGCACACCATGATCCGCGAGGCCCTGCATCACCTTCGCCGTGTTGGCGTCGGGTCGGTCGATCTTGTTGATGGCCACCACGATCGGCACTTCGGCCGCCTTCGCGTGGTTGATAGCCTCGATCGTTTGCGGCATGACCGCGTCGTCGGCGGCGACGACGAGGATAACCACGTCCGTCACCTGGGCGCCGCGAGCACGCATGGCCGTAAAAGCCTCGTGACCCGGGGTGTCGAGGAAGGTGATCTGCCGGCCATCGCCCACGTCGACGTGGTACGCGCCGATGTGCTGCGTGATGCCGCCGGCCTCGCCGGACACGACGTTCGCCTTGCGGATATAGTCCAGCAGCGACGTCTTGCCGTGGTCGACGTGACCCATCACGGTCACGACCGGTGCGCGCGGGATCAGGTCTTCCGGTTCGTCTTCCTCGAGTTCGATATCGACGGTGGCGAAGTCGGTGATGAACTCGACTTCGTACCCGAATTCGTCGGCGACGAACTGGATGGTGTCGGCGTCGAGACGCTGGTTGATCGACACCATCATGCCCGACGAGAACAGCGTGCCGATGACCTCGTTGACCGAGGCGTTCATCAGGTTGGCCAGTTCACCCGTCGAGATAAACTCGGTGACGCGCAGAATCCGGGAGTCGACGTCCGCCATCTCCTGGGCGCGCTGCCGCTCGGCCGCTACTTCGTCGCGGCGCTGCCGGCGACGACGCTGGCGCGTACGGCTGGCCCCCTGTTCGAGGGTGCGCAGCGTTTCCTGGTAGGACTGCTCGACTTCCGCCGCGTCCACCTGCGGGCCGCGTTTGCGTTTCTTTTTGGCCTTCGCCGCGGCGTCCTTTTCGCGCACCTCGCGCTCGGGCGTCGTCGTTGCGGCTTCCGGTTCCGCGTCCGGCGTGTCCGCCTTGCGTTTCCGTTTGCGCTTGCGCTTTTTGCGTCCGGAGGCATCGTCGACATCGGCCAGATCGATCTTGCCGATGACCTTGGTGCCCTCGAGACGATACCGGCTCGCCGATACCAGGGAGCCTTCCTCGTCGACCACCGTCTCGCCGGCCTCGCTTTCCGCGGGTTGTCCGGCGGCGACTGGAGCGACGGCCTCAACCTCCTCCTCGTCCTCCTCGACCTCTTCTTCCTCGACCTCCTCGGTCTCGGGCTCGGCGGCCACTTCGGGCTCCGCCACGGCTTCGACCGTTTCGGGCTCGGCGGCTACTACCTCTTCGGGCGCTTCTTCGACGACCACGGGAGCCTCGGGCTCCGGTTCCACCACCGGCTCGACGACCTCGGCCACGACGGGCTCCGGCTCGGGTTCGGGTTCCGGCTCGGGTTGCTGGACGACCTCAACCGGTTCGGGCGCCGGCTCGGCGACAGGCGCCGGCGTTTCGGCCGGGCTCTCTTCCGATTCGTCGGCTCCTTCCTCGTCCAGATCCGCAAGCCGCGCCGCGCGTTTTTCCTTTACGCGGGCCGCCGTCTCCATGTCCTCGGCAAATGCCTCGAGCAACGAGAGATAGGCATCCTCGTCGGTGATTGAGGCATTCACTCCTTTTCCGACCAGGACATCCTTGAAGCCGTCCTGTTCCAGATGCTGGAGGAGCGTATCGATCGCTACGTTGAGCTCTCTAGATACGTTGAAAAGCCTGACTTTCTTAAAGGTCGTCTGTTTTGTCATACACCTTAAGATACACACTTAGGCGAAAAGCCGCCTCTTCTGCGTACACTCGCAATCATTCTTCTTCCAGCTCCTCTTCATCCTCAAACTCCGCCTTGATCACATCAAGTACGCGCTGGGCGGCTTCGGTATCAAGACCGGAGCGCCGCACGAGCTCTTCGATGGAAAGCTCGAGTACCGCGCGAGCCGAGTCGCACCCGATGTTTTGCAGCAGAGTCAAGGTGTCGGCATCCAGTTCGTCCGCGAATTCGCTGATTTCGATGTCTTCCTCATCTTCAGCGATTTCCCGGTAGATGTCGATTTCGTATCCGGAGAGGGCCGAGGCCAGCCGGATGTTGATGCCGCCGCGGCCGATGGCCTGGCTGACTTCATCGGCCCGAACAACCACTTTCGCCCGCGGGGGCGTCAGTTCGTTGTTGACGTTGACCGAGACGGGCTTGGCCGGCGAAAGGGCGCGCTTGATCAACTCATGCGCGTCGTCCGTCCATTCCAGCACGTCAATATTTTCGTTACCCAGCTCCCGCACCACCGCGTGGATGCGGACGCCCTTCATGCCGACGCACGCGCCGACCGGGTCGATCCGGTCGTCGTGGCTGACGACGGCCACCTTGGCGCGGTCGCCCGGTTCGCGCACGATCCGTTTGATCTCGACGATCCCGTCGTAGATCTCCGGCACTTCGAGTTCGAACAGCCGCTCCATAAAGATAGGATCCGCGCGGCTAATGATCACCTGCGGATTGCTGCCGGCGTCGCGACGCACTTCCTTCACCACGGCGCGCAGCATGTCGCCCTTGCGGTACCGATCCTTATAGATCTGCTCTTCACGCGGCAGAAGTAACTCGACCTTGTTGTGGATCACCAGCACTTCACGCCGGCGGATCTGGTAGATCTCGCCCACCACGACCTCGCCGATGATATCCTGGTACGCCTTGTGGACGTTCTCCTTCTCGATGTCGCGGATACGCTGGCTGAACGTCTGCCGCGCGGTCATGACGGCGCGCCGGCCGAAATCAGCGATGTCCACCTCGCTCGCCACTTCGTCGCCGACGGAAAAATCCTCGTCGATCCGGACGGCGTCCTTCACCTCGATCTGCGTGACCGGGTCCTCGAGATCGAGATTCTCCACTACCTCGCGAATGTGCAGAACCTGAATATCTCCATTGTCCGGGTTGAAGATGATTTCGAACGACTCGTCCGATCCATAACGTTTACGGATCATCGCGCGAAACACATCCTCCACAATCATCTGGAGCGTATCGCGTTCGATGCCCTTCTCCCGGGCGATTTCAGCAAATGAAGATACTAGGTTCGTGCTCTGCATGGCGGTTGCCTTCGTATCAGATATCTCTTGGTGAATAAGTGGACCAGTAACGCGGCTGCCCGGCCTTACCAGGGCAGCTCGATCCTGGCTTCCGCGATCTCCGCATACCGGAAGCGTCGCGTCTGACCCTCTGAGATTTCAAGTTCTACATCGTCTTCGCCGGCCGCTCCGATGACGCCGCGCACCGTGTGCTCGGCGCCGTCTTCGGCCCGGTGGACGAGGCGCACAGGGCGCCCTTTATGTCGGCGGAATTGCCTGGGATGCCCCAGCGGCCTGTCGGCCCCCGGCGAAGAGACGTTTAAATGATAACGCCCCTTGATGACATCTTCGGTTTCCAGCAAAAATCCGATTTCCCGGCTCAGGTCCGCAAGGGCGTCGATCGAGATGCCTTCATCCTGATCGACGAAGACTTCCACGACGCGTGCGCCTTCCCGTCCGCGCACGGACACCTCCACCAGAAAAAACGGCGGATCGGAGATCACCTCTTCGATGATCTTCCGCACGCGGGCGGTCAGCGGATCGTATTCCGGTTCAACCGTAATGCTCATAAATAAAAAGCCCGATCCTTTCGAGAACGGGCGCTGCAGGAATCTTACCTACAACAACAAAAAAGGGCGGCCACTGCCCCCCCTTACACGTTATCGCGCGAGCGACCCTAAAGCCGGCAAACACGCGCCGTAAGCACCTGTCCGTGCGCTCCTGAGGACCCATCAAACGCAGCCATATGGCGATGGTTCCAGATCGCTCGGGGGCAGCCGGCGCGGTCGTTCAGACCAGGGTTGGACGCCGCTCCGACTCGACGGTTTCCTGGAAATCGAGCATATAATGGAGCCCCCGACTCTCCCGGCGCATCTGCGCGCTACGGATGATCAGATAGGCCACCGCGATCATATTGCGCAGCTCGCACAGCCCGGTCGACACCCGGGACCGGCGATAGAAATCTTCGGTCTCTTCGTAGAGCAGGTGCGTGCGGCGGAAGGCGCGCTCGAGCCGGAGCGTCGAGCGGACGATGCCGACATAATCCCACATCACCCGGCGCAATTCGTCGCGGTTGTGCGAAATCATAACCCACTCGTGCGGCTTTTCCGTCCCGCTATCGTCCCACTCCGGCACGCCCTCCTTCCAGGCGCCCCGCTCCGCATACGGCACAGCTTCCCTGGCCGCGCGGTAGCTGAACACGAGCGCCTCGAGCAGCGAATTGCTCGCCAGCCGGTTGGCGCCGTGGAGACCCGTACAGCTGACCTCGCCGCAGGCGAAGAGTCCGTGTATGGACGTGCGCCCCATCTCATCCACCTGCACTCCGCCGCATTGGTAATGCGCCGCCGGCACCACGGGGATGGGGCCCTTCGTCATGTCGAACCCGTAACGCAGACAGGTCTCGTAGATGTTCGGGAAGTGCTGCCGGACCGCATCGGCCCCGATATGGGAGATATCGAGCAGCACGTAGTCATCGCCTCGCTGCTTCAGCTGATCGTCGATGGCGCGCGCGACGATATCGCGCGGCGCGAGTTCGGCGCGCTCGTCGTAGTCCGGCATGAACCGGTGCCCGTCCCGGTTCAGCAGGATGCCCCCCTCTCCACGGACGGCCTCGGAGATCAAAAAGGAATTGGCCTCGGCGTGGAACAGGCTGGTCGGGTGAAACTGAATGAACTCCATGTTGGAGATCCGCGCCTTGGCGCGATAGGCCATGGCCAGACCATCGCCGGTGGCGATACTCGGGTTCGTCGAATGCAGATAAACCTGCCCGCAGCCACCCGTCGCGAGCAGGGTCGCGCGCGCGAGCATCGTGATGACCCGGTTGTGTTCCTCGTCCAGCACGTAGGCGCCGTAACACGTGATGTCGTTGCGGAGGCGCGTGACGTGCCGGCCCAGGTGGTGGTCCGTGATCAGCTCGAGGGCGAAATGGTGCTGAAAGATCCGGATGTTTGGGTGCGCGTTGACCTTGTCGAGCAGGGCGCGCTCGACTTCCTTCCCGGTGGTATCCGCGGCGTGTACGATGCGGTTCTCCGAATGGCCGCCTTCCTTGCCCAGATGCAGTCGGCCGTTCTCGCGGGTGAACGCCGCGCCGAGCGCCATGAGTTCGCGCACCCGCTCCGGCCCTTCAGTCACGACGATCCGCACGATCTCCGGGTCGCAGAGTCCCGCGCCGGCGATGAGGGTGTCCTGGATGTGCTTTTCGTACGAGTCGCTGTCGTCGATCACCGCGGCGATGCCGCCCTGGGCGTAGTTCGTGTTCGACTCTGCACTTTCCTTTTTGGTGACGATGGCGACGCTGCCGAATTCCGCCACCCGCAATGCGAACGACAGGCCGGCAATCCCGCTACCGAGCAACAAAAAATCGTACCGTTCGGCCATGACACCGGGGGTGCTAAACTACGATTCCTGCGACGACTGCTGCATGAGGTAGGCTTTGATCAGTTCGTCCAGATCCCCATCCATGACCGACTGAACATCGGTGATTTTGGTCTCCGTGCGGTGATCGTTCACCATAGTATACGGTTGGAAGACATAAGATCGAATCTGGCTCCCCCACTCAATTTTCTTTTTCTTGCCCTCGACTTCATTCTTCGCGGCCTCCTGGATATCCAGTTCGAGCTGATAGATGCGGCTCTTCAACATCGTCATCGCGCGCTCGCGGTTCTGTAGCTGGCTGCGCTCTTCGGTGCACTCCGCGACGACGCGCGCTTCCTCGCCGTTCGATAGCAGGCCGGTCCAGATGAGCCGCGCGCCCGTTTCCACCTTGTTGACGTTCTGCCCCCCCTTGCCGCCGGAGCGGAAGGTCTGCAGCTCCAGCTGATCGGGCTTGATGTCGATGTTGATGGTGTCGTCGATCTCCGGATAGACGAACACGCTGGAAAACGAGGTGTGCCGCTTGCCGCTGGAGTCGAACGGAGAAATGCGGACCAGCCGATGCACGCCGGATTCGGCCTTCAGATAGCCATAGGCGTATTCGCCGCCGATGCGTATGGAGGCGCTCTTGATGCCGGCGGTGTCCCCCGGCTGGTAGTCGAGCAGGTTCACCAAAAAACCCGCCTTTTCACAATAACGGGTGTACATGCGGAGCAGCATCTCCGCCCAGTCCTGCGCTTCGGTGCCGCCCGCGCCGGAGTGGATCGTGAGGATCGCGTTGCGCGGATCGTCCGGGCTGCTCAGCATGTTGCGGAATTCGATCGCCTCGACCTGCTGGAGGAGCAACTCGGCCTCTTCCTGGATCTCGTCGGCGAGGCCGCCCTCTTCCGCCTCTAGCTGCATCAGTGTCTCGATGTCCTCCGCCCGACGGGACACCTTTTTCCACGCATCCAGCCATCCCTGGTGGAGCGAGATCTCCTTCTCTACTTCCCGCGCCTCGGCCTGGTTCGACCAGAAATTGGGATCCAGGCGACGGGCATTCAACGACTCGAGGGCTTTTTCTCTACGAGCCGGGTCAAAGATACCTCCCGAGCGCGACAACGCGCTCTAACAGGCTACGGATATCTTCAGTGGTTTTCTGCATGATAACCAGTTGGGTGGGGATCCGCTCAGCGCCGGACAGCCAGCGCGGTCCGCGTGCGCGCTACTCGGGCCGCCTGGGCTCCGACCAGTCCGCCGCACACGCCGAGTACGCATCCTGTGAAAATCGTCAACACAACGAATAAAGGTTCGGGCATGTTTCCCAGTATCCGGGCCATGACCCGGATCATCTCGGCCGTGGGATCGGCGGCGGCGATGAAGTTATAGGCCACGAGGCCGGCCCATGAAGCGCCAACGGCCAGTCCCCCCCACAACCAGCCGCGATCCACCATCCTGTACCCCACGATGACGCCGCCCAGCACACTGAACGGCCATCCGGCGACCACATGCGCCACGAGCGCGACCAGAACCCCGAGTAGCCACGTCATGCGTCAAAGCCCCACGAGCTGTTCGAGCTGCGACCGCACGCGCGCCGAGGTCTCTTTTGCGAGACAGCGGCGAATGTCCTCCCGAAGCGGCGCGATGTTCACCGAACGCAGCGCCTGAGCGGCGGAGAACCGCTCCATCTCGATCCCATCGTCCAGCAACGCGACCAGCGACCGGCCCACCCCTTCCCCGATGCCCGGCTGGGCGCGCGCGATGACGCCCATCGCATCGGCCGCCGCGGCGCGGACGTCCTCGGGTTCGGCCGGATTCAGGCGCGCCTCGAGGTACGGAATGCCTTCGACCGCCGCGATGGTCGAATACCCTTCGATCATCGCCAGTTCGACGGTGCTTTTCCAGCTATCGACCTCGAAGAGCGAGCGCATGGCGGGCAGCGCCTCGTTCGGGTAGGCCCGCGCGAACAGACGCACACTCTCGGCCGTGACGGCATAGGAAGGATCGGCGATGGTGCCGCGCAGGGTCGAAAGCAACACGCTGTCCGCATACCGGGAAAGCGACAGCAGGGCCGCCTTGCGCACGGCCGCGTCGGTGTCGGTGCGGGCGGTATTGGAGAGGGTCTGGCGGACGACCGGATCGCCGGCGTAGCCGTTCAGGGCCGCGGCAGCCGCCTGCCGCACCGTATGATGCGGATCCCGCACGAGGGTCTGGAGGATGGCGTCGCGGATTTCGTTGGTCGGCTCCAGCTCGCCCAGCGCCACCACGGCGTCGTAGCGGCCGGCCATTTCGTCGTCGCCCCGCACCTGCGCGATCCATTCGGAGAGCGGCTTGTCGACGTGGATGTCGGCCAGGAGCCAGTCGCCCACATCGAACCGGGCGAACGTGACGTCGCCGGCGAGGGCGAACCGGAACGTGGTGTCGCGGTCGGCCACCGTAAACCGCTGCATGAAGGGCGCGGTGCCGCCCTGGATATTGAGTTCGACCTGGACGTCGAATCGGAACGGCAAGAATAGCAGACTATCCTGCACCTGCCGCACCCGGATCTCGTAGAGCCCGCGATTGGGGTCGAAGGTGTGGGTCACATCCAGCTCCGGATGGCCGGGCTGGAGCAGCCACTGATTAAAGAAGAACCCGAGATTGCGCCCCGACGCCTGCTCCATCGCCTTGCGAAGGTCGTCCGCTACGACGGTCCGGGATGCGTTGTCGCGCACGTATTTCCGGATGCCGTTGTACCAGAGCACGTCGCCGAGTTCAAAACGGAGCTGATGGAGCACGAGCGCCATTTTTTCATACGTATGCCGATCGTACATCGCGTTCGGATCGGTGTAGCCGTACCAGATGATCGGCCGGCGCATCGACTCGGCTTCTTTCAGATACAGGTCCCGTTCCTCGATCGTATGCGCCTGCGCCTCGTCGATGCCGGCGCTGCCTTCGATATAAATCCGCTCGAAGTAGCTCGCGAAGCCCTCGTTGAGCGCCAGATTTGCCCAGTTTCGGATCGTGAGCAGGTCGCCAAACCATTGATGCGCCAGTTCGTGCGATATCAGGTCGCGGCCGTTGAAGTCGAGCTGCGCCCGCTCGTCGTGCTGGAGTTCATCGAAAAGCACGGTGGCCGTGGTATTCTCCATCCCGCCGGCGGTGAAGTCGCGCACCGTGACCTGCTTGTAGTTGCCCCAGGGATACGCCACCGCAGTCGCGTCCTCGAAGAGGCCCATCATGCGCGGCGTTTCCCCGAAGATCAGGGAGGTCTTGCTGGCGTAGGCGGGTTCGACGATGTACGCCAGCGGCACCTGGCTTCCGTCACGCCGCACGTAGCGGTCGATCACCGACGCGAATTCGCCCACGACGAGCCCGGTCAGGTACGACGCGTGCGGCCGCGTCAGCCGCCAGTGATCGCGCCGCATGCCATTGGCGAGCTGTTCCTGCCCGACGATGCCGCCATTCGACACCGTCGTGTACGACGCCGGCACCGTCAGAAGCACATCCACCGTCACGGGATCGTTCGGATAATCCCATCCCGGATACCAGTAGCGATTGTCTTCGGGCTGGCCGAGGGTCCAGATCTGCGTCGGCTTCGAGGCGTCCGTGCCGGCGCCATCGACGAAATTCATTCCGAGCCGCTGGCCGTTGCGCGTCGGATGAGCGGTGTAGGCTATCGCCACGTCGAATGTGTCGATACCGAGGGGCTGCGGAGGCACCAGGATCAGCGTCTGGCCGTCGTACTGCACCTCGAGGGGCGTGCGCGTGGCGCCGCGCCGGCCCAACGTGGCGCTGTGGATCTCCATATCCCTTCCGTCGAACGTCAGACGCGTCATGCCCGAGACGAGCGTTCGCAGCGTGTGCGTCGCGGTGCCGATGACCCGTTCCCCGGGAAAATCGAAACCCAGGTCGAGCGTCGTGTGGAGCACGTCGAAGTTGCTGATGGGCTCCACATAGGCGGCGTCCGGATTGCGGACCACCTGATAGGCCGGCGGCACATAGACCGGCGCGGGCGGCGTCGCCGGCTCCTCCGGCGGGGGCGGCGGCGTGCGCGGCTGGATGACGCGCGGACGGTACGCCGGCTCTTCGGGCTCCACCGGCCGGCGGCCGGCGCACCCGGAAAGCAGGGCGATGCCCAGCAGCATGACACCCACAAGGTGGGCTGTACGTCCGTTCCGCATCCTCATTACCGCGCCTGGTAGCGCTGCGCGAACCGGGTAATCCGGCGCACAGCTTCTTCGATTTTTTCGTACGCCGTGGCATAGGAGCAGCGGACGTAGCCGGCGCCACTCGGCCCGAACGCATCCCCCGGCACCACGGCCACGCGCTCTTCCTCGAGCAGTTTCTGGGCAAATTCCTCGGACGTGAGCCCTGTCGAGCGGATATCCGGGAAACAATAAAAGGCGCCTTCGGGCTCGAAGGTGGGCAAGCCGGCCGCGCGGAGCCCGTCCACGAGGTGCCGGCGGCGTTTGTCGTACGACTGCCGCATCATCTCGACATCGTCCGCGCATTCCTTCATCGCCGCCACCGCGCCGATCTGCCCGAGCGTCGGGGCACTCATCACGACGTACTGGTGCAGCTTGTACAGCGCCTGGGCGATCTCGCGCGGCGCGCAGACGTACCCGATGCGCCAGCCAGTCATGGCGTAGTTTTTCGAGAAGCCCCCCAGCAGCACGGTGCGCTCGCGCAGGCCGGCGACCGACGGGACGCAGACGTGGCCGGCGGCCTTCGCCTCTCCGTAGACGAGCTGATCGTAAATCTCGTCCGACAGCACCATCAAGTCGTGTTTCTCCACCACCTCGGCGATGGCTTCCATCGTATCCCGCGAAATGACGGCGCCGGTCGGGTTATTGGGGTAGCCGACGAACAGCATCTTGGTCCGGGGCGTGATCTTCGCTTCGATGTCCGCCGCCGTCACCTGAAACTGGTGCTCGACGGAAGTGGGCACATACACCACCTTCCCGCCGGCAAACTCCGCCGTCGGTCCATACGACACAAAACAAGGCTCGGGGATCAGGATCTCGTCGCCCGGATCGAGCAACGCCAGCATCGCCAGGAGCATGGCCTCGCTCACCCCGACCGTCACGATCACTTCCGTCTTCGGGTCGTAGGCGACGCCGTAACGCGCCTTCAGGTCGGCCGCGATCAACTCGCGCAGCTCGAGCAGGCCGCTATTCGCCGTATACCCGGTCTTCCCATCGCGCAACCCCTGCATGGCGGCGTCGATGATCGGTTTCGGGGAGACGAAGTCGGGTTCGCCGATCCCCAGCGAAATGACATTCTCCATGGTCGCGGCGATTTCAAAAAACCGCCGGATGCCGCTGGGTTTGACGTCACGGGCCCGGGTGGACAGTTGATCGGTCAACGTGCGTTGCGAAGGTGCGAGTGCCATAGCCGTACAGACGAGTTACCGGATAGCCGGAGATGATAAAAGACGGGCGCGTGCGCCATGAATTCGTGATCCGCGTTCCCGACGGGCGTCGGGATCACCCGACACGTGCAAACGTTGTGGGATGTTCCAACAGCCGGCCCTGCGGCGGATGTCGCGGCCGCTTCGATTTGCAATATACACCGACGCCTGAGTCGAACCCAACCCATAGCCATGACTTCATATTTCAAGAATTATATTGGCGGCCGCTGGCAGGAAGCAGCCGATCACGCCACCTTCACAGATACCAACCCCGCGCGCAAGGCCGACATCATCGGCCAGTTCCCGCAGTCCGGCGCCCAGGACGTCGACCAGGCCGTTCGGGCGGCGCGCAAGGCGTTCGAGAGCTGGCGGCGCATGCCGGCGCCCCAGCGCGGCGATTACCTGAAGCGCATCGGCGACCTGCTGACCGAGCGCAAGGACGAGCTCGCGTTCGAGATGACGCGCGAGATGGGCAAGACGTTCACGGAGACGCGCGGTGACGTCCAGGAGGCCATCGACACGGCCTATTACGCCGCCTCGGAAACGCGCCGGCTCTTCGGGCACACCGTCCCGAGCGAGCTGCCGAACAAGTTCAACATGAGCATCCGCCGGCCCGTCGGCGTGATCGGCGTCATCACCGCGTGGAATTTCCCGGTGGCGGTACCCACCTGGAAGATGTTTCCCGCGATCGCGGCCGGCAACACGGTCGTCTTCAAGCCCAGCGAAGACGCGCCGCACAGCGGCGAGCTGCTGGTCCAGGTATTCATCGAAGCCGGCCTGCCGGAAGGCGTCGTCAACCTCGTCCAGGGCGCCGGCGCGACGGGCGCCGCGATGGTCGACCACCCGGGCATCGACGCTGTTTCGTTCACAGGGTCGACGGCGACGGGCTGCCGCATCGCGGAGGCCTGCGGACGGCAGAACAAGCGTGTATCGCTCGAGATGGGTGGCAAAAATCCCCAGATCGTGCTGGCCGACGCCAACCTCGACCTCGCGCTCGAGGGGGTGCTCTGGGGCGCATTCGGCACCACGGGCCAGCGCTGTACGGCGACGAGCCGGCTCATCCTGCACGAGGACATCCATGACGAACTGGTCGACCGCCTCGTGGCCGCCGCCGGCAAGCTGCGGCTCGGGTATGGCAACGACGCCGGCGTGGACGTGGGCCCGTTGATCAACCAGAAAGCCATGGACAAGGTATCCTCGTACATGGACGTCGCCAAATCGGAGGGCGTCTCCATCGCCTGCGGGGGCAAACGCGCATCGGGCGCCGGCCTGGATGACGGCTTCTTCTTCGAGCCGACTGTCTTCACGGGCGTCACCGAAAATATGCGGGTGGCCCAGGAGGAAATCTTCGGCCCGGTGCTCTCCGTGATCAAGGTATCGTCGTACGAAGAGGCGGTCGCCGTGGCCAACAATACGCAATACGGCCTCTCCTCCTCGATCTACACCCGAGACGTGACGGTGGCCTTCCGGGCGATCAACGACATCGATGCCGGCATCACCTACATCAACGGCCCGACGATCGGCGCCGAGGCCCACATGCCGTTCGGCGGCGTCAAGGCCACCGGCAACGGCCACCGAGAAGGCGGCTGGGAGGTGTTCGACTTCTATACGGAGACGAAGAGCGTCTACATCGACTACAGCGGCAAGCTGCAGAAGGCGCAGATCGACAACCAGTGAGTGACGTGACGCAGTGCGGCGAAATGAGGTTGAGATGAGGGATACGAGACGCAGGGTGCAGGATTTTTCCCAAGAACGGTGCCCGCATCGTTGATCCTGCCCCCCTTGATCCTCCCTCGGAGGTCCGGAGCGCCGGGATCCGATCAGTCCGTAAACTGGTGGCGGTTCGCCCTGGAGAGACCCGTTGAGCCTCTCCGGGGCGCCGGCCTGTTAGCTCCGGCGGTGCGTCAATAGATAGTTTCGCCCGCTGATGACGAGCGAGCCCGCGCGGATCTGCGCCCGGGTCGTTCGTGGCAGCTCGACGCCATGGCTGCCGAAAACCCGCCAGACGAGACCCGAACAGTCGTACTGCTTCGGCCCCGTGCTGCCGTATCGGTAGCCGGCGGGGTCGTATCGGGAGAAATCCTGCCGCAATTCCTTCAACGAGATGTTGTGCTGGACGCGGCGCACCGAGATCAACCGGTACCGCCAGTAGTCCTCGTTCAGGTTGCTCAGCGTGACGCCGGCGGTGGTTGACGCATGGAAGAAGACGCCATCTTCCAGGTAGATGCCGACGTGCCGGACCTGGTCGTTGATCCAGAAAAACAGGAGGTCACCGGGGCGGATTTCGTCCGGCGCGATGCGACCCGATTCGGCTAAACTGAGACCCGGCATGAGCATGAGGACGCCGGCGAAACCTATCGAAACGCTTTTCATAGGCGCGCGCAATGCAATGGAGGGGCCTGGATGGATGGGCGGAGGCCGTAAACTGAAGGCTACAGAAATTGGGCCATGGACCTTCAAAGATCGCGTTTCTTCGGACTTCGGCGCCAGGCATGCGAATCTTTTCCCCCCAGCGAAAGCGAGGGGATCATGCATCGCTGCGTCTCGCGCCCTACCCCATGGCCCCCACGCTGAAGCATGGGGGCGATGGGCATTGCCGGATCGTTTGGCTTCGAACGACGACGCCGCGGAACGCCTGGCTTTCCCCCATGCTTTAGCGTGGAGCATTTTGTATCGACGCGCCTCGCACCCTACCCATAGCCCCACGCTGAAGCATGGGGACTATGGACGTTGCCGGATCGTTTGGCTTCGAACAACGACGCCGCTAAACTCTTTGCTCTCCCCCATGCTTTAGCGTGGGGGCATTTTGCATCGACGCGCCTCGTACCCTACCCATAGCCCCACGCTGAAGCATGGGGGCTATGGACATTGCCGATCGTTTGTCTTCGAACAACGACGCCGCTAAACTCTTTGCTTTCCCCCATGCTTTTGCGTGGGGTGAGGAATCATACATCGCCGCGAACTCACCTAAACGTATGCGATTCTACCCAGCCGACAAACTCGCCCCCCTGCTTGCCTGGCGTCCCCTGGTCGACGCGCTGGAGGCGCAATTTCGACTCGACGTCACCGCCCCGGTGCGGCACCACCACGAGATCGGGCAGCCCGGCACTCTGCTGCTGATGCCGGCATGGAGCGGCGGCCTCGCCGGCGTCAAACTCGTCACCGTCTACCCCGAAAACCCCGCGCGCAGCCTGCCGTCGATCCAGGGTATATACTGCCTGTTCGACGCCGCCACGGGGACCCCGCTCGCCGCGATGGACGCCGCCACGATCACCCTCCATCGCACAGCCGCCGCCTCGGTGCTGGCAGCCCGCTATCTGGCGCGCGCAAACAGCCGCCGGCTGCTCCTGCTCAGCACCGGCCGGCTCGCGCCCTATATCGCCCGCGCCTACGTCGCGGTCCTTGGAATCGACCGCGTTCACGTATGGGGTCGGCGCCCCGAGCGTGCCGCGGCCGTGGCCGCGGAACTGGCGAGCGGCGGTCTGGACGCCCGCGCCGTGCCCGACCCGAACGCGGCGCTGGACGATGCCGACATCGTCTCCTGCGCCACCATGAGCGGGGCGCCGCTGTTCGATGGCGCGCGACTGCGGCCCGGCACGCACGTCGACCTCATCGGCGGCTTCACGCCCACCATGCGCGAGTCGGATGACGAGACGATGCGCCGTTCCACGATCTATGTAGATACGCGCGACGGCGCCCTTTCCGAAGCCGGCGACCTGATCCAGCCGATCCAGGCCGGCGTCATCGCTGAAACCGACATCCGGGGCGACCTGTTCGACCTGTGTCGCGGGCGCATTCCAGGCCGCACATCGGACGCGTCGATCACCCTCTTTAAATCGGTCGGCACCGCGCTCGAAGACCTGGCCGCCGCCGAACTGGTTTATCGAAAAACCCTCGCTTCCTGAGCCTTGAGCCAAACATTCATCCTTGTGGGCGCCGGCATCATCGGCCTCAGCGCCGCTCGCGCACTGGCAAAAAAGGGCCACCGCGTCCGCCTCGTCGACCAGGGTCCGATCCCGAACCCGCTCGCCGCGTCGCACGATCAGCATCGACTGATCCGCTACCCTTACGGGGCCATGACCGGCTACGCGGCGATGACCGCCGAGGCCTACCCGGCATGGGACCGGCTCTGGACCGACCTCGGGCGCTCGCACTATGTCGAGACGGGGACGCTGGTGCTCAGCAGAACCCACGACGGCTGGGCTGATGCCTCAGCCGGCGTGCTCGACGCGCTCCGCATCCCCTATGAACGGCTCACCTCCGAGGCCGTCGCAGAGCGTTTTTCCCTGATTAACGACGCGGGGGTATCCAGATCCTTCTACCAGCCGCAGGGTGGCGTGCTGAAAGCATCGGCCATCCTGGCGGATCTGGCCCGCTACCTCGAATCGGCCGGCGTCGAGTTGATGCCGCATACCCGCATCGCGCGGATCGACCGCGAGCCGACCCGTGTGTACACCGAGGACGGGCGCATCCTGACGGGCGATGCCGTGGTGCTCGCCGCCGGCGCGTGGTCGCGCCGTCTCATCGACGTCCCGGTCACGGCCTCGCGGCAAGTGGTGGTCTATGCCGCTCCCCCGCCGGAGGCGCGCGCCGCCTGGGCCGCATCGCCGATGCTGCTGGAGATCGATCCGGACAGCGGATTCTACCTCGTTCCACCAGTGGATGGGCTCGGGCTCAAGATCGGCGATCACCGGTTCTCGCTCGCCGGCGATCCGGATGCGCCTCGCGCGGCGGAAGCCCGGGAAATCGAAGCCGTATGTGCCGCTGCGCGGGAGCGAATCCGGGCATTCGACCGGTTCGACATCGAGCGCGGCCACGTCTGCTTCTACGCCGTCGCGCCCGAGGAACGCTTCATCGTCCGCCGCGAGGGAGGGGTATGGGTGCTCGCGGGCTTCTCGGGGCACGGGTTCAAGTTCGGCCCACTCGTCGGGGAACAGCTTGCGGAGGCCGTCGAGGCGAACCTGGCCGACGCCGCCCTGGCGCGATGGGCGGCCGGGTGGATGGGATGACGCGCACCCCGAGGATCGCCGGCGCATTGACGACGATGCATCCACGAACAGGCAGGCATAAAAAAAGGCCGTCCCCGCATGGCGGAGACGGCCTTTAATCGGTTTGTCGCAGCGATGAACTACGACTCGGCTTCTTCCTCGCCGGCATCTTCGGACGCCGCGCTTTCCGTCGCAGCGGCAGCTTCCGTTGCTTCGCTGGCTTCCATCTTGCGCTTCAGGTCTTCGAGCCCGCTGAGTTCGCCCAGGGTCGTCGGACCCGTGGCGGCAGCGGTTTTGCGCTGGAAATCCTGGACCGCCTGACGTTCGGTGTCCTGCTCCTTCCGACGCTCCTTGTGCTCTTCGTCCTTCTTCGCACGGTCGTCCGCGCGCTGCTTGGCCGTTTCGCTGAGGAGGATCTCCTTCTGGTTGGGATCGAACTTGATCACGCGCAGCTGGAGGGTGTCGCCTTCTTTGTAGGCATCCTGGAAGCTCTTGGGGCCGCTCTTGAGCTCGCCGGCCGGCACAAAGCCGTCCAGCTCCAGCCCGAGCGACACCTCGATCCCGTTGTCGACGATCTTCTTGATCGTCGCTTCGGTATCCGTGCCGTCCGAATACATCTTGGCGAAGTCGTTCCAGGGGTTCGTCTCGATCTGCTTGTGGCCGAGCGAGATACGCCGTTCCTTCTCGTCGATGTTGAGAATGACGACGTCGAGATCCTGGCCCTTCTTCACGTATTCGGAAGGATGGCGGATTTTCTTCGTCCAGGACAGGTCCGAGATATGGACGAGGCCGTCGATGCCCGGCTCGATCTCCACGAAGACGCCGAAGTTGGTGATGTTGCGCACTTTGCCGCGCAGCACCGTCCCACCCGGATAGCGGGCGGCGATGCCCACCCACGGATCGGGTTCCAGCTGCTTCATGCCGAGGGAAATCTTCTTGCCCTCGTTGTCGATGTTCAGGATGCGGACCTTGACGATCTGCCCCAGGGACACCATCTGGCTCGGGTGCTTGATATGCTCCGTCCAGCTCATTTCCGAGATGTGGACGAGGCCTTCGATGCCCTTTTCCAGTTCGACGAACGCACCGTAGTCGGTGATCGATACCACCTTGCCTTCGGCTTCGTCGCCTTCGTGGTACTTTTCGCCGATGTTCTCCCACGGATGCGACTGGAGCTGCTTGAGGCCGAGCGAGATGCGCTGGCGCTCCTTGTCGTAGTCCAGCACCACCACGTTGAGCTTCTGGTCGAGTTCGACCAGCTCCGACGGGTGCGACACACGGCCCCAGGAGAGGTCGGTGATGTGCAACAGGCCGTCGACGCCGCCGAGGTCGATGAAGACACCGAAGTCGGTGATATTCTTGACCGTGCCTTCGAGGACCTGGCCGGGCTCCATCGAGGAGAGAATTTTCTGACGCTGTTCCTCGAGGTCCTTCTCGATGAGCGCCTTGTGCGACACGACGATGTTCTCGTTGGCCGGATTGAGCTTCACGATCTTGAACTCCATCCGCTTGTCGAGATACGCGTCAAAATCGCGCACCGGGCGGACGTCGATCTGCGAGCCCGGGAGGAACGCTTCGATGCCGTCGAAGAGTTCGACGATCATGCCGCCCTTGATGCGACGCACGATCGTGCCTTCGAGCACCTGTTCCTCGACGTGAGCGGTCTCGATCTTCTGCCAGCGCTTGACCGTATCGGCCTTCGTCTTGGAGAGGATGAGCTGACCCTGGTAGTCCTCGATGCGCTCGAGGAATACTTCGATCTCATCGCCAGGCGTGAGTTCGGAGTCGAATTCGTTGCGGGCGATGATGCCATCGCTCTTGAACCCGATGTCGACAACGATATCCTTTTCGCCGATACTGACGACGCGGCCGGCCACGATCTCGTTCTCCGAGACGTTGGTCAGCGTGTCGTCGATCATCTTGCGCAGATTGTCGTACATCGCGAGCGCCGCCGGGTCGTCGATGCCGCGATCGAGGTCGGCCAGCTTGACGACCTGACCTTCGATTTCGCCGCGGAAACCGACGAATTCGGGCGTGTCGATGGGCTTGCTCGCCGGCGCGGCGGCTACCGGAGCCGGAGGCGCTTCCTGCGTCTCGGCTACTGTCGTCTCGGCTACTGTCGTCTCGGCTACAGGCGCCTCGGCTACTGGAGCTTCGGCCGCTTCGGCTACAGGCGCTTCGGCCTCGGCCGCTACAACTTCGGGGGTCTCGGGAGCGGAGGCCGCGGCCTCCGTTACGTCTGTCGATTCGGACGCCGTTTCGACGGTCTCCGGCGTCTCAGTGGTTTTTTGCTGATCTTCAGCCATTCGGATTCTCCGGGTCCACCGCGTTGGGTTTGAAGAGGCGTGCGATGGCGCCCTGGGGTGTTTACTCTTCGCAGGACAGCGGCCTCAACGCGCCGTTCCCGAAAGAGGTTAGGTTTAACAAGCTGGTTAGGCTGGGGACGATCCCCTGCTCGGCAAGCGCCGAGCCCATGGGCATTCGAACCGTGGTCGAAAAGCCCCGGTCGAATTGCACAAACGGCTCATACGTCGCTCTGCTGCTGGCGTTCCGACAGTTTGTTAACTACGAATGAAACTTGCTGGTCCATCGTCAGCCCGCTCGTATCCAGCAGAATGGCGTCTTCGGCGGGCCGCAACGGGGCGATCGCGCGCGCGCTGTCCATCGCATCGCGCCGTTCGATCTCGGCGAGCACGTCGTCGAGGGATCGTTCGTCCCCTTTCTGCGCCAGTTCCTGGTGCCGGCGCGCCGCGCGCACCCGGGGCTGGGCGGACATGAAGACCTTGAGCTCGGCATCCGGGAAAACGACCGTCCCGATGTCCCGTCCATCCACCACGATCCCGCGGCCGGCGACGAGCTGCGCGCGGGCAAACGCCCGCTGCATATCCACCATCCGGTGACGCACCGACGCGAGCGCACTGACGGGAGAGACGTGCCGGCCCACCTCCCCACTGCGGATGCGATCCGAGACGTCTTCGCCGTTCAGACGGATGGCCATCCGCCCTTCCCCATAGCCGATCTCCAGTCGGGTCGCATCCAGCACGCCGGCCAGCCCGTCATCGGTGATCGGCGCGCCGGCGTCGAGCGCGGCGAGGGTCACCGCCCGGTACATCGCGCCGGTGTCCAGGTACACAAAGCCAAGTCGCTCGGCTACCGCGCGGGCCGTGGACGTTTTTCCGGAGCCGGCAGGGCCGTCAAGCGCGATGATCGCCGGATGAGGGGGAGAAGACAAAGGCACTTCGCATCATGAAAATGGAACATCAAACAGGGAAGCCGTGCGCCCGGCCGGCCTGTCACCCAACCTCCCGGTTCACGATCACGATCGGATCCGGATACCGGATGGGCCCGAGGACGGTGTCGATCACCGGAATGGCTTGCAGGCGGATGTTTTTCGCCGAGCCCCCCTCGCCGCTCAGGGAGAGCACGAGTTCGACGATATCGCGCGCGTTCTTGTCGAAGAAGCTCATCAGTTCGAGGTCGATGCTCACGGGGATATCGACGAGCTGGCCCGGATTGAGCACCTGCTCCTGATTGAACACCCCGCTGATCGTCTCGCGCTCTTCGAGAAACAGCGTCCAGTCCATCCGGACCAGTCGGGCCGCCACCTTGTTGCTCTCCGGGTTCAGCGCGGCAACATGCAGGTTGAACCGGAGTGGAAGGTCACGCCGCGCGGCGGCCGTGGTCAGCTTGAACAGGTCGCCGGCGCTGAGGTCCCGATACGAACGGACCGCGTCCAGGCGGACGCCGGCAAGGTCGATGTCCGTCAGCCGATCGAGGGAGAAGTCGACATTTCGTAGATTGGCAATTTCCTTGAGCGTCTGACAGCCGGACCATGCCGGCAGGGCGAGTGCGATAACAATTAAAGGAAGAATGATCCGGCGTTTCATGCGATGCTCGTTCCGTGGGGCGGCGTGGGTCGTCCGCTTCCGATGATTCTGCCGTTGGCAGCATGCGAAAATTACGACACGAAGAAATCCCGCGTCTGGATCCTGCTGAAACAGGCCGCTCGCCCCGACATCCGATCGCGGTCGTGATCGACAACGTGCGCTCGGCGCACAATGTCGGTTCGTTCTTCCGAACGTCGGACGGGGCGTGGATCGAGAAGCTCTATCTGACAGGCATCACGGCAACCCCTGACCATCATGGATTGCACAAAACCGCACTCGGCGCCCAGGAAACGGTTCCCTGGCATCGGGAGGAAAATACCGTGGACGCGGTCCGCCGGCTCAAAAGCGAGGGCTATACCGTCGCCGTCCTCGAACTGACCGACAGCCCCTCCCTGCCCGCCGACCTGCGGCCCGAGCACTTCCCCCTCTGCCTCGTGATCGGCAACGAAGTGCACGGCGTGCAGGACGACGTCGTGGCGATGGCCGACCTCGCGCTGGAAATTCCCCAGTACGGCTCGAAACAATCGCTCAACGTATCGGTGGCTTACGGCATCGCGGTGTATGATATCGTCCGCGCCTATCGGGCGCTGCAGGGTATGCCGGCGATGCATGAACGCACGGAGTAACCGTGCAGGAGTAACCGTGAAGCAGCAGCCATGAACATGCAACCACTGGGCGAAGCGCTCGATCTCGCGCGGCACTTCCCGCCGCCCGATCCCTCGGCGTGGCTCAAACGCGTCGCCGCCGAACTGAAGGGCCAGGACCTCGCTTCCGTCATCGACTGGACGCCGGCGCCGGGCATCGCGGTCCGCGCGCTCTACCCCGCCGCCCGACCGGGACTCGCCGGAGTACCTTTCCCCGGCACCTGGACATCGAGCGCGTGGATCGGCGCCCTGGATGACACACAGGCCCCTCGCCGCATCGCCACAGCGGCCGCCGGCGGCGCTGACACGCTCGCCGGCACCCTGACCTCCGGTTCCTGGCCCGCCGCCGCGCTGCCGGCCTATGTCTTTGCCCCCCACGCATCCCTTACGTTAGGCCCCGGCACGGCAACCGGCGCCTTCGTCCTGCGCGCCCCGGCCGATGCCGCCCCCGACGACCTCGACGACGCCATCCGCACCCAGTGGGTGGCCGCGCCGGCGCTGGCCGAACAGCAGGCCCTTCGTTTTCTTGCCATCGACCTCGTGCCGGCTGCCGGCCGGTCGCTCCCGGTCCAGCTCGGGCTCGCGCTGTCGGCCACGAGGCGCCACATCGAGCTGGGGCTCGATGCCGGATGGCCGATCGACACCGTGCTCGGCCGCATGCTGTTCACCGTCCCCACAGGCCGACTGTTCTTCCCCGAACTGGCCCGCCTGCGCGCCCTCCGCGCCACCGTCGATGTCCTTTTGCGTGCCTATCAGCCCGACCGCGCCGCCTGGCCGGCCCTCCACATCGTGGCTGAAACCGAACGCTGTACCGACGGGGACCCCTATGCGCACGCCCTCCGCACCACCCCCATGGCCCTCGCCGCCATTATAGGCGGATGCGACGCCCTGATCATCCACCCCGGAAGGGAAACGGATGCATCGCGTGATTCCGCCTGGGATCGACTCGCGCTCAACACCCACCACGTGCTGCGCTACGAGGCGCAGATCGGCCAGACGGCCGACGCCGCCGGCGGGGCCGGGTATGTGGAGCACCTGACGGACCAGATCGCCCGCAAGGCATGGCGCATTTTTCAGGCGATGGAACGGGACCGGCGCGTGGCGCTTGGCCCCGAGTCCCTCGACCGGTACGACGAGGTGGCCTGACCATGAAGCCCGATTTCACCACGATACCTTACCCCGCGCCGGCGATCGAAGCCCGCCTGTCCGCGCGGCACCCCCATGAAGCCTATACGGCCGGCCTGCCGCCCTATCTGCGCGGTCCGTACGCCACGATGTATGTCGTAAGGCCCTGGACCGTCCGCCAGTATGCCGGCTTCTCCACGGCGGAGGCCTCCAACGCCTTCTACCGGCGCAACCTCGCCGCTGGCCAGATGGGGCTTTCGATCGCGTTCGACCTCGCCACGCACCGGGGGTACGATTCCGACCATCCGCGCGTCCGAGGCGACGTCGGCAAGGCCGGCGTCGCGATCGATACGATCGAGGACATGAAACGCCTGTTCGACGGCATCCCCCTCGACAAGATGTCCGTCTCGATGACGATGAACGGCGCCGTGATCCCCATCATGGCGTTTTACATCGTGGCGGCCGAGGAGCAAGGCGTCTCCCCGGAAGCGTTACGCGGCACCATCCAGAACGACATCCTCAAGGAGTTCATGGTGCGTAACACGTATATCTACCCGCCGGCGCCCTCGATGCGTATCGTCGGGGATATCTTCGCGTACACCGCCCGCCGGATGCCGTTGTTTAATTCGATCTCGGTAAGCGGCTATCACATGCACGAAGCCGGCGCGCCGGCGTACCTCGAACTGGCCTACACGCTCGCCGACGGCGTCGAATACCTCCGCACCGGGCTCGCGGCGGGCCTGGGCATTGACGACTTCGCACCCCGGCTCTCGTTTTTCTGGGGGATCGGGATGCATCCCTTCGAGGAGATCGCGAAGATGCGCGCCGGCCGCGTCCTCTGGGCGCGGCTCGTAAAGGCCTTCGCACCGAAGGATCCCCGGTCGATGATGCTCCGCACCCATTGTCAGACCTCCGGCTACAGCCTCACGGCCCAGGATCCCTACACCAACATCGTCCGCACCAGCGTCGAGGCCATGGCCGCGGCGTTCGGCGGCACGCAGTCCCTGCACACCAATGCGCTGGACGAGGCGCTCGCGCTGCCGACCGATTTCTCCGCGCAGATCGCCCGCAACACCCAGCTGATGCTCCAGCGCGAAACCGGCATCGTCCATGCGGTCGACCCGTGGGGCGGCTCGGACTATGTCGAGGCGCTCACGGCGGACCTGATCGATCGGGCGTGGACCGAAATACAGGAGATCGAGGCGCTGGGCGGCATGACGCGGGCCATCGAGCGGGGCATTCCGAAGGCGCGGATCGAGGAAGCGTCGGCCCGCCGGCAGGCGGAAATCGATCGCGGCTCGGCGGTCATCGTGGGCGTCAACCGCTTCACGACGGACGACGACACGCCGATCGAGCTGCTCGAAATCGACAACACGGCGGTGAGACAGGCACAGATCGATCGGCTGCAGGCGCTGCGCGCCGGCCGCGATGCCGGCGCCGTCGAACACGCGTTGCGCCGCCTGCGCGCCGCCTGCGACGCGGGCGGCAACCTGCTCGAAGCCGCGGTGGACGCCGCGCGGGTCCGGGCTACCCTCGGCGAAATTTCCATGGCCATGGAGGAGGCGTTCGGGCGCTACGAAGCCCGCATGGCGCCCATCTCCGGCGTATATGCTCGCGAAATGAACCACAACGAAGCGTTCGAGGCCACACGCCGGCTGGCGGATACCTTTGCCGCGCGCGCGGGGCGCCGGCCGCGCATCATGATCGCCAAACTCGGCCAGGACGGCCACGACCGCGGGGCGCGCGTCATCGCCTCGTCCTTCGCCGACCTCGGGTTCGACGTCGATATCGGCCCGCTCTTCCAGATGCCCGAAGAAGCCGCGCGCCAGGCCGTCGAAAACGACGTGCACATCCTGGGCATCTCCTCCCTCGCGGCTGGCCACAACACGCTCGTCCCGGCCGTCCTCGACGCGCTGAAGGACCTCGGCCGGGAGGACATCCTCGTCGTCGCCGGCGGCGTCATTCCGCCCAACGACCATGCCCGGCTCCGCGAAGCCGGCGTCGCCGCCGTGTTCGGCCCGGGCACCGTCATTCCCGAGGCCGCCACCGAACTCCTGCACCTGCTGCTCGGCCGCATCGATGGCTGACGTCGCGCCCGATATCGACGCGTTGTTCGCCGGCCTGCGCGCAGGCAGCCGGCTCGCCCTCGCCCGGGCGCTGACGCTGGTGGAAAGCACGCGGCCCGACCACGAGCGCGCGGCGGCGGCCCTGCTCGACCGCTGCCTTCCGCTTTGCGCTGGCGCCCCCCGCATCGGCGTCACCGGCGTTCCGGGCGCGGGCAAGAGCACCTTCATCGACGCCCTGGGCATGCAGCTGCTCGAACAGGGCCGGCGTGTCGGCGTGTGCGCGATCGACCCCTCCAGCAAACAGACGCACGGAAGCATCCTCGGCGACAAAACCCGCATGACCCGGCTCGCGGCCGACGAGCGCGCCTTCATCCGCCCGACACCAAACGCCGGCGCCTACGGCGGCGTCGCCTCCCGGACCCGCGAGGCACTCGTCCTGCTCGAGGCCGCCGGTTTTGATTTCCTGTTCGTCGAGACCGTGGGCGTGGGGCAGTCGGAAACCAGCGTGACGGATCTCGTCGACATGGTCCTGGTGCTCACCCTTACCGGCGCCGGCGACGCACTCCAGGGCATGAAACGCGGCGTGCTGGAGATCGCCGACGCGCTCATCATCCACAAGGCGGACGGCGACAATCGGGTGCCGGCGCAGGTGCTACGCAAGGAGATGCAGCACGCACTCCACCTCTTTCAATCGCCCCGGCCGGAATGGGAGCCGGCGGTGCTGACCGCCTCTTCCCAGACAGGAGAGGGACTGGACGCGCTCCGGTCTCTCATTGACGCATTCCTGGCGTCGCAACAGGCGGATGGGCACCTCGCCGCCCTGCGAGCCCGGCAAACACGATGCTGGCTGCACGAGCGCATCGCGGAGGGTGTGCAGCGGCAATGGAAGGAGCGGGCCGGCGTCGAGGAGCGACTCGGCGCGCTGGAAGCCGACGTCCAGGCCGCACGCCGCTCCGCCCCATCGGCCGCACTCGAAATCCTCGATCTCGTGGCTTCCGGGCGGCTCATTTAAGTCAGGCCATTCTCGGCCGATATACCCTTCACGTACTGTGCCCCGGGCCCACGGCGTCGCGATCGAGAGGCGGGTTTTCTCGGTTGCCTCTTTCCCTCGCGACGGCATGCCCCACCCGATTCTGCCCGGCAGGATCACGCCGGGGCCACAGCGCCTGGTTTTTTCGTCCCAGCTCTCTTTGCGTGCAGCGGAGCGTCCAGCTCCTGCGAAGATGCGGCGGCCGACTTTCGTTTCGACCACCCTACCGCCATTCGTATGCACGCTACCCGACTCCCCCGCCCCTGGATCGCACTGTGCGTCCTGTTCGCGCTGTTCCTCAGCCCATCCCTGTTGCAGGGATGCGACGCGCTCATCGATGCCGAGCCCTCGCCGTCGCAACAACGCCTCGCGTTGCTTGGCGATAGCGGGACGCTGACCAAATTGTCGTTCGCGAACGAGCTGCTCGCCACCGACGCCGAATGGGTTTACCTCATCGTCGGCGTCAACGAGGACCAGGGCGATCTCGAAGCCTCCGGCGTGACGCGGCGCAAGCTGAACAGCTACGATGTGACGCGCCGCATCCTCACCAAATACGACGGCGACGCGGTGTTCAGGCTGGACCTGGGCTACACCCTGCAGGCCGTTTCGCTGGCCATACGACCTTCCGCCCTGCGCGACGTGCTGCGTGACCTGGAAAGCGATCCCGATGTGGCCTGGATTGAACCCGACCGGCTCCTCGCCGGCGACCCCGGCGCCTTCTCCAACATGGGCAGCCTCGGGCAGCAGGTCTCCTGGGGCGTCGCCCGGATGAACGCCCCCCGCAGGGACGCCTCGAAGGTCGACATCTTCGTCGTCGATTCCGGCATCAACGCCTCGACCGAGATCGCCCTGGCTTCGTCGACAGACTTCTCGATGTATTATCTGGCGCGCGTTGCGGACGTTGTGAACCCGATCACGTCCCTGCTCGGACTCGCCTCGACGACCAACAACCTCCTGGCGGCCGATGTGCTGGGCCACGGGACGCACATCGCCGGCACCATCGCCGCGCGCGACAACATGATGGGGGTGCGCGGCGTCGCGCCGGGGACTGCGCTCCATAACATGCGCGTGCTGGGGCCTGACGGTCAGACCGACATGTCGACCGTACTCAAGGCCATCGACGAAATCACGGCGCGCAAACAGGCGAACCCCGGGCGGCCGATGGTGGTGAACCTGAGCTTCGGCGCCGACTTCGGCTCCAGCGCCTACAACGTCCTGGACCGGGCCATCCAGCGCTCGATCGAGGCCGGCGTCGTGTACGTGATCGCGGCAGGAAACGACGGCATCGACGTGGCCACCGTCACGCCGGCGCACGTCGCCGAAGCGATCACCGTAGGGGCCTACGACCAGAAAAGGCGGCCGGCCGACTTCTCAAATCACGGCGCGGGCATCGACCTGATGGCGCCCGGCGTGGACATCGTCTCGGTGTCCCACCTCGCCTCCTGGAAACGCGTCGGCGGCAGCGGCACGTCCTATGCCGCGCCGCATGTCACGGCCCTGGCGGCGCACTACCTGAGCCAGCATCCCTCCGCCTCGCCGGCCGAGGTGCTGGAGGCGCTGCGCGCGTCGATGCCCTGACCGCAAGGATGTCGATGGGGGATGCCTGATGGCGTGCACGCAGGCATCCCCCATCGCAACGTGCTATTTGCTCATCTTCAGGCCGGCGACCGACGCTTCCGTGTTGTGCCCGAAGCGAATGCCGTACAGCCCGTCCGTCGATTTCAGCTTGCCGGCTCCGACCACGTCGGCCTTGGCGTAGCTCGCCACGACGGCGCCGTTGATGGCGCATTCCACCTTATCGCCCTTGACGGACAACGAGATGGCCTGGGTCACGGCCGTGCCCTTGTCCGCCGCCTTGTTCACCGCGGCGTTGGCTTCCGGCCGGCGGCCGTTCATCTGGAACGGCTCGGGGCCGAATCCCCGCACGATGAACGAACCATTGCCGTACGCGGCGCAATACAGGAAGCTCGCCGAATCCGTCCCGAGGTCGTTTCCTCCGATGAACAACCCGTACGGATGCGGGTGATCGCCGCCAGCCATGTAGCCCGGCTCCTCGAACGTGGCCGAAATCGTGTAGTCGCCGCTGGCCTTGTTTTCGGGCTTCCAGTAGACGACGGAAGGCCCGGTCTTGACGTGCAGCATCTCGCCATGAGCCGAGAGGCTGGAATTTTCGAGCATCTGTCCGTTTTTCGTCTCGTTGGCATCGATGGCGCCGGACCAGCCGGGAACCGAGATGCCGCCATTTTCAACAGCCTTTGATTGATCCTGGGCGGTGGCGGATAGCACGCCCGTCATGAGTAGAACGAGCGTACCGATTACGATTCGCGTGCGATGCATGGGGATTCCTCCTGGTGAGATAGTAGCGAACTCAAAGATAATGGCCGGGTAGGCGACAGGCAATGGCTGTCCGTGGGCCGGCGGGACCTCGCACGCCGGCCCAAGCGTATGCCGGCGTAGTCTTTCCGTACGCGCGCACCATGCCGGCCGTTTCCGACGCTTCATTTTTTGCCGATCTCCCCGTCCATTCCATCGCGCTCAGCGACCTGCTGGGACACGAGGCGTTGTTCATGGAGATACCTGCCGGGTGGCACGTCGTCGTGACCGACATCAAGAACTCGACGCGGGCCCACCGCGCCGGCCGCCACGAAGAGATCAACCTGATCGCCGCGGGAAGCATCATCGCCACCCTCAACCTCGCCCGGCGGGAGCGCCTCGCCATTCCCTTCTTTTTCGGCGGGGACGGCGCCTCGATGATCGTCCCCGAAGGCCTCCTCGCCCCCGTCCTCGGCGCGCTGAGCACCCACCGCACCCAGACCATGGAATCGTTCGGGCTGGATTTGCGCGTGGGTTCGTCGTCCGTCGCCTCCCTGTACGAGGCCGGTCATCCGCTGCGTATCGCCCGCCTCGCCCTCACCGGCCGCTACGCCATCCCCATCCTGCTCGGCACCGGTCTGTCGGAAGCCGAACGCCGCGTCAAACAGGCCGACGAGGGCCTGGCGGCCTCCAACTTCGACGACGCGCTCGACCTGAGCGGGATGGAATGCCGGTGGGACCGCATCGAGCCGGCCCACGCGGCGCACGAGATCGTTTGCCTGCTGGTGAACGCCGGCGCCGGCCGGTCCCAGGCCGCGGCGTTCCGGGCCGTCGTGGAGCTCATCGATCGGGTGTACGGATCCCCCGAGGCCCGCAACCCGGTTTCCACCTCGCGGTTACGGCTGGATCCCGGCTTCCAGAAAATTGCCCTCGAAACGCGCGTCCGGCTCGGGCGGCTCAGCCTCTCCCACCTGGTCTCCAACTGGGCGCTCACACAGGGGAGCCGGATCGGCTATTTTGCGCGGGAAGCCGGACGCAGCTACAAACAGGCGCTGGTCGAACAGACCGATACGTTGGTGATCGATGGGCGCATCAACACGGTCATCGCCGGCACCGCCGCGCAACGTGCCGCGCTCGACGCCGGCCTTGCGGACATGGAGGCCGCCGGCGAAATCGCGTACGGACTTTTCGTGTGCCGCGAATCGATCATGTCCTGCTACATCACCGACCGCAGCGACCGGCACATCCATTTTGTCGACGGGTCGGACGGCGGCTACACCATGGCCGCGACGCTGCTCAAGGGCAAGCGGCGATAAACGCCTCTCCGCTACTGGGAGGCCAGCGCAATCAGCGACGCGAGCGAAAAACCCACTGCGCCACCCAGCATGCCGATGTAGATATTGCGCACCTGCCGGCCGCGCAGACTTTTTTCGGTCAACTCCACCGACTGCGTCAACTGTTCGTTCAGGTAGTCGATCTGTTCGAGTAGTTGCCGGTTCGCCGACGCGTGTGCCTCTACCCGCATCTCCTGCAAGCTGATGATCTCTTCGAGCTTCGCCAGCTTCACGGCCTGGATCGAATCCACCCGCTGCCACTCGTGGTCGCGCTCCGCATAAAGCGCCTTCTGTTTTTCGAGATCGCGCACGATCGCCACGCCGGCGCTGAATACGGCCGCCTTCACGACCACGACCGGGTAATCGATGATCGGCATCCTGCCGTAGAGATCCCTCAGACTCGTGCTGTCGGGCACCGAAATGTAGTTGACATCGAGCGGCGCCCCGTCCGGCGGACTGAACTGGACGGAGGACCCTCTGAACTGGGCGTTCGCGGCGGGCGCCAGGCCGGCGAGGCAGAAAAGGACGAGAAAAACGCGGATGTTCATGACGGAACTCATTCGAGGTGGGATTGGGGCATCACTGACCGGCCGGCTCGACGACGACGGCCGGTTCGGCCACGGAAAAAGCGCCTGACGGCTGGATGGCGGCCATGCTGCTGTCGATGCCGCTCTGCAGCGCCGTCAGCTCCTGGCCGAAGGATTCGATCTGCTCCACACTGTACGCTTTTTTGTCGTCCAGCCGATCAATGTACGTCCGCGCGCTGGCGATGCGGTTCAGGAGCAGGCTGTCCTTTTCGGCCGTGACCCGGTTGATCTCGGCCACGGTCGCGACGATCTCGTCCTGCCGCTGCCGGATGGCGTCGAGTTCGCGCTTGATCTCCTGCTTCCGCGCGCCTTCGCCGCGCACGTAGATCCCGGAGAAGAAGACGCCGACGACCAGGGCGATGATGCTGATGTAGTTCGTGTTCATCGTTCAGTTGCCGCGAATGTGGAAGCCCGGGATGTCCTGGATGGCCTGGTAGCCCGCCGGCCGCCGGGTGGCCTGTCTGATCTGCTGATCCGCCGACGCCTTGGCCCTGCGCGCCTCCGTTTCCTCGGCAGAGAGGGCCGCCAGTTCGCCGTACGTCTTCTCGATCTCCTGCACCAGCTGCCGATCCTGGGCTTCGAGCTGCGCCGTGATCTGGTGCACCCGCTCCATCGTCGATGCCGTCTGCGCCTCGATGTCGCGCAGCTGCTCGCGGATCTCTTCCTTGCGGACTTGCTCGCCCTTGAGCATGGAGCCCGCGCAAAACACCGAAAGCATCAGCGCGCCGATGCTCACGTAGCCGGCGTTCGCTCCGAGAAAGGCGAGGATGGCTTGCATAGGGATGGTTGGCAGGTTACGGGTGGCAGGTTACAGGTTACGGGTGGGCGGCCGGGGGCTCAGGGGGCATACCGAACCGGCGTAAAGTGGGTGATCCGGAAGGCGCTGCCGGGCGAAAGCATCCGCTTGCGCAGGTAGACGCCGCCGCCGTCGCGCTGGTCGCCGCCCTGGCCCGGACTCGTGTTGCCCTCGATCGTCGTACCGCCCTGGCCGGCCCACTCCACGACGAAACCGACATGGCCCGACGTATCGGAAGGGTCGCGTTTCGCCTTCCACACGACGATCGTCCCGGGCGGAATTTCCACCGTCCCCCGCTGTACGAGCCGGGCTTCGATGCTTTCCCGCGTGACAAAGTCGCGGGCCCGCGCCGAACGCACCCTGGGCGCGTCGACGTTCGGTGCGCTATTCAACGCGAAGGACACGAACGCGGCGCAATACGGATAGCTGTGCCACGCGCCATAACGATCCTTGCTGGGGGCCAGGTTGACCGCGGCGAGAAACGTCTCCACCTCCGTACCCCGGTTGGAATCCTTCGGGCGCTCCGTCACTCCCACGTACGTGCGGGCGGTCTCCAGATGGACCAGCGACCCGACGGGACGCGTGTCGAGCGTCATCAGGGTATCGCCCACGTGGATGGCAATGGGGTTGTTGGGGATGGAATCCTCCGGCGTGATGTCCGGATCGATCGCCACCGAATGGAGACTCACGGGCGAAATCGAGAAGGCGCCGGCGTCGCGGATCAGCTGGATGTTCTGGAGGATATCCGCCTGGAGGACCAGGATCTCCGCTCCGAGCGAATCCAGCCGGGCGCGAACCACCTTCTCCTCGCGTTTCAGCAGCTCGATGTCCACCCGCGCGCTGTCGATGCGCGCGCGGAACAGGCTGTCCTTGCGCGCGGCAACCCGACTGATATCGCCGATGACCGCATTGATCTCGACCTGGCGCGCGCGGATGGCGTCCAGCTCGCGCTCGATCTCTTTCTTGCGCGCGGATTCACCCCGGAAGTAAATGCCGGCGAAAAAAACCGCGACGACCAGCGCGATCAGGCTGATGGAATGGCTGCCCATGAATCTCGCTCCCGGTACCGCTCAGGCTTCGAGCGTGGCATCCATCGTGATGGCGGCATTCAGCACGCGCGAAACCGGGCAGCCGGCTTTCGCATTACCGGCGGCGGTCGCGAAGGCTTCCTCGGTAGCGCCCGGGACCCTGGCGCTGACCGTCAGATGGATCGCCGTGATCGTAAACCCGGCGTCCGTCTTCTCGAGCGTCAAGGCGGCGGTCGTCGCGATACGTTCGGCGGTGAGGCCGGCCGCGCCGAGCTGACCGGAGAGCGCCATCGAAAAACAGCCGGCGTGCGCCGCGGCGATCAACTCTTCCGGGTTCGTCCCGATGCCGTCTTCGAAACGGGTGCTGAACGAATACTGGGTGTCCTTGAGGACGCCGCTGGCCGTCGATACCGTTCCTTTGCCGTCCTTGAGGCCGCCGGTCCATACGGCCGATCCATTACGTTTCATCTGTATGCTCCTGGGTGATGGGTTGGGGGTGCAGCATAGTACTATCCGGGCGCCTGCGATGCAATCCTGCGCGGGAATTGACGCAATCCGGCCTCCTCGCCGCTTACGCACTACACACCGTTTCTCCGCCGCGTGGCTCATCCACAGGTCGTGCGCGACCGGACCGGATGCGGAATACCGGGACGCCGGCGCCGCCATCCATAAAAACGAAGAAGGCGATGCGGACGCGTCGCGCATCCACATCGCCTTCCCGGCGGTTATCGTCTTGCCAGACCAATCAGGGGCCGCGGCGGCCGGTCCGATCAGACCTCCCAGCCGGGCCGATAGGTGCGGCCCACGAACTGGTTGGCCTCTTCCATGTTCGTGATCCGCATGTTCTCGCCATCCCAGAGGAGTTTCTTGCGGGCGTAATAATCCATCCGGCCCTCCTCCAGCTCCCGGCGCAGGTAATAGCTCCGGATCGCCAGGTTGCCCATGAGCACCGTCTCGGTCATCGGGCCGGCGTAGTCGAAGCTGGACGTCAGGGCGCGGTGCTCCTTGCTGCCGAAGCCGGCCTTGCACGCCTCGACCCACAGGCGCTGATGCCCGTATTCCGGCTCGCTGTCGTCCTCGACTTCCGGGCCGAACTCGGTCGTACCGTCGTTCAGATACAGCTTGGGCATCAGCGGCGAACTGTCGTTGATGTTCGTCGAAATCAACCCGTTCTCTCCGATGATCAGCACGCCGTTGGCGCTATCCTTTCCGCCCATGTCGTGATCCGGCGGGATGATTTCGGGGCGCGAGGGGCGGATGCCGCCGTCGCTCCAGGTCATTTCGATCGACGACTTGCTCTTTTCCGTCGCCGCGAAGTGGAGGGTGATGTGCGACGACACCGGGCAGCCCTCGGGATGGTAGTCGGCCTCCCAGAACTTCGTGTAGACGGCGCCCACGCTACATTCGGCGTCGGTCGGATATTTCAGCCCCAGCGTGCGGAACGGGATATCGATCAGGTGGCACCCCACATCGCCCAGCGCGCCCGTCCCGTAATCCCACCAGCCGCGCCAGCTGAACGGATGCAGCCCCGGCGTATAGGGCATGTAGGCGCTCGGACCGAGCCATAGGTCCCAGTTGAGGTCTTTCGGTTTCTGCGATTCGTCGGGCGCCGGCATGGCGAATCCCTGCGGCCACACCGGCCGGTTGGTCCACACGTGCACCTTCGAGATCTTGCCGAGCACTCCCGAGTCGACCCAGTTCTGGACCATGCCGAGCAGCGGGTTCGAGCCGCCCTGGTTGCCCATCTGGGTGACGACCTTCTGGTCGCGCGCCATCTGTGTCAACAGCCGCGCCTCCCGGATGTTGTTCGTCATGGGTTTCTGGATGTACACGTGTTTGCCGCGCTGCATGGCGTACACGCCGGCCGGCGCATGCACGTGATCCGGCGTCGAGATCGTCACGGCATCGATGTCCTTTTCCTTGTCCAGCATGATGCGGTAGTCGGCATACAGCTTCGCCTTCGGATATTCCTCTACGGTCTTCGCCGCCGAACCCGAGAAGTCGACATCGCATAACGCCACGACCCGTTCGCGCCCCTTCACCGAAGCGTTGCGGATATCGCTCGCGCCCTTACCCCCGGCGCCGATGGCCGCCAGGTTGATCTGATCGCTGGGCGCCGTAAACCCGACGCCTCCGAGCACATGCCGGGGCACAAAATAAAAGGAAGATGCGACGGCCCCCTTTTTCAGGAAGTCTCGGCGTGTCGGGTTCGTGGGCGTCGGTTTTTCATCCTTCATGGTCGTTGCCTGATGGGTCTGGTTGCCGGTTGATGCGATGGCGAAGCCGGAAACGCGACGCCGGTTCAGAAAATAGACAAACCCATCATCATTTCAAGAGCATGCCTCGCATCTGGTGCGCAGGCCTCCGGCTCGCATCGGCCTCATTTTGCGCGCGCCCGAACCCGCGGGGCCCTTGCCGGGTTCTGTGGCCATCGTTCCCGCATTCCTGCCAACTCCGTGAGTCAACACCAGATCAGCGAAACAAACCGGCGCCGCACCTTCGGCATCATCAGCCACCCCGACGCCGGCAAAACCACCATCACCGAACGGCTCCTGCTGCTCGGCGGCGCCATCCGCGAGGCCGGCGAGGTCAAGGCCCGCAAGGCGTCCCGTTTTGCCGCCAGCGACTGGATGGCCATCGAGAAGGAGCGCGGCATCTCCGTCACCTCCACCGTCCTCCACTTCAGCTACCACGGTCTGGAGCTGAACCTGCTCGACACGCCCGGCCACCAGGACTTTTCCGAAGACACCTATCGCGTCCTCACCGCCGTGGATAGCGCGTTGATGGTGATCGACAGTGTGAAGGGCGTGGAGAGCCAGACCAAAAAGCTGATGGAGGTGTGCCGGCTGCGCAATACGCCGATCCTCACCTTTATCAACAAGCTGGACCGCGAGGGGCGCGATCCGCTCGAACTGCTCTCCGAGATCGAAGACAACCTGAAGATCGAGGCGGTCCTGATGACCTGGCCCATCGGGCGCGGCGGCACCTTCAAGGGGACGTACAACCGCTACACGAAGGTCGTCCACCTGTACCCGCCGAACACGGCCGCGTCGCTGCCCCCGAGCTTCGTCGTCGAAGATCTGAACGATCCGTTTATCGACCGCGCCCTGGGATCGCATGCCGACCCGTTGCGCGAAGAGATCGAGCTGCTCGACGGCGCCGGCGGGACGTTCGACAAGGCCGCCTATCTGGCCGGCACGCAGACGCCCGTACTCTTCGGCAGCGCCATCAACGGGTTCGGGGTCGAGGAATTGCTCGACACCTTCGTCGAGATCGCCCCGCCGCCGCAGCCCCGCCCCACCACGACGCGTATGGTATCCCCGTACGAAGAGGCGTTTTCCGGCGTCGTCTTCAAGATCCAGGCGAACATGGATCCCAACCACCGGGACCGGGTGGCGTTCTTGCGGGTCTGCTCGGGCCATTTCGAACGCGGCATCCGCCTCCGGCATCACCGCATCGGGCAGGACATCAAGATCGCCAACGCGACGGTCTTTATGGCCCAGGACCGCACCGGGGCCGAGGAGGCCTATCCGGGCGATATCATCGGCATCCCGAACCACGGAACGATCCGCATCGGCGACACGCTCACCGAAAAAGAGCCGCTCCAGTTTACGGGCATCCCCAACTTCGCCCCCGAACATTTCCGGCGCGCGCGGCTCTCGAACGCCCTCCGGGCGAAGCAACTCGAAAAAGGGCTGCTCCATCTGATCGAGGAAGGTGCGATCCAGCTCTTCAGACCGCTGCACGGCGCCAGCTACATCCTCGGCGCGGTGGGTCCGCTGCAGTTCGACGTGGTCGCCAACCGGCTCCAGCACGAGTACAATGTGGATGTGCTGCTGGACCCGCTGCCCTATCAGGTCGCCCGGTGGATCGAAAGCGAGGACGAGGCGGAGGTGGAGCGTTTCGTGCGGGACGAGGAGCACAACATGGCGCGGGACACCGACGGCTCGCTGGTTTATCTATCCGATAACCCCTGGCTGCTCAACCGCATGATCGAAAAATGGCCGAAGATCGACTTCCGCAGCTCCAGGGAACACCTGGCGGTGTGATCTTCCGGGAAGGTCAGTGGTCCTGCGCGTGATGGCCGTGGTCGGATACCTGGGCATCGAACCAGGCGTGGATGGCTTCCACGAGCGCGGGGTCGTCCGTCGTGTAAAGGATCTGTCCGCCATCGGGCAGCGGCGTGTAGGCGATCTCGATCCGGTCGTGCCCCATGACGAGTTCGTGCATGCCGGCCATGTGATCTCCGTGGATCATGGCGGGATCGTGGAAATCGCCGCGGCTGAATCGTTCGGCTTCTTCGGCGAGATGGGATTGGATGAGGGCGATCTGGCCAGCGTCGCCGTCGTCCGTCACCACCTGCTGCCGGCCGCCATCGGGCAGCTTTTCGAAATGGTGCGTCGTCCGGTCGAGATCGAACGGCATCACCATCGATCCGCGCTCGGCGACGACGGCCTGGCGCGCGGTCGGCTCCGCGGATCGGCAGCCGGCCAGCCCCAACAGGCTCAGGAGGAGGGCGAACGTGCGTGGGTTCTTGCGTTCCGATGGATGCGAACGAGATGCGTGCCCCCGGCTGGAATCGAACCAGCGACACCAGGTTTAGGAAACCTGTGCTCTATCCCCTGAGCTACGGAGGCTAAAAAACCCCTGTATCACGTACGCCGGCTACGACGGTTCCGGATTTGGCGGAGTGCCGATTGCGCCTTACCATCCATCGTTTCTTTCACCGGCCAGGCGACAATCCGTGGCAAACGAAGCCATTTACAACCGACGCGCGATATGGGGCTGGGCGATGTACGACTTCGCCAATTCGGCCTTCACGACCCTCGTCGTCACCTTCATCTACGCGACCTACTTCACGGAGGCCATTGCGCCCGATTCCAACAGCGGGACGGGGTACTGGTCGCTCGGGGTGACGATTTCGGCCCTGGCCGTGGCGATCGTGTCGCCGTACGCCGGCGCCATCGCGGATCAGGGCGGCTTTCGCAAACGATTCTTGCTCTGGTCCACCATCCTGGGCGTCCTCGCGACGGCGCTGCTGTTTTTCCCCAAACCCGGTCAGATCGGCTTCGCTATCGCGGTGTTCGCCGTGGGCAATTTCGCGTTCGAAATCGGCGCCGTGTTCTATAACGCCTTCCTCCCCGACCTCGCCCCGCCCGACCGGATCGGCCGCGTTTCGGGGTACGCGTGGGGACTGGGCTATCTGGGCGGCCTGCTCTGTCTGTTTGTCGCGCTCTTTGTGCTGATACAGCCCGAAATAGCCCCCTTCGGGCTCGACATGGCCTCTGGCGAGCATATCCGGGCGACCAACCTGCTCGTGGCGGTCTGGTACGGACTCTTCAGCATCCCGATCTTCTTTCTCGTCAGCGAAAAAAAGAAGGACCGGCTTCCGCTTTCCAGCGACCTCATCCGGTCGTCGACCCGGCAGTTCGTCAATACCTTCCACGAGATCCGGACCTACCGGCACCTGTTCCGGATGCTCGTGGCGCGCATTTTTTACAACGACGGTCTCGTGACGATCATCTCGTTCGGCGCCATTTACGCCGCCGGCACCTTCGGATTCGATACGCGCAAGATCCTGTATTTCGGGATCGTACTCAACGTGTGCGCCGGCCTGGGCGCGTTCGCCTTCGGGTACCTCGACGACGTCCTGGGCGGCAAGATGACCATCCAGATCTCGAACATCGGGCTCTTCGCGGCGTCGGCGCTCGCGGTGTTCGCGCAGAGCGAAACGGCGTTCTGGATCGCCGGCGCCTGCGTGGGCATCCTGATGGGGCCCAACCAGTCGGCCAGCCGCTCGCTGATGGGCCGTTTTGTGCCGCCGGACAAAGAAAACGAGTTTTACGGCTTCTTTGCGTTCTCCGGAAAAGCGACTGCGTTCATCGGCCCCTTCCTGCTCGGGCGCCTCACCCAGGTTTTCAACAGCCAGCGCGCGGGCGTCGCGGTGGTGATGGTGATGTTCCTCATCGGCGGCCTCATCCTGCACTCCGTGAACGAGGCCGAAGGCCGCGCCGCGGCAAACCGAACATGATGACCGATACCTCCAGCGCAGCACGGCCCACCGTGGCCGAAATCGCCCGGGCCCTGGAGGTCTGGGCCCCGCCCGCTTCGGCCCAGTCGTACGACAACGTCGGTCTGCAAGTGGGCGACGCCGCGGCGCATATCGAAGCGGCGCTGCTCGCGCTCGATCTCACGCCGGCCGTGGTGCAGGAGGCGATCGCCGCCGGCGCGGGGCTGATCGTGACCCATCATCCGCTGATCTTCAAGCCGCTGCGGTCGGTTCGACGCGGCGACTGGCATGGCGATCTGATCCTCGATCTCGCGAACGCGGGCATCGCCCTCTATGCCATCCATACCAACCTGGACGCGGCCCACGGCGGCGTCTCCATCGCTCTCGCCGAACGGCTGGGCCTGCGCGGCGTCGACTTTCTGCGCCCCCTGCCGGACTCGCTCTACAAGCTGGTCACGTTCGTCCCGGAAAGTCATTTCGAGGCGGTGCGCCTTGCCCTCGCGGAAGCCGGCGCCGGCGCGATCGGCGCGTACGATGCCTGCGCCTTCGCCCTGTCCGGCACCGGGTATTTCCGCCCCGGCCCGGACGCCAACCCGCACATCGGTACGGCGGGCGGCGGACTCGAGCAGGTCGCGGAACGGCGGCTGGAGGTGGAGGTGGCCCGCTGGACGCTGCCGGCCGTCGTCGCCGCGCTGCGCGCCGCGCACCCGTACGAAACCGTGGCGTACGACGTGTACCCGGTGCTCCAGCCCTATTCCCGCACCGGGATGGGCGCCATCGGCGAACTGGAAAGCACCCTGCCGCTCGACGCGTTTCTTGGGCGCGTGCGGGACCGCCTCGATGCCGGGCATCTGCGTTTCGCCGGCTCGCGCGACGCGTCCGTGCGGCGCGTGGCCGTGTGCGGCGGCTCCGGGAGCGACCTGATCGGCGACGCGCTGCGCGCCGGCGCCGATGCGTACGTCACCGCCGACATCACGTATCACCGTTTTTTCGATGTACTGGACGGCGCCGGCGACCCGCGCATGGCGCTAATCGATGCCGGCCACTACGAGACCGAGCGCCATACGGAAGCGCTGCTCCAGCAGTGGCTGGCGACGCGCTTTTCGAAGGTTCGATGGATTCGCACCGGACATGGTACGAGTCCGATGCAGTCTTATCCCTGAGCGGAGCGAGCCGGCGAAGGGAAACGGCCTCTCAGGCCCGTTTTGAAACAATCGTCAAGATCCGCCCTTTTGCCGCCCGGAAGCCCGGCCGAGCCCTTTCGGGGTGAACATTCCCGCCCGGACGCGGTTTATCATGTTTACGTTCCGAACTCAAGTGAAGCCTAAACCCGTGGGAGTCGACCATGTCAAGCATTGTCCATGAAAGTGGCATCGGTGAACAACTCAAGGCGCTCATTCGCCTCCAACATGTCGATAGCCGGATCGACCAACTCGAAAAGATGCGCGGAGACCTGCCCGACGAGATCCGCGATCTCGAGGATGAAAAGACGGGCCTGGAAACGCGCCTGAACAATCTCAAGCAGGAGGAAAAGGAGAATGAGGTCGCTCTCCGCCAGGCGGAGATGACGATCAAGGAAAGCGAAGGCCTGATCAAGAAGTACGAGGAACAGCAGCTTCAGGTACGTAACAACCGCGAGTACGATGCGCTGACGAAGGAAATCGAGGCGCAGAAGCAGCGGATCATCGATTCGAACCTGCAGATCGAGCAGATCAACCAGACCACCGTATCCAACAAGGTGGCGCACGAGGAAGCCGAACTGCGTCTGAAGGACCTGCTCGAAATCCTCGGCGGAAAGCGCAAGGAGTTGGACGAGGTGCTGGGCGATACGAAGCAGGAGCAGGACGAACTCGAAGCGAAACGCGCGGAAGCGGAAAGCGCCGTCGATTCGCGCTATCTTCGGGCGTACAAGCGGCTTCGCAGCCGGCTCCGTGACGGCCGCGCCCTCGTTCCGCTGGAGCGCGGCGCCGCCTCGGGCTACGCCGTCCCCCCGCAGCGCCAGGTTGAAATCCGCCAGCGCAACCGGATCGTCGCCTGCGAACACACCGGGCGCATCATCGTGGACAGCGAACTGTACCTGGAGACCATCGGCGAGATGGATCAGGCCGCCAAGTAGGCGTTTTCACGCCGTCAACCCGGGCACAAAGCATTATCGTCTGCCGGATCATCGCGTCCCGCATCCGCGGGATGAGGAAAGTCCGAACACCACAGGGCGCCGTGCTTCCTAACGGGAAGGTCCCGCTTCGGCGGGAACAGCACGTGCAACAGAAAGCAAACCGGCCGATGGTCCCTTCGGGGACACAGGTGACGGGTGAAATGGTGGGGTAAGAGCCCACCGGCGTCCCGGGTGACCGGGGCGGCCAGGCAAACCTCACGGGGTGCAAGGCCAAACAATCCCGGCCCGCTGCCGCTTCGGCGGCAGCGGATAGGATGGCCCGTCGAACGGGATGGGTAGGCTGCTAGAGGCCTGTGGCGACACAGGTCCCAGATAAATGATGATCTCCCGTACGGCCGGCGCGGCCCGGTCTACGGCGAACAGAATTCGGCTTACAGGCAGGCGATTGCCGCAAAAAAAGAAGGCAGCAGGACATCGTCCTGCTGCCTTCGCCCTTTCCGGGCCTATTTCAGTGCGACGGGCGGGGCATGGATCACGTCAGGATCGCGCCACCGTCTGCGGATTTTTCCGGCTGCCCCAGGCCGTGTCTGAAAAATGTTCGGGGCATCCCTGAGCATCCAAAAAAACCGCCAAAACAGCGTTGGATCCTGAATCACGTTCAGGATACGTTGCAGTCTGAAAGATTTTTCAGACAGAACCTAGTTGTTCTGACCTTCCGGAGCCGGCGTCGCTTCGCCAGCGGGCGCATCGGTGGAAGGCGCCGGGGGCGGAAGCGTCGGCGCAGCCTGTTCGGTCTGCTGGCCGGCACGCTGCTGCAACACGCTGTTCCGCGTCTCGCCCTTGTCAATCAGGAAGTTCGAGAGGATGCAGAGCACGATGAAAAGGGTCGCCATCGTCCAGGTTGCTTTCTCCAACACGTCAGGCGCCTGCCGTGCGCCGAGAACCTGCTGCGTACCGCCGGCCGCGATACCCGCGAGTCCGCCGCCACGCCCGCTCTGGATCAATACAACGAACGTCATCAGGACGGCGATGAGAGCAATAAGGATGATCAGAAAAGTAAACATGGGCGTCGATAGGTTTCAGAATGCCCTTTAAACGCAATGGGCTTGATAAGATCCTGCCCTGAAGGCGGAAAGTGCGGCGGCCGGCGCCGCCGTGATCAGCTCGTTCCTGCCAGGCTATCTGCAGCCAGACGCAGGGCGAGCGCGGTTTTCATGTCGGTGATGGCGCCGTCGGTCACGCGCTGGAGCGCATCCCGCAGCGGAAGATACACCACGTCCAGGAATTCGTCATGGTCCGGCGTGGCGATGCCTTCGCGCAGCGACCGGGCGAGGAAGAAATAGATGCATTCGTTGCTGAACCCGATCGCCGGATGGAAGGCGCCGAGCGGCACCAGTTCATCGCAGGTCCATCCGGTCTCTTCAGCCAGCTCGCGGAGCGCGGCGCGCTCCGGCCGGTCTTCAGGACCGTCCAGCTTGCCGGCCGGCACCTCCAGAAACTCCCGATCCAGCGCATAGCGGAACTGGCGCACGAGGATGACGCGTCCGTCCGGCAGGACGGGCACCACGGCGGAAGCGCCCGGATGCACGATCCGTTCACGGACGCCCTCGCTGCCATCGGGCAGCCGAACGACATCCCGATACACATCCAGCAGGAGGCCGCTGAACACGGATTTGGAGGAAAGGCGTTCTTCCCGCAGGTCCTTCATCGGGCGGCCCCATCTTTTTGTTGATAATGCAGCATGACGCCGGCACAGGCGGCGATGGCGGCCGTCTCGGCCCGCAGGCGTCGTTCGCCCAGGGATACGGGTACGGCGCCGACCCCAACGGCGCGCGCGACTTCCTCGTCGCTGAATCCGCCCTCCGGCCCCACGAGCAGGGTTAACGCAGCCGGCATCCCGGCCCGGTCGATCGCATCGAGCAGCCCGGATGCGGTGCGGTCCGCCCCCTCGTGACAGATCAACACCAGCTCGTCGGGCACGGCCGCGAGCACCGCGTCGAAGCCGGCCGGCTCGTGCATGGTGACGCACCGCGAGCGGAGGCACTGCTTCATCGCGGCCTGGAGGATGAGTTCGACGCGATGCAGCCGCATCGACTGCTTCTCGGTGCGGGAGGTCGTCATGGGATACACATCCGACACGCCCAGCTCGGTCGCCTTCTCCAAAAACTGCTCGAAGCGTTTCTCCTGCTTGAGCAGGGCCATCCCCACCCGCATCCGGAAGGCCGGCTCGCCAACGTCGCGCCGGCGCTCGACGATCCGGCCCACGGCCTGGCGGGCATCGATGGCATCCAGGCGGACCCGATACCAGCCGCCCTCGCCGTCGACGACGCAGAGCTCATCGCCGGCGCGATGCCGCAATACCCTAAACGCATGCACCGCCTCATCCGCGTCCAGCACGAGCCGATCGCCCTGGACCCGATCCGGCGGCGTATAGAAGTAGGTCGTCATCGGAGATACCTATCGATTTCGGCGCCAGGATACTGGTCCGCCGCTCCGGAAGCAAGCCGGCCGTCAGAGCCCAACGGAGATGCCGACATGCACTTTCGCCTCGGTGGGCGCATCGTCCGGACTCAGCGCGAAACTGGTGTTGATCAGCCCCACGGACGTTCCGAACTGGAAGCCGAACCCGTACCCCGGGTAGACGTCGCGCTGACGCGCCGACGTGGCGGTGGCCGGCCGATCCACATAACCGAGATCAAAAAACAGGTACGCGTAAGAGTCGCGCTCGAACTGGTATCGGTACTCGGCGAAGCTCCGCTGCACGAATTGTCCCCGGAAGCGATCCTCCTCGTACCCGCGCAGGCTGGCGGCCCCGCCAAAACGCAACAGGTCGCTTTCATCCAGTACTTTTCCAATAACGGCATTCGCTTCTCCCCCCAGCACAAAAACCTGTCGGGCCAGCGTCGGCACATACAGCCGCGCCTGCATCGCAAGCCGCTCCTGGCGGACCAGCGCCGTGACGCTGGTCGTATCCGCCACCCCGAGGGAGGAAAAAGCCACGCGCTCCTTGTTTCCCCGTTCGAAGCGCGTCTCCGCCGCGAGCCCGCGGCGCGGATTGGTCAGGCGATCGACCCGGCGATACCGCACCGTCGCGCCGGCGAAGACGGCGTCGGAGCGCGCGATACGCTGCTGCCCGCCCACCAGCTGCGCTCCCGCAAAACCCGGACGCGTCACTTCGCGACTCACGGTAAGCAGCACATCCAGGCCGGGGGCCACCCGGTAGCCCATCGCGCCGAGGTACCGCTGGGTGGCGTAGGTGGAGTCCTGCTGCAGCCCGAGGAACGTCATTTCGAGCTGGAGAGGCCATCCGGCTACGTAGGGATCCCGAAACGAGGCTTCGAGCCGGCTGATCTGGCCCGGGAGCCGATTCAAGTGCAGCGCCATCACGCGGCCGCCGCCGAACAGGTTGCGGAGTTCGAGATGTCCGTTTCCAACCAGCCCCTGCGAGCGGGCGCTCCCCGCCGGGGGTTGATACCCGAGCACGAGATCGAACACACCCGGCGACGCCTCTTCCACCACCATGCGCAGCGCGATCGCGCCGGAAGGCAGGCGATACAGCACCGGCCGCTCCACGCGGGCAAAGAAGCCCGTCTCCTCCAGCCGCAGACGCACCTCGTCGAGGTCGCGCGCCAGCACGTCGCCGGCGCGCAGCCCGGTCAGCCGCTCCACATACGCGCGCCGCGTCCGTGCCGCGCCGACGAGTTCGACGGCGGCCACCGTCACCGGCTCGCCCTCGTCTACCTGCAGCTCGACGATCAGACCGTCTTGCGCCGTGGCGCCCAGTTCGATGCGCGCTACGGACACGGCCGCCAGCCCGTAGCCGCGTTCCGTATAGGCAACCAGCAACGCGTCGATGTCCGATTCGAGCGTCTCGGCGTTCAGTGTACGACCCGGACGCGTTTTCATCAGGGCGCGGAGCGTTTCGGCCGTCATCACGCGGGCGCCTGAAATCCGAACCTCCGCGATGCGCGGCGCCGGCCCCGGATGGGCATAAACCACGACGACCGGCGCGGCGCCCGGAAAGGCGCGAATCGAATCCACCCGCGCCTGATAATGCCCGTCGCGCTGCAGGGCGTCGATCACCGCGCCGGCGACGAGCGCGAGGCTGTCGGGGTGCCAGCCGGGCGCCGGCTTCAGCGCGCGCTGGGCGCGGCCGTCGTTGACAAACCAGCGAACCGCCTCGCCGCCGGCCTGGGCCGCCGCATCGTACCCGCCGACCGACATCCCCAGCGCCAGACAGGCAAACAGACACACCCATTTTTTCGACGGCAACCTGGTGGGTTTCCCGCCGGAATTTGCATATCTTTGCATAAATCTCGTTCGCAACAAGACTATGCCCATATCTCGTGTGATGCTGTCCGCTTTCGCTACCCTGATCCTCGGGGCGGCGCTCGTACTGACGGGCTTCCAGCGCCCGTCGGCCGGCGATCCGGTCGTGACGATCCCGCAGGTGGATATCGTGGAGCAAACGAATGCGGCTACCCTCCGTTCCTCCCTCGACGGGCTCCCGCTGGAACGTCGCGAGGTGCCGGCCGAATCCCTGTCGTTCGTCGTCGCTTCGGGTGAAGTGCTCATCTTCAATCTGCCGACCTCTTTCGGTGCGCAGGAGATCGACACGTATCGGCTCAAACGCGCGCCGGCGCTCAGCTGGCTGGTGGAGCGCTCCTACTTCTGGCGCACGCTCGCCAAGGATGTCGGCGAGCATACGATCGTTTTTGAAGGCCTCGCCGGCGGACGCGTCGCGGAGGAGGTCTACGTCCTCGTGGATGTCCGCTGACGCGCGGCAGCCCTCTCGCTTCTCTCTTTTTATATGACCGACGCCGTACCCGAGCGCGACCTCCCTCTGTTTCGGGATGCGCTGCTTGCCTGGTACGATCGGGTGGCGCGTACGATGCCGTGGCGTGCATCGAACGATCCCTACCGCATCTGGCTCTCGGAGATCATGCTCCAGCAGACGCGCGTCGATCAGGCCCTCCCCTATTACGAACGCTTCGTCGCCGCTTTTCCGGATCTGCCGGCGCTGGCCGGGGCCGATCTGGATGCGGTGCTGCTCAACTGGGAGGGGCTCGGGTACTACTCGCGCGCTCGCAACCTGCACGCCGCGGCCCGCGCGATGGTCGACCGGCACGGCGGGACCGTGCCCGACTCCTACGAAGCGATCCGGGCGCTGCCGGGCATCGGTCCGTACACGGCAGCGGCGGTGCTGTCCATCGCCTACGGGCGCCCCCATGCCGTGCTCGACGGCAACGTGATCCGCGTGCTCACCCGCCTGTTCAGCATCGACGACGACGTGGCCGGCGCGCGGACGAAACGCCGGCTTCAGGAGGAGGCCGATCGGCTGATCGATCCGTCGCGGCCCGGCGACTTCAACCAGGCGATGATGGAGCTCGGCGCGACGTGCTGCACGCCGCGCTCGCCCGACTGTCCCCGTTGCCCCGTCGCCGCGTTTTGCTCGGCGCGTGCGGCGGATCGACAGGCATTCTTTCCGGTCAAGACGAAAAAAGCGCCCGTCCCGCATGTCCACCATGCCGTCGGCATCATCCGGAACGAGGCCGGCGAATATTTAATCTACCAGCGTCCGGAGGACGTCATGCTGGGCGGACTGTGGACGTTTCCCGGCGGCCGCCAGGAGCCGGCGGAGTCCATCGAGGCCGCCTGCGCGCGCGCCCTGGCCGATTCCTTTTCCATCCAGACCCTCGTGGCGCCACCGACGCATACGCTCTCCCACGCGTATTCGCACTTCAAAATCACGCTCCACGCCTGCGTCTGCCAGGAAGCCCGGATCGGCGACGACCTCGCGGGGCGCAGGCTGCGCTGGGCAGCGCCCGACGCCGCCGAGGGCCTCGCCTTCGACCGGGCCAGTCGGCGCCTTTTCGAGGCCATCGCGACATAACAGGAGGCGCCGGCCCCGCTTTTGCATTTCCCGCGGCGACTGCATTTCCGTGCCCTTTCTGCACCTCCTGCACGCATCGCCATGGGATCGATTCGCCGCTGGCTGGCGCCGGCTGTCGCGCTTTTCGTTTGCATCCAGAAACCGGCCTCGGCGCAAGAGGCCGCATCGCGGCTCGACACAGAGACGTTACGCCGGTTCGAGTGGGCGCGACATACCGCGCGCCCGGACGTGTTTCGCCTGGCCGACTCCACCGTGGCCCTGGTCGGGCTCGACGACGACCGCCCCGTGTATTTCGGCATCGCGAACGAGGATGCCGCGATGGCCATCGGAGCCCGCGACGTGGCGCCGGAGGGATCCCTCGGGATCGCCCTGAGCGGCGCCGGCGTGACGGTGGGTCTGTGGGACGACGGGCCGGCGTGGGGCGGTCACCAGGAGCTGTATGGCCGCATCCTCGATCTCGACGGCGGCTACCCGTCCAACCATGCCACGCACGTGGCCGGCACCATCGCCGCCCGGGGCGTCGACCCGCTGGCGCGCGGCATGGCGCCCGACGCGGGGCTTCGATCCCACGACTGGCTGCTCCACGGCTCGGAGCTGCTCGATGACGCGCACGAGGGGCTGCTCATCTCGAACCACTCGTACAGCCGGATCGCAGGCTGGAATCTCATGCGGGAGTCGGAAAGCAGCACCGTCTGGTACTGGTTCGGCGACGCGGCCGTAAGCGAGGTCGAGGACTACACCTTCGGCTACTACGATCGCGATGCCTCCCTCTTCGATGCCGTGACCTATACCTACCCCTACCTCCTTCCGGTCGTCGCCGCGGGCAACGATCGGGACGACACGGGGCCAGCTGCCGGCAGGTACCGGGCGCTCGATCCCTCGAACCGGTGGACGGACTACGACGCCACGCAGCGACCCATAGGCCCCGACGGCGACGCGGAGGGATACGATACGATATCCAGCTTCGCCCTGGCAAAAAACGTACTGACCGTGGGCGCGATGCCGGCTGTCAGAGACGCCGCGCAGCCCAGCTATTTCAGCAGCTTCGGCCCCACCGACGACGGCCGCATCAAGCCGGATCTGGTGGCGCCCGGGGAAGCGCTGTATTCATCCATCGCGGCCGGGCCGGCGGCCTACAGCCGGTCGTCCGGCACCTCCATGGCCGCGCCGACCGTTACAGGCAGTCTCGCGCTGCTCCAGCAGCTGGCCATCGAAACGCGCGGAGCGCCCCTGCGGGCGGCCACGCTCAAAGGACTCGTCCTCCACACCGCCCGCGACATGGGGCAGCCGGGGCCGGATTATGCCACGGGATGGGGGGCGCTCGATGTCCGTGAAGCCGCGCGGGTCGTGCTGGATGCGCGACGCGACGCGCTGGCGCTGGGAGAACGCACGCTATCCAACCGGCAGCCCGATGTATTCGACCTCCGGGTGGATGTCGCCGGCCCTCTGCGGATCACGGCATCCTGGACAGACCGGCCGGGCGAACCGATCGCGGCATCCGGGGCGGGCCGGCTCGACAACCGCACGCCTCAGCTGCGGACAGACCTCGACATTCGCCTGACGCACCTGGCTTCCGGAATCGAATATGCCCCGTTCGTGCTCGACCCGGAGCATCCGGGCGAGCCGGCGTCGACCGGGGATAACCGCGTCGATCCGATCGAACAGATCGCGCTTCCCGAGGCCGCTCCCGGTGCGTACCGACTGACCGTGCGCGCCAAGCCGGGATCAGCCGAAACGGAGGCGTTCGCCTATTCCCTCCTCGTTTCCGGATTGCGCGTCGACGAGGCGCCGGTGGTGCTGCGCGAGGCCGGCGCAGAACGCAGCGATGGCGTCGTGCGCATCCGCTGGTCGGTTCAGCAGGAGCGTCTCGACGGGGCGTACGTCGTGGAACGCGCCGGGCTGGATAAAGGGGACCCCTTCGATGCGCCGCAATCGGCCGTATACCAATCCGTTGCCCGAATCCCGGCGACGGCCGGCGACGGCGTGTATGCCGTGGTCGACCCCGGGGCGACCGCGGGAGCGTACCGGTACCGCGTGTTCTTCGATCAACCGCGCGCGAACATGCATTTTCCGGTCGCCGAACTGAACGTGGAGGTTCCCACCCCGGAACGGCTCGCGGTGCACGCGGTGTTTCCGAATCCGATACGGGGCACGTCGACCGTCGTATACGACGTGCCGCATGCGCAGCACATCGTGGTAGACCTCGTCGATATGCTCGGGCGGAGCGCGGGGACCCTGCTCGACGGGTGGGTGGAGGCCGGCAAACATACCGCGACGCTGGATGGCGAGACGCTGGCGGCCGGCGTGTACGTCCTGCGCGTCGTCGGCGAGGCGGGCAGCAGCGCGAAAACGATCACCCGGCTTCCGTGACGTTGGAGATGGTGGGCCGGGACGCCTATATTGAGGTCGGGATGGTCATCCTCGCGGCACTGTGCTCCGGCCGCGTTCGCGCCGTTTGCTAACCTCAACGATCATGTCGGAACTCGTAGTCTGGGTCATTTTCTTTGTGCTGTACCTGATTTTCCAGGTGCTGGGCAACAAAAAAAGGCCAAAGAACAAGTCGCTTCCGCCCCTGCCGGGCGATGCGCCCGGGACCGAGCCCCGTGAACGACCCGCCACGCTGGCGGAAGCCCTGCGCGAAATCCAGGAGGCGCTTCAGAATCCACAGCGCGTACCGGAGACGCCGCCGCCTGCGCCGGAACCGGTGCAGCGCCTGCCACCCAGACCTGCCGCACCCAAACCCACGCCCGAATTCCACAATCTGGAAGCCCAGTTCCAACGCGAGATGCGTGTGGAACGCGAGGGAATCCCCGCGCGCAGACCGACGCCCTCCATAACGACTCCGACGCTGAAACCGGTCGCCCGGCCGGCCCAGAAGAACGATGGGCTTCAAGTCGAAAAGACGCGGGCCGACCTGCTGAGCGCCGACATCAAGGACGATCTGAAGGATCCGGAGAAGCTGAAACGGGCCTGGCTGCTCAAGGAAATTCTCGACGAGCCGGCCTTCAAGCGCTTCCGTGCGTAGGGGGCCGCCCACCGTTGGTGGGCGGCGTGGAAGGTTCAGGGTTCAAGGTTTAACGTGTACCGTTCAAGGATCGGGTCCTGCCCGCCTTGAACTTCGAACCTCAAACCTCGAACCATCCCTCCGCTACTCGTTCGGGAACGCGCCGCCTTTCTTGAACGCCGATGCGCCGATCGCCCCGCCGGCGGTCCCGAGGACGGCGCCGACGATCATTCCCACGAACAGAATGCCGACATAAAACATCGGGTTATCTACCAGCCCCATGATCACGTCGAGCTGTTCGGGAGGCATCTGTCCGGATTCCTCGAGTTGCCGGAACGCCTCCTCCATCGTCGGGGTGAGGCCGAGTTTGGACGAGATGAACCCGAGGATCGAGCTGACGATGGACGCGATCAGTCCCGTCAGGGCCCCCATGCCGGCGCCCGTTCCTCCGGCGATCGTGAGTTCGTTTGTATTCGTGTAATGCCAGGTGGACATCACGCCGGCGCCGATATAGGCCAGACAGCAGAGACACCCCCCTACGACCGGAATATTCGCCATGAGTGTCACGAGCACACCCGAAGCGACTCCGCTCAGGAGGATGGATTGCATCTTGTTCGACATGCCTTTCTGTTTGTTCTTATGACCGGATGGGTAGCGGATCGCGCAGGGCGCGACGCGTCTGAAGATAGGCGCTACGTACAGAAAGATGAAACGGATGCGAAAGGATCACGCGGCCGCCAGCGGCGGCGCGTCCATCCGGCCGAGTTGATCGAGCGCGCGGGCCAGTAGAAGGCCGGCGGCGATGCCGAAGAGCAGGCCGGTCGTGGTGCGGCTGAAAGGGGTGTTCTCCCAGATCGACAGAAACCCGAGGCCCCAGTCAATGCCCAGCGGCAGGATACCCGCGGCCAGCAGAACCAGGGCGCGACGCTCGATCCGATCGGCGGCGTGACGCAGCGCCGGCCAGAGACACAGGGCCAGCGCCAGGCCGGCGTAGACGCCGAGGCACCGGTGGCAGACGGCCAACGACACGCCGTGGACATGAAACGTGCGATCCGGCAACTGGTGGCAGACCGAAGAAAACGCCCACAGGACAATCTGTCGCCAGCCCGGTGGGAGAAAGGGCGGAGCCACGATCAGAACGGGTACCAGAAAGACACCGGCCCACAGCACGTGGCGTGCTATACGATTTGGCATCATGCTTGAACGTACCATGGCCCGGTCAACTGTTCATGTATTCTGGCAGATTTTGCGTGACATCCTGACAGCGTCAGGCGCTCTGTCTGACACAGGCGATTCCGCTTTGTCAGGGTGTCAGGCTCGGTCCGGTTGCGGGCGTCTGGAACATGGGGTATAGGGTCGGGTTTATCTGGCCCGCTTCGCTCCACTTCCATACGAACGGGCCGGCGTCCTGTTCTGGGCCTTTCGCTATGGCGAAGCGCACGCGTGGCATTGACCGCATTCCCCTTGTTCTTTTTTCAAGAGCTTGACGTGCATCCACCTGCTGGCACTCACCAGAGGAGAGTGCTAACAAGCGGTGCGTCATCTTTATCGCTAATCAAACAACCAACAACCATCATACTGGAGGATAACCAAATGGCAAGCATCAAACCGCTTGGCGATCGCGTTGTTGTCCGCCCCGAGCCCGCCGAAGAGAAAACCTCGAGCGGACTCTACATTCCTGACGCTGCGAAGGAAAAGCCCCAGCGGGGCACCATCGTCGCTGTAGGACCGGGGCGCGTCGAGAACGGCACCAAGATCGACATGACCGTCAAGAAGGCCGACATCGTGCTGTACGGCAAATACGCCGGCACCGAAATCACGATCGGCGGCGAAGAGCTGCTGATCATGCGCGAGTCGGACATCCTCGGCATCGTCGACTGATCCTGTCGCATCGGCCCCATCGGGGCTGTTTCGACCTATTGTACGTTTAGACACCAGACACAACCATGGCAAAACAAATCATTTTCGACTCGGAGGCCCGCAGCGCTCTCAAGCGTGGTGTGGACACCCTGGCCGATGCCGTTAAGGTCACGCTCGGCCCGAAGGGACGTAACGTGATCATTGAAAAGAAATTCGGTTCGCCGACCGTCACCAAGGACGGCGTCACGGTGGCCAAGGAAATCGAACTCGAGAACAAACTCGAGAACGTGGGCGCCCAGATGGTCAAGGAAGTAGCTTCCAAGACCAGCGACGTCGCCGGCGACGGCACCACCACGGCTACCGTGCTCGCGCAGGCGATCATGGGCGCCGGCCTGAAGAACGTCACCGCCGGGGCCAACCCGATGGACCTCAAGCGAGGCATCGACAAGGCTGTCATCACGATCGTCGAAGAACTGCGCAAGCAGAGCCGCGAGATCGAGGACAAGACGGAGATCGCGCAGGTTGCCACCATCTCGGCCAACAACGACTCCGACATCGGCAGCCTGATCGCCGATGCCTTTGAGAAAGTGGGCAAGGACGGCGTCATCACCGTCGAGGAAGCGCGCGGCACCGAAACCACGCTCGAAGTGGTTGAAGGCATGCAGTTCGACCGCGGCTACCTGTCGGCCTACTTCGTGACCAACGCCGACAGCATGGAAGTCGTCCTCGAGGACCCCTACATCCTGATCCACGACAAGAAGATCAGCTCGATGAAGGACCTCCTCCCCGTCCTCGAGAAGATCGCGCAGATGGGCCGTCCGCTGCTCGTCATCGCGGAAGACGTCGAAGGCGAAGCGCTCGCTACGCTCGTCGTCAACAAGCTCCGCGGCACGCTCCGCGTTGCGGCCGTGAAGGCGCCGGGCTTCGGCGATCGCCGCAAGGCCATGCTCGAAGATATCGCCGTCATCTCCGGCGGTTCGGTCATCTCCGAAGAGAAGGGCTACAAGCTCGAAAGCGCCACGCTGGACTCGCTGGGCGTTGCCAAGCGGGTTGTGATCGACAAGGACAACACGACGATCGTCGATGGCGCCGGCGAAGCCGAGCAGATCAAGGCGCGCGTCAACCAGATCAAGCAGCAGATCGAAGTCACGACCAGCGACTACGATCGCGAGAAGCTCCAGGAGCGCCTCGCCAAGCTGTCGGGCGGCGTTGCCGTGCTGAAGATCGGTGCCGCTACCGAGCCTGAAATGAAGGAAAAGAAGGCTCGCGTGGAAGATGCGCTGCACGCTACGCGCGCGGCCATCGAGGAAGGCATCGTTCCGGGCGGCGGCGTGGCGTACCTGCGCGCCCTCCCCGCGCTCGACAAGGTCGAGACGGAGAACGAAGACCAGACGATCGGTGTCGCGATCATCCGCCGCGCGGTCGAAGAGCCGCTGCGTCAGATTGCGGCCAACGCCGGCCAGGAAGGTTCGATCATCGTGCAGAAGGTGAAGGAAGGCAAAGCCGACTTCGGCTACAACGCCCGCACCGAGACCTACGGCAACATGATCAAGGAAGGCGTTATCGACCCGACCAAGGTCACGCGCTCGGCGCTCGAAAACGCGGCATCCGTGGCAGGCCTGCTCCTGACGACGGAAGCGGTCGTGGCCGACAAGCCGGAACGCGAGAAAGCCCCTGCCGGCGCCCCGGGCGGCGACATGGGCGGCATGGGCGGCATGGACTTCTAGACCCGATCGCCCGGCGATCGGGCCGTTCCGGGTACCGGTTTCAGGTTCGAGGATCTGAACACGCGCCGGAACGATGTCCGGACCGTTACCAGGCGGCGGAGCTTCGGCTCTGCCGCCTTTTTTTGTTAGCCGCGGTCGATGACGGCCAGCGTCAGCCGGCTGACGCATACGAGTCGGCCGGCCTCGTCGCGGATTTCGATATTCCAGACCTGCGTCCGTTTGCCGAGATGAAGCGGGCGCGCCGTGCCGGCGACGATCCCGTCGCGCACGCTCCGGATGTGATTGGCGTTGATCTCCAGGCCGACGCAGACCTGCCGTTCCCAATCGACGCACAGCGTGCCGGCCAGGCTGCCGACCGTTTCAGCGAGGACGACCGAGGCCCCGCCATGCAGGACGCCATGCGGCGTGTGGGTCCGATGATCGACCGGCATGGTCGCCACGAGATAGTCGTCGCCGACCTCCGTGCATACAATATCATGGTAACCGGGCATGGCGCCGTGTCCCAGCGCGTTGACCGCGTCGAGATCGACCGGCTTGTGCCAGATGGGTGCGGGATTGGGCATGGTGGGATGAGGGTGTGATGTTGGGGGGATGGGGGATGGGGGATGCTGGGTACGGGATTCGGGATTCGGGATGCAGGATGCAAGATGCAGGATGCTGGGATGCGGGATCACCGAGCAAGGCCAGGGTTTTTACATAAAACCCCTGCATCCTGCATCCTGCATCCTCTCTCCAACATCCCCCTCTCCAACACCCCGCATCCTATCAGAGCGCCCGAGAGCGACCTTCAATGAGGGTGTATCTCATGATGCGTTTCGTATCTTCGGGCTCGACCATCTACTCGCCATTGTGAAGAGCCCCATGAAACGTTTTTTTGTTCTTTTATGCAGCGCGCTTTGCCTCGCCGGCTGCGCACCGCGCACCGCGCCGACAACCGCCCCTCCGAACATCATCTTCATCCTGGTGGACGACCTGGGATACGGTGATCTGGGCGTATACGGGCAGCGGCGCATCCGCACACCGAACATCGACCGGATGGCCGGAGAGGGGATGCGGTTCACCCAGTTCTACGCCGGCTCCACCGTATGCGCCCCATCCCGCAGCGTGCTGATGACGGGCAAGCATCTGGGGCACAATGATATCCGCGGAAATCTGGAAGTGCAACCCATGGGGCAGACGCCGTTGCCCGGCTACAACGTGACCGTCGCCGAAATGCTGAGGCAGGCCGGCTATTCCACGGCCCTGATCGGCAAGTGGGGACTCGGCAGCGTTGGGTCGGAAGGCCACCCGAACCGGCAGGGTTTCGATTATTTCTTTGGCTATCTGGGCCAGCGGCACGCGCACAACTACTATCCGGAATTCCTGTTCAGGAACGAGGATCGGGTGCCGCTCGACGGCAACCGCATCCCGGAGCCGAAGCGGCCTGACGGATCGGGCCAGGCTGCCGAGAAGGTCACGTACAGCCACGACCTGCTCGCGAAGGAAGCGCTCGACTACATCGATCAGCACAAGGACGGACCCTTCTTCCTGTATCTCGCGCTCACCATCCCGCACGCCAACAATGAAGCGGGCAAGGAGGGCATGGAGGTGCCCGATCTGGGCGTTTACGAGGGCGAGTCCTGGCCGGCGCCGCAAAAAGGCCTCGCCGCCATGATTTCCCGGATGGACAGCGACATCGGCCGGCTCATGGCGCGGCTGCGGCAGAACGGCATCGACAACCGCACGCTCGTCATCTTCACCTCGGACAACGGTCCGCATGCCGAAGGCGGCAACGACCCCGCGTTTTTCGATTCCAACGGTCCGCTGCGGGGCATCAAACGCGATCTCTACGAGGGCGGCATCCGCGTGCCGATGATCGCACGCTGGCCGGGGAAGATCATGTCCGGCACCGTATCCGATCACATCGGGTATTTCGGCGACGTGATCACGACATTCGCCGATCTGTCCGGCGCCATGCCGCCGGACTCGCTGGACAGCATCAGTTTCGTTCCCACGCTGCTCGGGACAGGCGTACAGGCCGAGCATCCTTATCTCTACTGGGAGTTTTTCGAGCAGGGGCCGCGACAGGCGGTCCGGTCCGGCCCGTGGAAAGCCCTGCGCGAACCCATGTTCACCGGGCCGGTCGAGCTGTACAATCTCGATGCCGACCCGGGGGAAACAACCGACCTGGCCGCGGCGCAGCCGGAACGGGTGGCGCAGCTGACGGCGATGATGGACGAGGCGCATGTGGACCACCCGCTCTGGCAGCCCAGGCCCTGACCGGACAAAACAGAACGGCCCGTACACGATGGCATGTACGGGCCGTTTTAAAACAGAGCGGGCGGGCGATCAGTAGTTGACCGCGCGGGGAAGACCTTTGGCCTGCTTGCACCAATCCGTCACAGCCGCCAGCGTCGGCAGCTGCCGGACGAGCTTTTTGGCTGCGTTCACTTCCACCATCTTCGCATGAAGATTTTCGGGCTTGCGTGTGCCGAGTTCGACGACCGTATCGACACCCGCCGCTTCCAGCAGCTCCGAATACTCGCCGCCGATGCCCTTGATGCGCATGAGGTCGGAGTGATTGACGAAGCGCAGGACGCGCTTGTCGTCGATACCGCTCTTCGCGGCGATCTCCTTGCGACCCGCCGGCGTGCTCCCTTTTTTGAGCAGCGCCTCGACGGAGCCCACGCCGGCTTTCTTCATTTTTTCAGCCAGCGTGTCGCCGATACCTTCAATGGTTGTCAATTTTGCCATAAATGCCTCCTATGCAATGTTGCACTCGATGTTGCAGAGATTCTCGGATCGGCTGTTGCTTGAACTATATCTCTTGACGAGCCTGCCCGGTATGGGCGCAATTCGTTCTACGGTTGCGGATCCACTCGATACGGGGGAATAGCAACGATACAGCAGCCATTGTATGGGTCGCGCGCAAAAGTAAGTACTATTTGCGTGTGCATCAATCCCCTGTAGCGCTTCCAGGCCACCGGTGGCGAATAAACACCCGGCTGGAGCACCCTCGCCGCCCCTGCGCCGTCGCCATCCCGCCCATCCGTCGCTCCGCATTCCGTTTTTTGTTTTTTAACACGCCCATCCTATTTTTGCCGGCATATGGACCCACCACTGTCCACCTTTTTTCTCACTCACTCACCAAAGCAATGCTCAAAGAGTTTAAAGAGTTTGCTGTCAAGGGCAATGTCGTCGACATGGCCGTCGGTATCATTATCGGCGCTGCGTTCGGCACGATCGTCCAGTCTCTCGTCAACGATGTCATCATGCCGCCCATCGGCCTGGCACTCGGTAACGTGGACTTCTCGAATCTATTCCTCGTAATCAAAGAAGGGGCGACTGCGGGTCCGTACGCCTCGCTGGAGATTGCGAAGGAAGCCGGGGCGGTCAGCATCAACTACGGCGCGTTCATCAACACCGTCGTGAGCTTTCTGATCGTCGCGTTCTGCGTTTTCCTCCTCGTCAAATCGGTCAACAACTTCAAGAAGAAGGAAGAAGCGGCACCTGCGGCGCCGCCGGCTCCTTCGGCTGAAGAAAAGCTGCTTGGCGAAATCCGCGACCTGCTGCGGGCGCGCGCCTGAGCGACACCGCTATGGTTTGATGTAAAAAAGGCCTTCTCGGTATTCGAGAAGGCCTTTTTTTCTACTGGGTTTATCTACTGACCTGCGACCGACGCCGTCCCCTGCAATGTACGCACGGCATACGTCCACTGAGCGACGCCCCCGGGCGGGCTTCAGATCGACTCGCCGTATTTCTCCTGGTGGAGCCGGCGCGCGCTTTCCGTCCAGCCGTCGCGCTGGATGCGTCCCGGGAAATAGTTCAGGTGCTCGCCCACGCGTTCCATCTCGATCTCGGAAAGCTGCGCGATCTGGCGATAGGTGGTGATCTCGATTTCGGCGAGGCGGCGTTCGATGTACGGCCCGATGCCAAAGATCTTCTTCAAGTCATCCCGCTCCTGCACGACGGGCATCTGCTTGCTCGCGGCGCTCGACGGCTTGCGCATCACGGGTTCTTCCACCGGCGCGTGGGTCGACTGCAGCCGGGCCTCGGCGAGCGCCAGGCTTTGCTGGCATGCCTCCAGATCGCGCTGGGCCTTGAGCAGGGCGTCGTTGAGGACGGTGCTGCCGCCGGCGATCCCGTCGGTCGAGACGGCAGGGCGCACGGGGCGTTCGTATTTCACCTCTTTCATGGCCAGCTCCTGATAGGCATCGCCGCGGATGATGCCTCTCAGATACCAGCCGAGCACAATGCCCGCCACGAGTGACAGGGCGATCCAGAACAGGATCTGGCCGAACAAATAAACCATTAGGAGCCTCCCTTTAAGCTGAATTCTACACGCCGATTTTTGATGCGTCCTTCCTGGGTGGTGTTGGTGGCGACGGGGCGGGTCGGACCATAGCCGATGGCCGTCAGCCGCGCCGGCGCGATCCCCTGCGAGATCAGGTAGTCGCGAACGGCATCCGCCCGGCTCTGGCTGAGGGCATTGTTCATGGCCACCGAGCCCAGGATGTCCGTATGGCCCTGGACCTCGATGTGCACGTCCTCGGCTTCGCCCAGGACGGCGGCCACGCGGTTGAGCAACTCTTTGGACGCCGGCACCAGTTCGGCGGTGTTGATCAGGAATTGCACCCGGTGGCCGGCGAGCACGGCCTCGAGCCGTTGCCGCATCTGAATCACCGAAGCCGAAGCCGGCGCCGCGCCGGCATCGAGCACCCGCAGGTTGGTCTGGAGCGGCAGCACTTCGGCGAGGGCCGCGCGAGCGTCCTGCAGCACGACCGTTTCCTGCAGCGTCGTGGGCACGTCGCCGCGGAGTTCGACGGCGGTGGCGCTGACCCGCAGCGCGGGACGCAGCACCGCGCTGATGGATGGCAACATGGACAGCACGCCGTCGACCCAGGGTCCGGCCGTGCCGGCGTCGAGCACGGTTGCGTCCGTCACCGTGTGCCCTGGAAACGAGGATCGCGCCGCCTGCAGGAAACGGTCACGCGTTTCCGCATCGGGCAGGCGGCCCGTGAGCAGCAACTGCTGGTTGGCGGAGGAGGCCAACATGAAAATCATCTCCGCATCCGGGATACGCGAGGGAGGCATGGCGTTCGCCGCAGCCTCTTCGGATAGCGTGACTTCGAGGTTATTCTGCACGACGCGCACCGGGTATACCCCGACGAGCCCTTCCACACGCAGCTTTTCTTCCTCGGACGAAACCGGTCCTTCCAGCGTGGCGTCGCGCCCGGCGAACGAGACCTGCGCGATGGCGATGCCGGCGCGTCCCTGCTCGAGCCGCTGCCGGGTGCGGCGCAGGAGATCGGCCTCGATGTGCTCGGTTCGGAACGTGAGCGTCAGAAACTGAAGCAGGGCTAATGTAACCAGCGTGATGAGTATGGCCTTGCCGACTTGCATGTCAGAACGAGTAAAGGTACAAGAGGACGGTTCCGTGTCCGGGGGTGTTAATGTATCGCATAAACGGTCATTCCCGCAACGAATACAACAGTTCGAAGGCCCACTCGCGGTTCTGCCAGTCCGAGACCAGCACCGGCTGATCGGCGTTCTTTTTCGCCGAGGTCAGTCCGCCGCAGTACGTCAGAACGGCCCGGGCGCGTCCGCCGAGCCGGACGCCGGCGCCGGCGCGCAGCGCCACGCCCAAGCGATTGAGCTGTTCGGCCACCGCGTCGTCGCGCCGGGACCGCGCGGAAGCGGGTGTGTCCGTGCGCGATTCCTTGCGGGCGGCGACGAGCAGGCTGGCCTCCGGGCCGGCGGTCAGGAAGAGCGGTGAATCGCCGAGATCGAGCCGGAGCCAGAGCGGGATGGACACGTAGTGCTGCTTGATCGTGAAGGTGCCGGAAAAGGTCTGCATGGATTCGCTTACCTCGAACGTCCAGGCGATCCGCCCGGCCTGGCGGTTGTACCGCAGCCCGCCGCCGAGGTGGAGCCGCCTGCCCAGCGGCCCCTCGATGCGCGACAGCGGCGCCTCGCCAAAGACGAGCAGGGTGGGAAAAACGAGCCCTTCATCCGACCACTGCGGCAGCGGCGCATCGAGCACCAGCTGCTGGTAGGATGCGCCGGCGCCGACACCCCAGCGAAACGGCTGGGCCGGCAGTACCCGCGCGGGCGCGAGGACGGCGATGAGCAGCAACAGGCCGGCGAACCGGCGAATGGACGTACGGGACACGATCAGGGGTTGAGAAGGCATGGATCCGGCATCGATGTGCGAACGCACGTAGGGCTATTCATCCCGAAAAAGCGCGGTTGCCGAAGTTTTTTCGCAGAAATGCGCGGCAACGGACGAGTAGCATGTCTTGGGAATGGATTCTATCTTGGCGTGCCGCGCCGCGAAGCGTGACGCGCGGCTACCATACGCCCCACCGCTCACCCGGTTTACAACGCATGAAATATATTCTCGCGCTCGATCAGGGCACCACCAGTTCTCGCGCCATTCTCTTCGGGCACGACGGCAAAATCCACGGCGTGGCGCAGCAGGAATTCGAGCAGCACTTCCCCCGCCCCGGCTGGGTCGAACACGATCCGATGGAGATCTGGTCGTCCCAGCTCGCCGTCGCCCGGGACGTGCTCCGCAAAAACGGACTTACCGCGGCGGACATCGCCGGCATCGGCATCACCAACCAGCGCGAAACGACCGTCGTCTGGAATCGGGAAACCGGGAAGCCGGTGTTCAACGCCATCGTCTGGCAGGATCGGCGGACCGCCGGCTTTTGCGACGACCTGCGCAAGGCGGGCCACGTGGATCGCTTCCGGTCGCGCACCGGCCTCGTGCTCGACGCCTACTTCTCCGGCACCAAGGTCAACTGGATCCTGGACAACGTACCCGGCGCCCGCGAAATGGCGAACGCCGGCTCGCTCGCGTTCGGGACGATCGACAGCTGGCTGATCTGGAATCTTACCGGCGGCCGCCGCCACGTGACCGACGTCACCAACGCCTCGCGCACGCTGATGTATGACATCCGGGCCGGCGTGTGGGACGACGAGCTGCTGCGCCTCCTGGACGTACCCCATGCGCTGCTGCCGGAAGTGTGCTCGTCGAGCGAGGTGTACGGCGAGACCGTCGCCGACCTCTTCGGCGCCCCCATCCCCATCGCGGGCATCGCCGGCGACCAGCAGGCCGCGCTGTTCGGCCAGATGTGCACGGAGCAGGGCATGGTGAAAAACACCTACGGCACAGGCTGCTTCATGCTGATGAACACCGGCACGGAAGCCGTCGATTCGAAAAACAACCTGCTGACCACCGTCGCATGGAAGATCGGCGACCGCACGGAATACGCGCTGGAAGGCAGCATCTTCATCGCCGGCGCCGTGGTGCAGTGGTTACGCGATGGCCTCGGGCTCTTCTCGTCGTCGGCCGAGGTGGAAGCGCTTGCAGCGCAGGTGGAGGACAACGGCGGCGTCTACCTCGTGCCGGCCTTTGCCGGCCTGGGCGCGCCGCACTGGGACCCCTACGCCCGCGGAACGATCACCGGCCTGACGCGAGGCAGCACGGCGTCGCATATCGCGCGCGCCGCGCTGGAAGGGATCGCCTACCAGGTGGGCGACGTGCTGTCCGCCATGGAGGCCGACTCCGGTCTGCGCCTCGCCGAACTCCGCGCCGACGGCGGTGCGGCCGCCAACGACATGCTGATGCAGTTCCAGGCGGATATCCTCGGCGTACCGGTCGTCCGCCCCACAGTGCTGGAGACCACGGCGCTAGGCGCCGCCTATCTCGCCGGCCTGGCGGTCGGCTACTGGGAAAGCGAAGCCGCGATCGCCGGTCAATGGCAGGTCGATCGCCGATTCACCCCCTCCATGCCGGCCGACCGTGTCGACCTGCTCAAACGCGGCTGGCAAAAAGCGCTGGACCGATCCAAAAACTGGGAAGCCCCCTCCTAACCCTCCCCACCCATGACACCATTTCTCGCGGAATTTATCGGCACCGCCATGCTGCTCCTGCTCGGGGACGGCGTGGTCGCCAACGTGGTCCTCGCCCAGACGAAAGGGCATAACGCCGGCTGGATCGTCATCACGATCGGCTGGGGCATGGCCGTTTTTACCGGCGTGTTCTGCGTCGCCACGTACAGCGGCGCGCACCTGAACCCGGCGGTGACCATCGGGCTCGCCGCCGCCAGCAATTTCCCGTGGGCCGACGTCCCCTATTACATCATCGCCCAGGTGCTCGGCGCGGCCTTTGGCTCGTTCCTGGTCTGGCTGATGTACCGGGACCACTTCGAGCGCACCGACGACCCGGACGCCAAGCTGGCCGTCTTTTGCACCGCGCCGGCCATCCGGCACACCCGCAACAACCTGATCTCGGAGATCGTCGGCACCTTCGTGCTCGTCTTCGGCGTGCTGTACATGGTTCAGGCGGAAGTCGGCCTCGGTCCGCTCGACGCCCTGCCCGTGGCGCTCCTCGTGCTGGCGATCGGGCTCTCCCTCGGCGGCACCACCGGATACGCCATCAACCCGGCGCGCGACCTCGGCCCCCGGATCATGCACGCGCTCCTTCCAATCTCCCGCAAGCGCGACAGCGACTGGGGATACGCCTGGATTCCGATCGCCGGCCCGATCCTCGGCGGCATCCTGGCCGCCGGCGTGTACTGGCTGTTCAGGTGAGGGAGGGTTCAAGGTTTGAGGTTCAAGGTTTAAGGAAAACGTCCTTGATCCTTGATCCTCAAACCTTGAACCAACTGCGGGTGTCGCGAAATGCCGTCAGCCCGCGCCGGCCCGCTCGCGTTCGACGAGGACGCGGCGCAGGATCTTGCCGGACGGCACCTTGGGGATTTGATCGACGAAGGCGACCTTGCGGACCTTCTTGTAGGGAGCGACGCGTTCCGCCACGTAGTCCATCAGCGCCGTCTCCGAGAGCGACGCGCCGGCTTTGAGGACCACGAAGGCCTTGGGCACCTCGCCGGCCTCCTCGTCCGGACTCGGGATCACGGCGGCGTCGGCGATATCGGCATGCGTGAGCAGGACGGCCTCGAGTTCGGCCGGCGCGATCTGGAGCCCTTTGTATTTGATGAGCTCCTTCACCCGGTCGATGACGTAGAGAAAGCCTTCGGCGTCGGTGTAGCCGATGTCGCCGGTATGCAGCCATCCCTCCGTGTCGATCATGTCCCGCGTGGCGTCCGGCTTGTTGTGGTAGCCGCGCATGACCTGCGGGCCGCGGAGCCAGATTTCGCCGGTTTCGCCGGTCGCGACCGGAGCGCCGGTGGATAGGTCCGCGATCAGCACCTCGGTATTCGGAATGCACGTGCCCACGGCGCCGAGCCGATCCGGGACCAGCGGCGAGCAGATGTGCGTGACCGGGCTGGTCTCGGTAAGCCCGTAGCCCTGCCGGACCGTGCAGCCGAGCCGGTCCTGGCACATCCGCGCCAGCGCCTCGGACAGCGGCGCCGCACCCGACGTGATATGGACGAGCCGGCTGAGGTCGTATCGGTCGACGAGCGGGCTCTTGGCCAGGAACAGGATGATGGGCGGCACCAGGAAGGCCAGGGTCACGCCATGATCCTGCATGTTTTGCAGGAACGACTCCGGCTCGAAGCGCGGCATCGTCACGATCGTGGCGCCGGCGTAGAGCGCCAGTCCCATGATGGCCGTCATCCCATAGATATGATAAAAGGGCAGGATGCCGATCAGCACATCGTCCGACGTCACCGGCAGGGCCGCCATGACCTGCATGACATTGCCGACGATGTTGGCGTGGGTGAGCATGACCCCCTTCGGCAACCCGGTCGTGCCGCTGCTGTAGGGCAGTGCGATCAGGTCGTTTTCGGGATCGATCGCGACCTCGGGGACCGGAGCCTTCGAGGCGCGCAGGGTTTCGTACGGCACGCAGCTCTCCGCCTCGCCGAAGACGATGATGTGGCGGACGTGGGTGCCATAGGCCGCCTTTTTGGCGGTCTCGATCACGGCCGGATGCGCAACCAGGTAGACGGCCTCCGAATCCATCAGCTGCGCGTGGAGCTCGTCCGCCGTGTAGGTTGGATTGATGGTCGTGTTGACCGCCCCGTTCATCGACACCGCCAGAAAAACGACCGCGTACTCCGGCACGTTCGGGCTATAGAGCGCCACCTTCTCGCGGGGCCGCAGCCCGAACGCATGCAGGCCGGCGGCGACGCGTTCGATCGATATGCGCAGGGTGTCGTAGGTGAGGGTGCGTCCGGTTGCGCCATCGATCAGCGCCGGCCGATCCGCCAGCTCCGCAAACCGCTCGGCGATAAAGGCATGCAGCGAAACACGGGGAATGGTGATGTCGGGTAGCGGACTGCGAACGATCATGGGCGCGGGTGAGCGAGGTCCAGGGATACGACGCTATCTTAACCGACAGCGAGCACGTCTTCAAGTACGGGCGACCGGACGTCACAGCACGCCGCGCTGGACGATGCGGGGGGTGGAAGCAGGAAGCCCGATCCAGGGAGCATACCTCAGCCCCCGCTCCCATGCAAACGGATGCGCCATTTCGATGCGCCAATTTCCGGGTGTTTTTCTGACTTTTGCCCGCGATGGCACGACAGAGACGCAATGTGGTCCGCTGCGCGGCGTATATCGTTGCGGGAGACCGGTTTGAGGCCGGCGTCCTTCACCGCGGGCGCCCCCGGCGCTTCCCGTGGCCCCGGTGGCGTTTTTTTTCTTCGGATGTCCTATATTCACATCCGTCCCAAACTGATTGTATGAAGCGAAATCTCGATCTGATGCGCCACATCCTGCTCCAGGTAGAAGAGCAGGGCGATCCGGCTGAGCCGTTGATCCACGCGCTTTCACTGGACGACGTGGATCAGCATCTCGTCGACGAGCACGTCAAGCTGCTCATCGACTCCAAGATGCTCGAAGGCGAATACAAATACACCACGAACAACCGCATCCTGTTTACGGCGATTCGCAGCCTGACGTCGCGCGGCCACGATTTCCTGGACAATGTCCGAAATCCGAACGTCTGGAATCATATCAAGGAGCGCGTGCAAACAACGACCGGCACCGCTTCTTTTGACCTCATCGAGGACCTGTCCCGCCAACTCGTCGCCGCGGCTCTAAGCCGCCCGAGAACGGCCTAGGCGTCCACCTGCTCTGTTGTACCTAAATCAAAAGGCGCTGCATGCCTTTGGAAGAGCGACACATGCAAAACGAGTCGGCGACCAGGACGCGACTGTCCAGCTTCGGGTGCCCGCTGTTTATCATCAGCTTTATCATCTTGCTGATTCTGGTCGCATTATTGCTCATCTGACCGCGTTTCACGGGTAAAGGGCCGGCGCCAGGCGCCGAGCGGCCTATTCCCGGATCGCGCCGTCGCGTGGGAGGAAGGTTTTTCACCTTCGCCACCCCGGGCGCCCGAACACGCCGTCCGATCGAGCCATGCGCATCGCCTTTTTGTGCAATTCAGAATTTGCACTGCCGTCCGTCCCGCTTCTCGCGCAACACGGTATGCTGGCCGGACTCGCCTGTTCGGACCTCGCGCCTCACATCGCCGGCATGCTCCAGGAGCAGGCTCGCCAGCTCGGCATCCCCTTCGCCACCGTGGCCCGCGCCACGATCGCCTCGGATCTGGAGGACTGGCTCATCGCCAGCCGGGCCGATGCGGCCCTCGTGCAGACCTTCCCCTACCGCATCCCGGCCGCCGTGCTGGACCTCCCGCGGCACGGGTTCTTCAACATTCACCCGGGCAAGCTGCCGGCCTTTCGCGGCCCCGACCCCGTGTTCTGGCAGATCAAACAGGGCAGCGCGTCGGGCGCCGCCACGCTGCACCGGATGACGCCCGCGTTCGACGACGGGCCGATCGTGTGGATGGAGGAGGTGGCCATCGGGCCGGAAGACACGTATGGCGTGCACCTTAGCGTGCTGATCGAGGCCGCCGGCCGCTGCATCGAGCAGTTCATCGCGCTGCTGTCGGCCGGCGAGCTACCCGCGCTCCCGGCGCAATCCGAAGCCGAGGCCGGCTATCAGGGCCGGCCCGGCCTCGACGACCTCACGGTCGACTGGTCCGCGTCCGACGCCGCCGCCATCGCGGCGCTGGCGCGCGCCGCCAATCCGACCTATCAGGGGGCGGTGGCTTTCCTGCGCGACACGCCGGTCCGCATCCTGGAGGCGCGCCCGACGCCGTTCGAGCCGATTCCCCGGCTGCCGGCAGGCACCGTCATCGCCACGACGCCGGATCGCGGCCTGCTCGTGCTCTGCGCGGGCGGCACCGTGCTCCAGCTCGCCATCGTCGCCACTGACGAAGGCACATTCAGCGGCGCCCGCTTCGCCGCCCTGTTCGGGATCTCCATCGGGGAGAAATTTTCAATGCCGGCGTTCGTATCTTGACGGCGTTTCGTGCTTTCCCCTCCTACCTCCCTACCGCGTATGATTCATATCCAGGTGGAGCGTGTTGACGACGCGTTCCATTTCGTGGGCCGCAACGACCGCGGCAATACCGTGCACATGGATACCGGTGTCGAAGATGGCGGCTCTGGCCAGGGCGCCGGGCCGATGCAAACCCTCCTGATGGCGCTTGGCGGCTGCAGCGGGATCGACATCGTATCGATCCTGAAAAAAGGCCGGCAGGACATCACGTCGTTCCGCGTCGATTTCGAGGCTGAACGCGCCCAGGGGGAGATACCATCCCTCTACACACGCATCCACGCCCATTACGCCCTCGAGGGCGACCTCGACCCCGACAAGGTGCGCCGCGCCATCGACCTGAGCCTCGAAAAATACTGCTCCGTGGCCAAGACGCTCGAAAAAACGGCCCAGATCACGTACTCGTTCTCCGTCAACGCTGTCGATTATGCCCAGTAACGCCCCCCACGACCCCTCGAAATCCCTGCACGAAGAAACCCGCGCCATCCGCACCCAGACCGAGCGCTCGACGCAGCGCGAACACGCGACGTCGATCTTCATGACGTCCAGCTTCCTGTTCGACGACGCCGAACATGCGCGCGCCCTGTTCGCCAAGGAGCGAAGCGGCAACATCTATGCGCGGTACAGCAACCCGAGCGTCGACGAGTTCGTGGTCAAGATGTGCGAACTGGAGGAGGCGGCGGACGGCATCGCCGTCGCGTCGGGGATGTCGGCGGTGTTCACCGGGCTCGCCGGCCTGCTCAAGAGCGGCGACCACATCCTGGCGTCGCGGTCTGTCTTCGGCTCCACGCACCAGATCCTGACCCAGCTGCTCCCGCGCTGGGGTATCACGCACAGCTACGCCGACATCGAGGCGCCCGAGCGCTGGGAGGCGCTCATCCAGCCGAATACGAAGATCTGCTACGTCGAGACGCCGTCCAACCCGGCGCTGGACCTGATCGACCTCGACTGGCTCGCCGGCCTCTGCAAGGCGCGCGGGGTGCTGCTTTTTGTCGACAACATCTTCGCCACGCCGATCCTCCAGAAGCCGATGCGGCACGGCGCCGACCTCGTGATGCACTCCGCCACCAAATACATCGACGGCCAGGGGCGCGGCATCGGGGGCGTGATTCTGGGGAGCGCGGAAATCATCGAGCCCATCCGGTTTTTCGCGCGGCACACCGGTCCGTCGCTTTCGCCCTTCAATGCCTGGATGTTCAGCAAAAGCCTCGAGACGCTGGCGGTGCGCATGGAGCGGCACTGCGCCAACGCCCTGGCGCTGGCGCGCTTCCTCGAAGGACACCCGGGCGTTGAGTTCGTGAAGTACCCGTATCTGCCCTCGCACCCGCAGCACGAGCTGGCGCGGCGGCAGATGTCGGCCGGCGGCGGCGTGGTGACGTTCGGCGTCAAGGGGGGGATCGAGCAGGGCCGGCGGTTTCTGGACGCCCTGGCGCTGTGCTCGCTCTCGGCCAATCTGGGCGACACGCGGTCCATTGCCACCCACCCCGCCAGCACCACCCACAGCTCGCTCAGCGAAGAAGATCGGCAGGCCGTTGGTATTTTACCCGGACTTGTCCGAATTTCGGTCGGTTTAGAACACATCGACGACATCGTCGCCGATATCGATCAGGCGTTGAACCGCAGCGCCTGATACCCCACCAGCGCCGCCGGCCTCGCCATGCATCTTGCCTCGATTGACTGGACGATCATCTTCGCCTTTTTCGCCGTGTCGCTTTTCGTGGGGCTCTGGTTCTCGCGCAAGGCCGGCGACAGCACGACCGACTTCTTCCTCTCGGGGCGCAGCATGCCCTGGTGGCTGCTGGGCGTCTCGATGGTCGCGACGACGTTTTCATCCGACACCCCGAACCTCGTCACCAACCTGGTGCGCGTCGACGGCGTCGCCGGCAACTGGGGCTGGTGGGCGTTTCTGCTGACGGGGATGCTGACCGTGTTCGTCTATGCCAAGCTGTGGCGCCGGTCGCAGGTGATGACGGACATCGAGTTTTACGAACTCCGGTACAGCGGGAAGGCGGCGGCGTTTTTGCGCGGATTCAGGGCGCTCTACCTCGGCCTTATTTTTAACGTGGTCGTGATGGGCTCCGTGGCGCTGGCCGGCATCAAGTTCGGCGAAATCATCCTCGGGTGGCCGGGCTGGCTGACGCTGACGGTGGCCGGCTCGATCACCCTCGCCTACAGCACGGTCGGCGGATTGCGGGCGGTCATTATCACGGACTTCTTCCAATTCATCATCGCGATGTTCGGCTCGATCGCCGCCTGCGTCTATCTGCTCGGGATGGAACAGGTCGGCGGCCTGAGCAACCTGCTGCAGAACCCCGCCGTCTCCGACCGCCTCAGCCTGATGCCCGATTTTTCGAACCCGGAGGCCTGGGTGCCCATCCTGCTCGTCCCCATCGCGGTGCAGTGGTGGGCTTCGTATTACCCGGGCGCCGAACCCGGCGGCGGCGGCTACATCGCCCAGCGCATCTTCTCGGCGAAGAACGAGAAACACGCCATGACGGCGACGCTGTTTTTTAATGCGGCCCACTACGCGCTGCGCCCGTGGCCGTGGATCCTGATCGCGCTCGCCTCGATCGTCGTGTTTCCGACGTTGACCGATCTGCATGCGGCCTTTCCGAATCTGCCGGCGGACAAGCTCGGCCATGACGTCGCGTACCCGGCTATGCTCACCTTCCTGCCGCCGGGGCTGCTCGGACTCGTCGCCGCGTCGCTGATCGCAGCGTTCATGTCGACGATGTCCACCCAGCTCAACCTGGGGGCATCGTACCTGGTCAACGACTTCTACCAGCGCTTCATCCGGCCCGACGCGACCCAGCGGCAACTCGTCTGGGCCGGCCGGATTTTCACCATCGTGTCCACCGTCCTCGGGCTCGGGCTGGGCCTGCTGTTGACCGACGCCGGCCAGGCTTTCTCGCTGCTGCTCCTGCTGGGCGCCGGCACGGGGCTCATCTACATCCTGCGCTGGTTCTGGTGGCGCATCAGCGCGTACACCGAGATCGTGGCGATGATTTCCTCGATGATCATCGCCGGCTATCTGACCTTCGTGCACGACCGGCTCGGCTTTTTGCCGATGTCGGGCTCGGCCAAGGTCGTCGTCGGCGCCCTGCTGACGACCATCGTGTGGATCGTGGCCACCTACTTCACGCCGCACGACGACGACGCGACCCTGCGCGCCTTTTACCGCCGCATCAAGCCGGGCGGCAACGGCTGGGATGCCGTGCTGGAACGCGCCCGGCTCGACGGCGACCCGATCCCGAAAGAAACCGGTCAGCTCCCGATGGAAATCCTGGGGATGCTGCTCGGCTGCATCGCAGTCTACGGGGCGCTCTTCGCCACCGGCTTTTTCATCTACGGCGAAATGACGTCGTCACTGATCGCCGGCGTGGTCAGCATCGCCTGCATCGTCGGCCTCGTCCGCATTTTCCCGAAGTTGACGTTTTTTTGATCGTGGGAGTGGCGGGATGCAGGATGTAAGATGCAGGATGGGTGTCGGCCGTCCTTTGAGCGGGTTATGCAGATAGTATGACCATTCCGCGAAGGAAACGGCGATAGGATGCTGTATAGCCACGTCGAGATGGCCCAGACCTGTCTACCGTATCACAAACCGGGCGACGGCGTTAGCGGGTACATACCCAAGCGCTGCGGCGCGGCTTGATTGGACAGCCGACGAACGTGCGGACGCCGGGCGGATGGTGGCGTCGCCGGCCAACGAAGCTATGGCTCTCGATGGGTTATCCCGGGTTACGCAGCGTCTGTGCCGCATTCCACGGGAAAAGCCTTCATTCGTCGCCAGGGAGCCGTCGAGGAAGCCGCTCGGAGCAGATTTCGTTTTAACCGGGGGATCACGAAGTCCCCTGCTTTACCTGAGCCGGCGATTTCGCTCTACGCCCCACCAAAAATGGCGGGCTACTTTTCTGAACCTTCATCTATCGGCAGCGGTGCGATAGAATACTCTTCCTATGCCGTCAAAACGACCAGGAAATTCGATAGCCGCCACATTCCCCTGATCATCGATGCGGAATTGCGGAAACCAGGCCTCACCTCCGCTGCGAGGGTTCTTTTTATCAATTCCCCACGGACCTCTATCTACAGCACGAAATGTATCATAATGCCAGTGTTCTAGGTCCTGGGTGTAGCGACCGAGCCTCATAACTAGCCCGCCAGACTCAAGGGTAACGGTTATTGCGCCGTAAATGCTATCGGTAAATTCGCCGGTATACCCAGCTAAATCGAGTGTTGTCTGAGTATCTGGCACCTATTCCGCGCTTTGAGTCTGGCTTCTGCTCTATCTTGCAGGCTTCGATACAATGCCAGTAGATCACGGCTCCAATCTTTTCCCGCCCCACCCAGATATTGGTCAAATACCTGATACATCAGTGCGTGCCTCAATTCAGGAGCATGGCTGTTGGCTAGTACGATGACACCGAGGCGCTCCTCAGGTAGCAAGCCTATTAACGAGCCTGTTCCTACATGACTTCCTGTATGCATGGCAACAAAGCGCCCTCGGTAATCCTGCAAAAACCAACCAAGACCATATGCAGTGAAATTAGGCTTTGCTTCACGAGTAGCGGCATTACTGGGAGGCAACAGAGCATTTGAGGGTGAAACAACTCAGTGAATGACGCTGGCTCCACCAATCGATCTTGGCCTACACGCGTGCTATCCAGAAGAGCTTTAACCCAGCGCGTCATTTCAAGCAGACTCGAACGCATGCCGCCCGCTGCTCCACCAGCGGGGTAACCACGATATGCGACCACGCGCAACGTATCGTCAATAAGGCCGTGCGCCTGTGCTACCCCCTGGCTATCGGCCAATCCACGGCCGTTCGTTTTCGTGGCATGCATGCCCAACGGTCTGAGAATGTGATCCGTCACAAAGCGTTCCCATGACTGCCCGGAAACCGCCTCGATCACGGCGCCGGCGACTACATACATGTCGTTGTTATATTCCCACGTCGAGCGTAAGCTTGAAGACTGTAGTGCAAATCGCAGGCTATAGATGCCCTCTTCAGCGGTGTCAATTAAATCCCACGGATTTGTCGGCCTTACCCCTGTGCGATGCGACAACAAATCACGGATGGTCAACTCTCGGGTGACGTAGGGATCTGCCACCTGGAAGTCGGGGAGATACGTTATGACAGGCGCATCAAGATCGACCTTGCCCTGATCAACAAGCTGCATGATCACCAGCGCTACAAAGGCTTTCGTATTCGAAGCCAGGCTGAAAAGTGTGTTCTCGTCGACCGCTTCACCTGATCGGACATCGCTGACGCCAAACCCTTGTAAAAACACCACAGAATCATCTTTGACAATGGCGACCGCCAGACCAGGAATCTGCCAGGCCTTCCGCGCCTGCTCAATATATCCATCCAATCCTTGAAGCGGAGATTCCTGCGCTCGGGCAGGTATTGCGAGAGCAGCGACTAGCAACGCAGCGAAGAATTTCATAAGTGTGCCACCAAGTCTATTTTACTGTCGCAACTGATCGGAAAATCGATTAGCCCATTCCCCAATGTCACAAGCTAATACTAACCCGAGGATAATACTGTAGACCATTCGCCAGGCAGGCGACCTGCTCGGGACTCTACCCTGCCGGATCGGGATTTCGCCCTACGCCCCTCGGTCGGAAGTTTGCTTTCTGGCTTTACTTCACGATCATATTTCCTGCGTATTCCTCGGTAAACGTCTCCTCATATTTTGCCATTGCTGCTTTCACCTCCGGCCTTTCGGAGATAGTTCTCCACTTCGCGGATTCGTCACCTGAAAAGTAGCTGTTATGAGTGGCGAGGTCTGGAATCAAAGTGAGCATACCAAGATGCTCGGCATGTTGCCCAAAGTTCATGAAGCCTGTCATCTGCCAGGTAACTCCAGGCACAGCCTCATTAAATACATCCGAAAGCTCTTTGCCTATCTCCAGTGCCTCTTCCTTGTTTAGTTCTCCGTTGATTTCCAAAAAGCGAACAGATACGATAGTGCCTTCTGGCAATGCCGCAAACTCATTAGCACTCGGAGCCTGGGCGGTCTCAGCGACAGCAGGTTGATCGATGGCTTTTGCACATCCAAAACCAATAGCAGCTCCTAACAAAAGAGTAATAACAAAGTTTTTCATCTTTGTAAAATCTGGTGGGTACAAAAATCGATTCAAAATAGCAACAGCGCTTTGTTATGAGATGCAATTTCAGTACAGAAATTGGCCGCGATGACGAAACGGAACGTTTCTGTACAAGAATATCTGCCTGAACGGGTCAAATAGCAAGCTTTTGACCCCAGTTCGTAAATCCCGCCGGAAAGCGAAGTCCTTCTTTCTGGGCGCCTCTCCCCCACTCGCCAGGCCCTTCAGCGCCCCGAGCCCCTATATTATAAGGCATCCCCGTGCTCGGAGCCCGACCGGTTTCCGCGAGGCCTCGGCAAACAGATCGCCCGCCTGGGCCCCCTACCCCGCCATTTCGTGGTTCGCCCGCCCAGTTGGTAATTATTCAAAAAAACGCGGTTTACTGTTATAACATCAATGGCAATGAGCGAATCCGCTTCCTTGTGGCTGCAAAGTAAGCGTTTGCAAGAGCAGGAGCCACTGGAGGCAACGCAGGCTCGCCCAATCCCATCGGTTCGGCCTCATTCTCGATGAAGTGGACTTCTATTGATTCTGGGGCTCTATTGATACGAAGAAGAGAATAATCGTGAAAGTTACCCTGGGAGACTCGTCCTTCAGAAAGCACGATTCCTCCATAAAGCGCCGATGATATCCCATCAACGATTCCCCCTTCAATCTGTGCTTTTGCTCCATTAGGATTGATCACCCTGCCGCAATCTACAGCCGCAACCACCCGATGGATCTTTAGTTCGTTCTCAGGGGTCACCGACACTTCAAAAATTTCTGCTACATACGAACCAAAGGTGGCCTGACACGCAATCCCCCTCACTCTGCCCTCTGGCAATGGATTTCCCCAGTCAGCTTTTTCGGCGGCCAGTTCAAGCACCGCTTTCATGGGCGCCAGCCCCCTGCCTGGCGAATAGCTATAGGAATTACCCACGTTCTCATCGTTTTGCCTGTCGAGCAATTCCAAGCGATATTCGAGTGGATCTTTTCCTGCAACGGCCGCTAGCTCATCAACAAAACTTTCCCTTGCAAACGTAGCTGGAGGATACATGACCGCACGCCACCAACCCAGGGGCATTTGTGCTGCAATGGGCTGGAACTCTACCTGATAATTGGGGATGTGATACGGTGCATCCCCATACCCCAGGCCAACTCCTCCTGTCTGTCCGTACATCGAAAAGTTCATGTCAGTTTCGGCAAATCGATGAAGCACTGCATTGGGAAATCCCTGATTGTCAAGCGTCGCTTCCAGGTGATGGAGGCTCATCGGCCGATAAAAGTCGTGCTGTATATCGTCCTCTCGTGTCCATACCACCTTGACAGGTGCTCCAGCTGCCTTCGAGACAATCGCGGCTTCAACAGAGAAGTCTGGTATGATTCTTCGGCCAAAGCCGCCGCCCATCAAGGTTACATTTATCTGGATGTTTGATTGAGGAATATCCAGTGCATCCGCTACAGCCTGTGCTGCTAAAAAAGGAGCTTGCGTTGGAGCCCAAAGCCGACATCCTTCGTCTGTCACGTGGGCTGTGCAATTCATTGGCTCCATCGTCACATGAGCCAGGAATGGCACTTCATAATCAGCGATTATTTTCGAGGAGCTATCTTTCAGAGCACCCTCGATATTGCCCCGGTTGAATACAACTGGACATGAATCGCTCAAAGCCGCTTCCATCTGCTGTTTGATTCCATCGGTACTCAAGTCGCTTACTGACTCAGTATCCCATTCTACCTTCAATGCCTCGCGGCCTTTCATCGCGGCCCAGGTATCCTCTGCAATGATCGCAACGCCACTCGCTATTCGAGTTGCTATGGGTTTCGTTCCCCATCCCCCCTTAAGGCGCTCTTCAGCGACGGAGGTTGGGCCAGCTGGAATTTCAACGATAGCAAGAACACCAGGAATCTGAAGAGCTGCCTTATCATCATAATTAGCCAACGTCCCACCGAATACTGGACATCGCTCGATAACGGCGTACCGCATACCGGGAATCTTTACATCCAGTCCATAGGTAGCCCTACCGGTCACGATATCCGGGACATCCTGCCCTTTTGTAGCAAGACCGACGATCTTAAAATCATCGGAAGACTTAAGGGGCGCTTCTTCGGGAACCGGTAATGTGGCCGCTGTATTAACGAGCTCCCCGTAGCGTAATGCGCGGCCATCTGTATGAGTGATAACGCCTTGCTCCGCACGACACTGCGATGGCGTCGCCCCCCAGGTTTGGGCCGCGGCTGCTATCAGCAATTCGCGCACCAAAGCTCCCGCCTTTCTCAACTCTCCCCATCGGTAGCGGATCGTTCCGCTACCGCCTGTGCTCTGGTTTCCATACTGTTCTCCCAGAGGTGCTTGCGAGACGATGACATTCGTCCAATCTGCTTCCAATTCCTCTGCGACGACCATGGCCAGCGAGGTGCGAACGCCCTGGCCCATTTCAGAATTGGGGATCGTAATGGTTACCGTACTATTCGAATCAATCTGTATAAAAGCACTTGGAGCTATCGATACATTCGCAGCCTTCGATTCCGGAATCGTGCACGCGGGCAGATATAGTCCGGCCAAAAGACCGCCGGTAGAAGCTGTACTTATCCTAATGAAGTTACGCCGATCAATGTTCATTTTTCCTGCGGGCGATGGAGGAAAATCAATTCGAGGCCTTAGCCAATCAATTGCGGAATCTTGTTGCTCATTGCTCCCAGCTTCCATTTCGTCAATGCGTACAAATAAGAAAGAGGGTAAACAAGAGAATAGAAGATAAGAGGGGTTTCATCGGCTATACCAATTGGTGGGAATTAGCATTTAATTTATTTAAGCTATACAGATGGGTTAACAGAAGCAATTACAATGGTGCATTCTGGCCGCGATAGCGAAGAAATCCCCCCTATTATAACTCTCTATCACCGACAACGGCAACAAAAACTTCCATTTGTTCGCTGCGTCTGCGCATTCGCGACGTCGGAAGGTTATGGACAGATTGGCATTCCCTATCTGCATGCTGCATCCCAGCGGCCTATACCCAATAATCGGTTCGCCCCGCGCATGCGCCCAGAGATCGGGCCGGCCCGGATTACGGGACCTCAACCATGTACCCCGCCGGCGGACCGGGTCGCGATTCGAACACGCCGGCCTGGCTCCTCTCCGGAAAAACCGCGCGATAGCTGTCCAGCCACCGCGTACGGAAGCGGGTCGCCTCGTGCGCCGGCACCAGCGCCCATACGGCTCCGCCGAAGCCGGCCCCGAACGCCGACGCCGCCAGGGCCCCGTGCGAGCGAGCCAGCTGCGCCAGCGCCACGGTCTCGGGCACCTGATTCCCGAGCAGCGATTCCGCCAGGGCCTGGGACCGGTCCACCACGTCGCCCAGCACGGACCAATCGTGCCGCACAAACGCCTCGAACGCCGCCGGCACCAGCTCGCCGTGCTCGGCCCAGAAATGACGGAAACGCCGTGCCAGCGGCGCGTCGCCCTCAAGCAACCGCTCCATGGCCGCAGGCGAAAAGCCCGGCGACTCCACGATCGTCCGAAGCCGCTGCCACGGCTGGCCGTGCGCCGCGCACCAGCGCTCGGCGATCCGGTTCGCCCTGGCGCTGGCCTCGTTGTAGGCCGCCCGCGCGGCGCCGGTTTTCTGCGCCTCGACACCCGACAGCGCCACGACGAACGTGAGGTCCTCCGGCAGCGACGCCATGCCGGCCCGCGCCATCGGCGCGTAGCGGAACCGGCTGACGGCTCCGGCCACGCTGCAACAGATCGCCGCGTGATCCTGGCTGCCGCCGAACGTCCCTACCCCCTGTTCGCCGGCCAGCGTCCGGAAGGTCTGTCCGTTCTCGATGTGCCCCAGGAAATCCGCCCTGTCCAGGTCGGTCGCGATGACCGCGCGGTACCGCGCATCGCGTTCGAATCCGTAGACAGCGCTAAGGGCGAGAAACGTCCCGACCATCAGCGCGCTCGAGCTGCTGAGGCCGGCATCCGCCGGCAGGGTGCTCTCGAACAGGATGCGGACGCCCGACGCGAACGGCCCAACATGCGTGTTTAACCGATTCCACACCGTCGACGGGTAGCGGCCCCATGCCGGCGACCCCGGTTGGGAGGCCCGCAGGTCGATCTGCTCGCCACGGGCGGCATCCTCGATGGTCGCCGCGGCCGTGTCGACGGCAGCGACCAGCATGCAGAAGCCGCGCTCCACGGCGCAGACGAGGCTGTCGCCCCCGGCATAGTCGGTATGTTTGCCCAGCACCTCGATCCGGCCCGGCACAAAAAGCGCCGCCGAAGGCGCGTCGCCCATGCGGCCGGCGAGGCGTGCGAAGACGCCGGCGTGGAGCGCCGCGGCGCGATCGGAGAGGCCGTATTGCCGCAATCGAGCCTGCCAGTCGCCTCCATCTGTAAAATCTTTCCAGCTTGCCATAGCCTCCCTTAAGCCCTTCGCTTTTCGGTCGATACCCCCAACGGGTTGTATTGCCTCCCCTTTTCACCGGCGAGCCCTTCGCCCCTTCCCCCGAAATGTATGGAGATGACCCTGGCCAGCGCCACGACGCAGCGGGCCGCCCTGGAGCTGGCGAAGAACCAGCAGGACCAGTCCGCCGCCTTGCTTCGCATGTCGACCGCGCAAAAGATAAACAGCGCGGCGGAAGATGCGGTAAACCTGGCGCTGTCGACCGGTTTTCGCGCGCAGATCGCGACCCTCGATCAATCCGCCGCCAATACGTACGACGCCATCAGCTACTCCGAGACGGCCGGAAGCACCCTCGACGGGGCGGCCGACCTCCTGATGCGCGCCGAAGAGCTTTCGGTCCGCGCCGCCAACGATACCCTCGGCGAAGACGAACGCGCCCTGATCAACAGCGAGCTGGAGACCATCAAGGGCTCGCTGAACGACCTCGCCGCACAGGCCGGCCCCGGCGGTCGCGCCCCATTCGGCAACGCCTTCTCGGTCTATACCGGGCAGGACCTCGAGACCCTCAGCCTGGATGGCATCGACGCCGAGTCGCTCGGGATCGACGGCATCGGCGCAGGCAGTGCCTCCGAAGCAGCGGCATCGCTCGGCGCGCTGGATAACGCCCTGAACAGCGTCCTCCAGGAGCACGGCAAGGTGTCGACCTTCGCCGGCAGCATGGCGATCCGATCTGAGCAGCTCGGCCGGCAGTCGATCGACACCCGCGCGGCTCTCTCGCGCGTGGCCGACGCGGATTTCGCGAAGGAAGCGTCCAACCTGGCGATTTCGTCGATCAAGGCGGACGCCAGCATGACGGCCATGGTCCACACCCAGCGCACGATGCAGTCCTTTTTCCAGAGCCTGTTCGGCTGAACCGGCCTGGATTGTAACGTACTCGTGCCGAACGGGGCTGCCGGTTAAGCCGGGCGATTTTCGGCCGATACCCTGAATGTGAAGTCTGTCCGACGGATCCTTACCCTACCCCGCGTCTTACGCGCCAACGCCTATGAGTATTTCCGTACAAGCCGCCGCGACATCCGCCGGCGAGATGGTATCGACTCAGCGCAGAAGCAGTCTGGACGCCGTTCTGAAACGCATCGCCAGCGGCTTGCCGTCGCCCCAGGCTGCGCCCGTAGACGCCGTAACCCTGAGTACCTCGGGAACGCGCGCCTATACCGCGGCGGATACCGATCCGCCCGGCGCGCCCCTCGATGCCAGCACGGTGCGTACCAAGACCTTCCTCGCAACCGAGGCCATCGCTCAACATCCCGAGAACGCTGAAGTCCATCGCCCGGCCGCGCTCCAGTCGTTCCTCAAAGCCGGCGTCGCCGGCTGATACCTCCGTTTTTCCTGCCATGTGACCTGCACACTCCGCCGTCAGGGGGCGAGACCTGACGGCGGAGTGCTCCGCCTCCTCCGATGACACCGTACCAGACCGCGACACATGCCTATCAGGCCGGCCGCACCCTCGGCGCCCATCCGATCGATCTGATCCTGATGACGTATAACGAAGCGCTTGCAGGATGCTTCGAGAAAAACGGGCTGCGCGCACGTGGCGCCGTGGTCGCGCTCAAAAATAGCCTCGACCACGACCGGTTCACCAGTCTCTCGATGCATCTCGAGCACATCTACGATCATTGCCTGTATCTTATCCATAAACAGCAATTCGAGCAGAGCGCCCAGCTGCTGACCGAGATTCGGGACGCGTGGCGCGAAGCCCGCTCCAAGCAGACCGACGGCTGAACGCTTTTCCTGCGTGTGGCCGTCGCATTGACGTACACGCCCGATGGAAAGCACAGTCAAAACGCTTCTCTTCTCCTTTCTCCTGCTCGCCGGCTGCCAGCCCTCGCCGCCGACGCTCGATGCCGACACCATCGATGCCGCGCGGATCAACGGACGCGCCTCCCGCGAAGCCCTCCTCCACAGCTACCGGTATCTCAGGGGATGGATGCGCCATGCCGACCCCGCAACGGGGCTGATACCCCGCAACCTCGGGACCGACAGCACCATCTGGAATGCCTGGGACAGCGCCGCGGACAACTACCCCTTCCTCGTGCTCACCAGCCGGCTCACGGCCCGGCCGCTGTTCGACAGCCCCATGCACGCGATGCTCGATGCCGAGCGCCGGCTGACCACGCGCGCCGCCGGCCTTCCCGACGTCTATGACTTCCGCGCCGGCGCATTCGCCCACCCGGAGATCGACACGACGCGGCTGATCTTCGGCGCTTCCGAGTACATCAAGGACGGGTTGTTGCCGCTCACCGAATGGCTGGGCGAAAGCCCGTGGAGCGCGCGGATGATCGAGCTGCTCGACGCCATGTGGGCGGTTGCCCCCGTACCGACCGAATTCGGGCCGATCGTTTCGGAAAACGTCGAGGTAAACGGCGAGATGCTGCAGACGCTGTCGCGCGTCTACTGGATGACGGGTGACGAAAAATACCTGGACTGGGCGATGCGGCTGGGCGACTATTACCTCCTCGGCCGGCATCATCCCACGCGGGATCTCGAACGGCTCCGTCTGCGCGACCACGGCTGCGAGATCGTTTCCGGCCTTGTCGAATTGTACGTCACCACCCATTTCGCGCGGCCCGACAAAAAAGCGCGGTACGAGGCGCCCGTCCACGCGATGCTCGACCGGATCCTGGAGGTCGGCCGCGACGACACCGGCCTGTTTTACAACGTCATCGCCCCGAAAACCGGCGAGGTGATCCAGGCCGGCGCCGCCGACACCTGGGGGTATACCATGAACGGGCTCTATGCGGTGTACCTGATCGACGGCACGCCGGCGTATCGCGACGCCACGCTGAAGGCGCTGCGCGCGCTGCAGCCGCATTACGCGGACTACGACTGGGAGCACGGCAGCGCCGACGGCGACGCCGACGCGATCGAGAGCGCACTCAACCTCTACAACCGCGAGGCCGAGCCCGACGCCGGCGCATGGATCGATCGGCAGATCCGCCGTATGTGGGCCAAACAGCAGGCGGACGGCATCGTCGAGGGCTGGCATGGCGACGGCAACTTCGCGCGCACGTCGATCATGTACGCCTTCTGGAAGACGAAGGGCGTCCACGCCGAACCGTGGCGGGCCGACGTGCGGGTCGGCGGCGTGATGCGGGAGGATGGGTTGTACCTGAGCGTCTCCGCGGACAGCGCCTGGGACGGCCGGCTCTTTTTCGACCGCCCCCGCCATCGCGATGTGCTGCATCTGCCGATCGACTGGCCGCGCATCAACCAGTTTCCCGAGTGGTACACGGTCGATGCGACGCAGCGCTATCTCGTGTACGACATGAAGTCGGATGCCCGCACCCTCGTCGACGGCCGCCAGCTGCTCGAAGGCTTCCCGGTGTCCTTGCCTAAGGATGAGGAGCGGGCGCTCTACGTCAGGTCCTGGTGAAGGGCCCGCGCCGGCTGCCCGGTGCCAGCAGCAGGGCCGCTGTTGTCATCCCACGCGCCAGGTTGTAGATTAGCGGTACGACCCCAAGCTCACACCTCAATCGGTTTCCTATGTCGACTCATCGCCTGCGTCTTGCCGCGCTCCTGCTCGCGGGATGCCTTCCCGCCGTTGCCCTGGCGCAATCCGTACCGCCGCCCGCCATCCAGATCGCCGGCGCCGTGTCGCCGCTGCCGGACGACCTCAAGGACGGCGCCGCCGTGCTGGGCTACGGCGCGACTGGCGAAGACCTGATCACCCTCCGCGAGGGCACGAACGAGATGATCTGCCTGGCCGACAAGCCCGGGGATGATCGTTTCCAGGCGGCCTGCTATGCGCGCAGCCTCGAGCCGTTCATGGCGCGCGGCCGGGAGCTGGCGAAAGAAGGCAAGGACCGCGGCGCCAGCCGCGACATCCGCCGGCAGGAAGTCGAAGCCGGCACCCTGCGCATGCCGGATGGTCCCGCCGCGCTCTACCAGCTTTTCGGCCAGGCCGACAGCTTCAACACCACGACGGGCGAGGTAACCAACGTGCGCCCGCTCTACGTGATGTACATGCCCTTTGCGACGACCGAATCCACCGGGCTGTCCGCCGAACAACCCATGCCCGGCGCGCCCTGGCTGATGGACGCCGGCATGCCGTGGGCGCACATCATGTACTCGCCGCCGCAGCCCGGCAACTGATGATACGGGATGCTATGTGATGGATGCTGGCTATCGGATGGTGCCTCAAATCAGCGCATCTGCCGCCAGCATCCAGCATCTAACATCCCGCATCCTGCATCCTGCATCTCGCATCCCCCCTGACATCTCGCATCCAGCATCCCGCAGCCCTCCCCATGCGCCCCTACCTGATTGCCGAAGTCACCTGGAAATTCGTCCAGGAGAACCCCTACGCTGTGATCGTACTGCCCTGGGGAGCCACCGAGGCGCACAACTACCACCTGCCCTACGCCACCGACAACATCCAGAACGATTACGTCGCCGCCGAGGCCGCCCGCATCGCGTGGGCGAAAGGGGCGCGGGTCGGCGTGTTGCCGAACATCCCGTTCGGGGTCAACACCGGGCAGCTGGACATCACCCTCGACATCAACATGAACCCGAGCACGCAGTTTGCCGTGTTGCGGGACGTGGTCGATGCGCTCGCGCGGCAGGGCATCCCGAAACTCGTGGTGCTCAACGGGCACGGCGGGAACGACTTCAAGCAGATGCTGCGCGAGCTCCAGCCGCAGTTTCCCGGCATCTTCCTCTGCACCATGAACTGGTACAGCGCCGAGCCGTGGACGCCCTACTTCGAGGACCTCGGCGATCACGCCGGCGAGCTGGAGACCAGCGTCATGATGCACATCGCTCCGGAGCTCGTCCGCCCGCTCAGCGAGGCCGGCGACGGACGGCAGCACCCGTTCAAGATCCGCGCGTTGCGCGAAAAGTGGGCCTGGGCGCAGCGTGACTGGCTGAAGGCGACCGACGACACCGGCGCCGGCGATCCGGCCCGGGCCACGCCCGAAAAAGGCGCCCGCTACGTCGCGGCCGTCACGGAGCGCATCGCCGGCTTCTTCGTAGAACTCGCCGCGGCAGATACGTCGGACCTGTACGAATAGGTTGCAGGTTGCAGGTTACACGTTTCAGGTGGTTCCGGCCATCAGCCAGTTCATTTTGCGATTTTCATTTTGCCTTTTGCATTCCATCCATGGACCCCAAAAAAAGCACGATTCTGATCACCGGCGGCGGCTCCGGGCTCGGCGCGGCGACGGCTGAAGCGCTGGTCGACGCCGGCGCCCGCGTGGTGCTGGCCGACATCAACCCCAACGCCGGCACCGATACGGCCCGACGCCTCGGCTCGAGCGCCCTGTTCATCCGCACCGACGTGACCGACGAAGCCAGCGTCCAGGCCGCGATCGACGCCGCGCACGCGCGGCTGGGTGGATTGCACGGGGTGGTGAACTGCGCCGGCGTGGCCATCGCGCAAAAAACGCTCGGCAAGGATGGACCGCACGACCTCGCCTCGTTCAACCGGGTGATCCAGGTCAATCTCGTGGGCACGTTCAACGTGATCCGGCTCGCCGCCGCCTCGATGGCCGAGAACGAACCCAATGAGGAAGGCGAACGCGGCGTGATCATCAATACCGCCTCGGTGGCCGCCTACGACGGTCAGATGGGGCAGGTCGCCTACGCCGCCTCGAAGGGCGGCATCGTCGGGATGACGCTGCCGCTGGCGCGCGATCTGGCCCGAAACGGCATTCGGGTGATGACGATCGCCCCGGGGCTGTTCGACACCCCGCTGCTCGCCGGCCTGCCCGAAAAGGCGCGCCAATCGCTCGGCGAACAGGTGCCCTTCCCCTCCCGGCTCGGCCGACCGATCGAATACGGCCAGCTGGCGCGGCACATCGTCGAGAACCCGATGCTCAACGGCGAGGTCATCCGGCTCGATGGGGCGATCCGCATGGCGCCGCGATGACGCCGTACGAACGCATCCGCGCGCTCCTCGACGACGCCGGCGTCGCCTACCGGCACATCCACCACGAGCCGACGCCCACGTCCGCCGACTCCGCGCGGGCGCGTGGCGAATCCATCGCGATCGGTGCCAAGGCGCTCGTCATGAAGGTGGATGAAACGTTTCGTCTCTTCGTCCTCAGCGCCGCGCTCCGCTCCGACGCCCGCGCCATCCGCCGCTTTTTCGGCGCGAGCAAATCGCGTTTCGCCACCCCCGAGGAATTGCTCGACCTGACCGGGCTGGTGCCGGGATCGGTGCCCCCTTTTGGCCGGCCGGTGCTCGACCTCGATCTGTTCGTGGATCCGTCGGTGTTTGCGAACGAGCGGATGGCATTTAATGCCGGCTCGCTCACCGATTCCATCATCATGGCGCCCGAGGCGTATCGCGCCCTCGCCAACCCGGTGGTTTTCAGCTTCGCGGAAGCCGGCTAGGCCCGTCAGCGGGCGGCCGGCATCGAGACGTGCAGGTGATCGGCGGTGCCGACGTGCCGGAGCGTATTAAAGCCCATCGCCCAGAAATAGAGCCGCACGAGTCCGTTTGCGATCTCGGAGCGGCCGTGGGTTCGGATGTCCACCGCCTCGACGTAGCCGCTGCCCTGTTTGTAGTGGAGCGACTGCTCGCGCACGGGCAGCCCCATCTTTTTGTAATCCGCCGGCGTGCGCCCCGCATCGGTCACCACCAGATCCCGGTTGACCAGCACGAGCGTGCTCGTCGCGATGCGCAGGATCGGGTGCAGGGAGCGGTAGGTGGACCGGACGCTTTCCGTCTTGACGTTCGAGCTCGAGATGTACATCATCGAATAGCCGCTGTACAGGGCGACGATGAGCAGCATCGTCTTGAACACCCGGCCCGACATCTCCCAGCTCCCAAACCAGCGCCGGCGCAGGTACGCCGTGTAGGCGAAGAGCACGAAGCCCGTCACCACGATCCCGCCGGCGATCGCGACCCACGTATGCATCTGCTGCTGGAGGTAGAGGTAGAGCGAGGTGCGCACCAGCAGGATGAACGGCAGCGCCACGAGGGCGAAGACCGTGAACAGCCCGCCCAGGAATCGACTGGACCAGCTGCGCGTCCGTCGACGCGGCGCGGTTGATGCAGGTAAAGTGGCTGTTTGCGGCATGTGGTACGGAATCTCGCCCGGAACTTCAATCCCGGGCATTCGTCGCTACCGGAGCGTGTGTACGCCGGCCTGTTCGTTACGTTCTAACCCCCACCCCATGTTTTTTCGGCTGCTTTTTCTTTTCGTTGCACTCCCGATCCTCGAACTCGCCCTGCTGGTCAAGCTGGGCGAAGTGATCGGGTTCTGGCCCACGATGGGCATCGTCGTCATCACGGGTCTGCTGGGCAGCACGCTGACGCGCCGGCAGGGGCTGACCGTGTGGCGGCAGTTCAACCTCCGGCTCCAGCAGGGGCAGTTGCCCGGCACCGAACTGGTGGACGGGCTCATCATCCTGGTCTCGGGCGCCTTTCTGCTGACCCCCGGCGTCCTCACCGATTTCGCCGGGTTTCTCGGCCTGATCCCTTTCACACGCGCGCTGATCCGCAGTTCGGTCCTGCGGTTTGTCGAACGCCAGCAGAAAACGGGTGCGTTCCAGGTTCGCATGGAGTTCGGCGGCCGGCGATACGATCCTCCGGAGCCGCAGAGCCCCCCGCTCGAATGGCGGGGCACGCCCGTCGAGCGGCCCGGCGACCAGGCCTAGGCCGACCGCACCGCATCTATTCTACCCACCGAGGATTACAAATCTACTCCGAAAGCTCTTCCGGCGCGGGCGAAGAGCGGCTTGATCGTCTCCCAGCGTGATTCCAGCGGCTGGCACGGGCCTTGTAATCGGGGCGGATACCCCTAGAGATCCCCCCCCGGTCCTGTGTTGCAGGCCCTTGCCTTACGTTCACACTGGAGACGCTCTATGAACAAGCCTATGCTCCCCGCTCGATGGCTAGGAATCGTCATCCTCGGATTGTTGTTTTTTAGTCCGTCGCTCCTGCAGGGATGCGACGCGATGATCGGCGACGATCCGAACGCCATCGACCCCGGCGCCGTCGAGCAGGCGGCGCCAGCGCCAACGGAAGTTTTCCGGCACGCCCAGCTACTCGACAAAGCCCGCACGACCCCCGAGCAGGCCGGCAAGGCCGCGGGCGGCGACGCCACCCTGAACCTGGTGCTCGGTCTGTCGACCTACCAGGCCGACGGCATCACGCCCCGCATTGTCAATAAGTTCGACGTGACGCGCCGGCTCTTAAACAAGTTCGGCGACGGCATCACCATCAAGTCGGAGTTGTCGTCCGTTCTGGACGCGCTCACGCTCACCCTGAGCGAGAGCCAGCTCGATTCCCTGATCGCCATGATCCGCAACGATCCGGACCTCTCCTGGCTCGAACCGGACGCCCTCCTCAACGGCGAACTGCCCCAGGGCGATGCATCGCGCACGAAGCGCCGGCAGATGGTATCCTGGAGCGTGCCGGTTGTTGGCGGAGCTTCCAAACCACCCAAACCCCTGGATTCGAATCGGCTCCGCGTTTACGTGATGGATACGGGCGTCAACCCGATCAACGACCTGAACGTGGTGGAGTCCGTCGACTTCACTCCCTACATGGAGCTTCGCGTGCCCGGCGTAAATGTTCTTGAAGGGATGCGGACCATGAACCCCAACCGGGATCGCCCCGACTCGCTGGGTCACGGCACCCATATCGCCGGCATCATCGGTGCGCGCGACAATGACGGCGGCGTGCTCGGGCTCTTCCCGGATGTGCCGATCCACAGCATCAAGGTGATGAACAGCGCCGGCGTGACGGACATGACGGTGCTCCTGAAGGCGGTCGAATACATCCTCCAGGAAAAAGAGGCCAATCCGGATCTCAACATCGTCGTGAACATGAGCCTCGGGGCCGACATCGAATCGCGCCAGTACAACGCGCTCGACTTGGCCATCGCCAAATCGATCGGCGTCGGCATCGTGTACGTGGTGGCGGCCGGCAACGAAGGGGTCGATATGAGCACCTACTCGCCGGCGCACGTCGCCGAAGCCATCACCGTCGCCGCCTACGACCAGCAGAATGTGTTCGCGCCCTACTCGAACTATGGCGCCGGCGTCGACCTGCTCGCGCCCGGCACGGACGTCCTCTCCCTCTCGGCCTTCGGCAGCGACGTGTTGATGCTTTCCAGCGGCACGTCGATGGCTACCCCCCACGTGACCGCGATGGCGGCCCGCTATCTGACGCAGAATCCGGGCAGCTCGGCCAGTGAGGTGCGCGATCGGCTGGTGAGCGGCGCGCGGTATGGCATCCAGGCGGTGCCGGCGAACACCACCGATGGCTCCGTGACCAACTAGGGTGTGTTGACAGTCAATAACCCTTTCGGAACGACCAGCACCAGGGACGCCACCCCGACCAAAGGAAAAAATAAGAAGTAACGCACACCCGAAACTGCAAACGCCAAGCTCCATCCCTTGCCGGCGTTTGCACGTCGACCCATAGCACAGAGAAAGCAGGCCGCAAGGCCTGCTTTCTTCTGTTTTACCCGGGCGCTGCGTCGGTCCAGATGGCGGTTCAGATGGCGGCGTTTCCGGCGTTCTACACGTTAAGAATGCCGCCTGGCGGCCGATCCTTTCCTCATATCCATGGATTCGCAGCCCAATACCCTACGTGCCACTCCCCCGGTCCATACACCGCTATTTGCTTTATGCCGGCCTGGTCTGCTGCCTGTTGCAGCCCCAGGCTGCGCCGGTTTACGGCCAGGAAGCCCTGCGTCTTTCGCCGGAAAAAGCGATCAGCCAGTATGTCTTCGAATCCTGGCACGAGGACGATGGCCTGCCCCAGAGTTCCGTCATGGGCATCGCGCAGACACCCGACGGTTTTCTCTGGCTCGCCACGGATGAAGGACTGGTTCGCTTCGACGGCGTCGCATTCGATACCTTCGACAAGCGGACCGACGACGCCTTCGCGATCAACGACATCGTCACCATCCTGGCGGGTCGCGACAGCGTGTTGTGGATCGGCACCCGTGGCGGCGGCCTGCTTCGGTACGACGGGGCGTTTTCACGGTTCGACGAAGCCAGCGGGCTTACCAGCCATTTTATCACCACCCTGTACGAAGACGCCGCCGGCACCATCTGGGCCGGCACGTACGGAGGCGGTCTGCTCGCCTACCGCGGCCCCGATGGCTTCGAGGCCTACGGCGCGGACGCCGGCCTGCCGGGCGACTTTATCAGCGTAGTAGCCGAGGATCCATCCGGTCAGCTCCTCGTCGGCACCGAGGACGGGATCGTGCGCTGGGATGGCGAACGGTTCGTTCGCGACGACCGCCCGGGCGCGCCCGCCGGCCTCATCAGCACCCTCTACGCCAACCCCGGAGGACGCCTCTGGGCCTCCACCGGCGAGGCCGGCCTGTACCTTCTCGAAAACGGCGCCTGGACCGACTGGACCGATCGTCTGCAACTCGGCGAAGGGTATGTGACGGATATGCTGTCGGACAACGCCGGCAGCACGTGGTTCGCCGCCACCGGTGGCCGGCTTTACCGCCTCGCCGGCAACGGCTTCGAGCCGTTCACCTCCGAAAAGGAATTCGCCACCAACGACCTGACGTCGCTGTTTCAGGATCGGGAGGGCAGTCTCTGGGTGGGCTCCCGCTTCGGGGGGCTCCACCGGCTTCGCAGCGGCAAGTTCACGCCGCTGGGCATGCCGGAAGGGCTGCCGAACGACCACGTCGCCTCGGTCTACGAGGCCCCGGACGGCTCGATGTGGTTCGGGACGGCCGAAGGAGCGGCCCGGATGCGGCCCGACGGGACGATCGAGCGGATCTCCACCGCCGAGGGCCTCGGGAGCGACGAGGTGCTGGCCATCATCGGCGATCGGGCCGGCAGGGTCTGGATCGGCACCTACGGCGGCGGTCTGGCGCAATGGGATAACGGCCGCATTACGCGGTATACGACCGAGCAGGGGTTGGTCAGCGACAACATCTTCGCCCTCTTCGTCGCGCCGGACGATGCCCTCTGGATCGGCACCGACGCCGGCGTGGGACGCCTGGAACGCGGCGCCCTCACATCCATCACCAGCGCCGACGGGCTCTCGAGCGACTTTATCACCGCCTTCGCCGCCGGCGCCGACGGCAGCGTATGGATCGGCACGTACGACTCCGGCATCAACCGGTACCTCGACGGCGCGATCACCGCCGTGAACATGGAAAGCGGGCTGAGCAGCGACGCCGTGCTCGCCCTCCACGGCGACGCGGGGGGCGACCTCTGGATCGGCACGTACGGTGGGGGCCTCAACCGCTTGCGCGGCAATGACATCGTGGCCGTCACCCAACGGCAGGGGCTGTACAACGACAACGTATACGTCATCCTGGAAGACGCCGAAGCACGGCTCTGGATGACCTGCAACAAGGGCGTATTCCGGATCGACAAGGCCGATTTCGAGCGGCTGGCCGCCGGCGACACGACGGCTATCGCCGGCGTCGCGTTCGACCGCTCCGACGGCCTGCGCAATGCGGAAGGCCTCGGCGGGCAGCAGCCCGCCGGCTGGCGCTCGCGCGACGGTCGGCTCTGGTTCACCACCATCGCCGGCGCCGCCGTGATCGACCCGGCCGCGATCCCCTCGAACACCCTGCCCCCGCCCATCGCGATCACCGGGCTGTTCATCGACGACCGGGCCGTCGCCATCGATTCCACCATCACGATCCCCCCGGGCTCGCACAAACTGCGATTCGCCTATACCGCAACGAGCCTCATCAATCCGCACCGCGTCGCGTTTCAAACCATGCTGTCGGGCGCCGACGTTACCTGGGCCGAGCCGACGACGCGGCGGGAATCGTTTTACACCAACCTGGCCCCCGGCGACTACGCCTTCCATGTCCGCGCGCGAAACGACGACGGCGTATGGAACCATCGCGCCGCAAAATTGAGCCTGTATCTGGAGCCGTACTTTTATCAGACCCTCTGGTTCAGGCTGCTGTGTCTCGCCGGACTGATCGGCGGCGTCTTCCTCGCCTATCGCGTGCGCATGCTCCAGATGAAGGCGCGCCAGGAGGAACTGGAGCGCACCGTGGAAGAGCGCACCCACGATCTGCGTATCGAAAAAGAACGCACCGAAAAAGCCAAGGAAGTCATTGAGGCGCAGGCTGATAAACTCCGCGAGCTGGACCGTTTCAAGACCCGCTTCTTCGCCAACCTCTCGCACGAATTCCGAACCCCGCTGACGATGATCATCGGGCCGCTGGAAAACCTCATTTCCGGGGCGTACGGTTCGGTCAGCGAGGCGGCCGTCCGCCAGGGGCATATCATGCTCCGCAACGCGCAGCGGCTCCTTCGCCTGATCAACCAGCTGCTCGATCTGTCGAAACTCGAAGCCGGCAAGATGGAGCTGCGATCCCGCGAGCGCAACATCGTGCCTTTCGTCGAGGGCATCGTCTACTCGTGCCTCCCCCTCGCCGAAACCAAAAAGATCGCGCTCAACTTTACCAGCGACATCGAACAGGCGCCCCTGCATTTCGAGCCGGACAAGCTGGAAAAGGTATTCTTCAACCTGCTCTCGAACGCACTCAAGTTCACGCCGGCGGAAGGAACGATCGACGTGACCGTCACCGATCTGCCGACACCGACCGCCGCGATGCGGGAAGGGGCAATCCAGATCGCTGTGCGCGATACTGGCAAGGGCATCCCCGAGGGTGACCTGCCGCACGTGTTCGATCGCTTCCATCAGGTGGACGGATCCAACACGCGCGAGCATGAGGGCACCGGCATCGGACTGGCCCTCGTCCAAGAACTGGTGCTCCTCCACAAGGGGGAGATCGAGGTGGAAAGCACGCTCGGGGTCGGGACGACGTTCACGGTGCGCTTCCCGAAAGGCAAGGCGCACCTCAAGCCGGAAGAGATCGCGGTCGACAGCGACATCCCCGAGGCCATGCTGGCGCGCGGCGCGCTGACCGAACTGGCCATCGAGGGCGCCGACCTGGATCATGAGCCGCCCGCCGAAGCCGGCGATACGCCCGCTCCGGTAGCCAAGTCCGACAAGCTGGTCCTGGTCGTGGAAGACAACCCCGACGTCCGCGAATACGTTGCCGGCATTCTGGAGGCGACGTACCGGGTGATCACCGCCGTCGACGGGGTCGACGGGCTCGACAAGGCGCGGACGCAGATGCCCGACCTGATCGTGAGCGACGTGATGATGCCGCGGATGGACGGCAACGAGATGTGCCGGCGGCTCAAGGAAGATCCGCGCTTCAATCACATCCCCATCATGCTCCTCACGGCGCGCGCCACGAACGACCTCCGGATCGAGGGCCTCGAAGCCCGCGCCGACGACTTCCTCGCCAAGCCGTTTAATGCGCGCGAGTTGATGACCCGCGTGGCCAACCTGCTCATCCTGCGCGAGCAGGAAAAGGAGCTCAAGCGCCTGAACGAGCACCTCGAAGTGGAAGTCGCCAACCAGCTCGAATTGATTCTCTCCGAACGGCTCAAATACGAGGCGGAGCTGCTGGTGGCGAAGGAGGAAGCCGAGCGCTCCTCCCGGCTCAAGTCGAGCATCCTCGACAACGTCAATCACGAGTTCCGGACGCCGATCGCCGGCATCGTCGGCAGCAGCGACCTGCTGGCGATGGAAGTGCCCGAAGACCTCCGCGAACTGGTCGACATCATCAAGATCAGCGCCGACCGGCTGATGCGCACCCTCAACGCGGTGGTCGAACTCGGGGCCCTGGAGAGCGAGAGCTACGTGCTGCATCCGTATCAAACGGATGTGCTCGACGTGCTGGAAGAGGTCCTCGAACAGCAGTTCGTGCGCGCCCGCTCAAAAGATCTCGACCTGCAGTACCAGGTCAACGACGAAAGCCTGCCGGCCGTGATCGATCCCATGGCCCTCCGCAGGGTGTTCGAACTGATCATCGACAACGCGATCAAGTTTACGACCGAGGGATCGATCAACGTGCACGTCGAGAGCGACAGCGACGTGGTACAGATCCGCGTTCAGGACACCGGCGTCGGGATGGATGCCGAGTTCATGCAGCACGTCTTCGAGGCGTTCGTCCAGGAAAGCAACGGGATGACGCGCGACTACGAAGGATGCGGCATCGGCCTGACGATCGCGCATCGCCTCATCGACAAGATGGGCGGACAGATCCGCATTGAATCCGAAAAAGGAGTCGGCAGCACCTTCACGGTCGAGATCCCCGCCCGCGCCGGCAAATCGCTCGCCAATACGGAGATGGTTTATAATTGAAGGGTTCGAGGTTTGAGGTTCAAGGTTTAAGGTAAGCCGCCTTAAACCTTGAACCTCAAACCTCGAACTCTTCAATTCCGCACCGTCTTCAAGAGCACCCCGTCTACCCCGTGGATGCGCATGTCGATGAGTTGCTGGAGGGTCGGGGTATAGCCGGCCTCTTTCACTTCCCGGATGAAGCGCTCGCTGACGCCGTGGATGCGCAGCTCGACGAGCCGGTCCAGCGACACGTCGCGATAGCCTAAATCCGCCAGCCCACCGATGAATTCCGTCGATACGCCGTGGATCCGCAAAGCGACCAGGCGATCGACATCGGGCCTTTTGTAGCCGAGAGCCTCCAGGTCGCGCACGAACGCCGGCGAAACGCCATGGATGCGCATCGCCTGGAGCTGATCCATCGTCAGGGAGCGATACCCCGCGCGGGAAAACTCGTCGATGTACGCCACGGTAACCCCGTGGATGCGTGCCGACACCAGGTTATCCACCGTGAGCTTCGGAAAGCCCGCCTTCGCCATCTCCGCGACGAACTCCGGCGTCACCCCGTGGATACGCATCGCCGTCAGCTGATCGATCGAGAGGTCGGAAAAGCCGGCCTTCGCCATCTCCGCGATGAACTCGGGCGTCACCCCGTGGATGCGCATCGCCATCAGGTCGTCCTTCGGGATGTCGCGGTACCCGGCGGCTTGCAGGGATCGGATAAATGCGGGCGAGACGTCGTGAATCCGCATCGCGACGAGGTCGTCGTACGGGAGGCCGGCGTAACCCAGTTTCCCCAGTTCCTCCACGAACGGGATGGTCACGTCGTGGATCGCAAGCGTGAACACCTGGCTCAGCGTGAGATTCGCATACCCCAGCCGCCCCATGGAGCGGACGTAGGCGTCGTCCGTGGTGAAGGTGAAGGACCCTGAACCGGTCTCGTCGACGAACTGCCCCGTGAAGACGAACTCGCCGGCTTCGCGCCGCATCGTGAAGGTGACGTCGGCCTTCCCGCTGTTTCCGGGCGCGATCGCCATGCCGTCCAGGTCCTTGAGCGGCAGCTGGGTGCTGAAGCCGTGGCGCTCGCCGTCGGCCGAGGCCCGGATCGTCACCCAGAGCGATTCCGTGACCTGGTGCCACCGGTTGTGCTGGAATTCGCCGATCCACGTCCCTTCCATGCGGTCCGCCGGCGCGGCGCCCATCGTGAGCAGGACGGTGAATAAAAGGGCTAGTCGTGTCATGGGTTTCTGGATTCGGGTTTTGGGATGCGGGAAGGACGCACCTCGCCCGGGGCGCCCCAAAACAGCGCCCTCAAGGTCCGATGCTTGTTGTCCGATGTGATCCTACCGGTTGCCCCGGAGTGATTTGACGTACTCCGCGTCCACGCCGTGCCGGCGCATGTCGATGAGCTGCTCGATCGTGACGTCGCGGAGGCCGGCGTCGCGGATGTCGCGGACGTACTCCGCATCCACCCCCTGACGCCGGAGTTTGAGCAGCTGCTCCGTCGTCGCGTCGATGCCGAGGGCCTTCATCTCGCCGATGTATTCGGCGTCGAGCCCGTATTTGCTCATCTGGATGAGTTCTTCGATCGACAGGTTCGCGATCCCCTGCTCGCGGAGGCCATCCACGAGATCCGAATCGACCCCGTATTTGCTGGCGGCGATGAGTTCGTCCGGCGACACCTCGCTGTAGCCGGCACGCGCCAGGGCTTCGACGAGCTCCTGGTCGACGCCGTATTTGCTCATCCCGACCAGGTCATCGAGCTTCAGGTTTTTGTACCCTGCTTCGTTGAGGGTCGCGACCAGCTCCTCGTCGACCCCGTATTTGCTGGCCATGATCAGCTCCTCGGGCGACACCCGGTCGTACCCGTAGCGGTTCAGCGTTTCTATCAGGTCGGCATCGACGCCGTACTTGCTCATGGCGACCAGGTCATCGAGGGTGAGGTCGGTGTAGCCGGCTTTATCCAGGGTCGCGACCAGATCCTGGTCTACCCCGTATTTGCTCGCCTTGATCAGTTCGTCTACCGGGACGCGATCGTAGCCGTGCCGGCTGAGCATGTCGATCAGCTCGATATCGACGCCGTATTTGCTCATGGCCACCAGATCCTCCCGGGAGAGGTCGGTATAGCCGGCGTCGCGCATGGCGCGGACAAAGTCCAGGTCCACCCCGTACTTGCTCATCGCCGCGTAGTCTTCGAGCGTCAGGTCGTCGAATCCGATATCCCGCATCCGGGCGATATACTCGGCATCGGCTCCGTAGCGGCCGAGCATAATCAGATCGGCATACGTGAGGTCGTTGAAGCCCATGGCCCGCAGCGACTTGATGAACTCCGCATCCACCCCGTACTGACGCAGCTTGATGATCTGGTCGATCGAGAGCGAGTCGACCGGGGTGTGGTCGTGGGATTCCTCACCGCCCTGCCAATCGATCGCGGGGATATCGATGTCGATGTCCGGGATGTCGATGTGCAATGCCGGGAAATTGAAGTCGAATCCGGGGATATCGATATGCATTTCGGGAATGTCGATATCGATCGGCGGGATGTCGATGTCGATATCGGGCACGTCGATATCCATCTCGGGCACGTCGATGTCGAAATCCGGGATGTCGATGTCGATATCGGGCACATCGACGTCCACGTCGATCGGTTCGTGCACCATGCGCGGCGCCGGCGGCCGAGGCGGTGTCGGCCGCGCCTGCTGGGCCTGTGCCGGCTGCAGCGCGGCGAGGGGCAGCACGAGGCTGGCGACGAGCGAGAGGGTCAGCATCGTGCCCAGCCGGTTCTGGCTGCGCCGGCGGAACGGGTCGAGGATCGAGAGCAGCCGGCCTTCCAGCTGCGAGCCGCGCGCCATCGAGACGGCCGCGACGGTGGACCACTCCGCTTTCTTGAGCATGCGCGCCGTTTCCAGCAGCGTTTCAGCGTACCGCGAGGGGTCCGCGCCCGAGACGAGCACGAGATCGTCGCACGACCGTTCCCGCTCGATACGCATCTGCCAGGCGGCCATCCATACAAGCGGATTGAACCAGTACACCGCGCACACGATGTTCGTCAGCAGCTGGAAGAGGCAATCGTACCGTTTGATGTGCGCGAGTTCGTGCAGGAGCACGGATTCCTTGCGCGCCTCGTCCCACGCATCCGCATCTTCCGGCAGCACGACCACCGGGCGCCAGACACCGATCGCCATCGGCACCGAGGTCCACGAGCTCATCCGGAGCCGCACCACCCGCCGGATCCCCATCCGGCGTGCGGCCGCTTCGGCCATCAGGTGCCAGTTCTCGTCGTCCACGAACGACGCGCGGTTGACGAGCAGGCGGGCGCCGGCGTGGGCGAGCACGAGGCGAACGATGACCGCCAGCGCCCCGAGCGCCCAGATCAGAAAGGCCCACTGCGTCCAGTGCATCCGGCCGACCGCCTCCCGCACCGAAGCAGGCATCCAGGAAAACGACGGCGTAACAGCGTCCTGATAGACGGGCGCTGCAGCAGCCGCCGGCGCGACAGCTCGCGACGGCGCCGCGGGCGCCGGTTTCGCGGCCGGCGCGGGCGTGACGGCAGGCGCCGCGGCAGGCTTCCAATCGGGCTCGTTCGCCGGGGACGCCGGAGCCGGCGCATCGGCCTGCTGGGGCGCGGGCGTGACCTGCGGCAAAAACGCCACCTGCCAGGCCGGCACGACCTGCCCGATAAACGGCAGCAGGAAGACGCCGAGCAGGGCCGAACACCAGATCATATAACGGGTCGCCGCCGCGCTGTGCCGCAAGGCATAGGTCAGCAGGCCGGCGGCCGACAGAAGAAGCGTCCCCTTCGCGAGGATAATGGCCATGTCCGAGGCCCAGGGGCGCAGATCGGAGGCCAGAGTCGGAATGTCGATAAGGAATAGCATGCTAGTTTTCCTCCTGTTGTTTGGCCTGTTCGATCAGCGCGGACAGCCGGTCGAGGTCGGAATCGCTCAGTTCATCTCCTTTCAGATCCAGCAGCGCCGATACGACGCGGTCGGCGGATCCGTTAAAGAAAGCCTGCACCATGTAGCTCATGGCGGAGCGGCCGGCTTCGTCCGGCGAAATCGTCGGTGAAAAGATGTAGCGCGCCCCGTCGCGGCGGTGCTTGAGGTGCCCCTTCTCTTCCAGGATACGCAGCATCGCGCGCACCCCGGAGTACGTGGGCGGATCGACGATCCCTTCCATCACTTCGGCGGCCGTCGCCTCGCCCCGCTTGTAGATGAACGTCATGATCTGACGTTCGCGGGCGCCAAGGTCCATCGGCGATTTTTTTCGTTTCATAGCGGTTTTGTCGCGTGGATCGCCCCCTGCCGACAGGGCTTCGGGCGATTCGTCTATGCTAGAATACTAGCACCCTACGGGCAACATACGGAGAAGATGCAGCGGCGTCAATAGAATATGCTACTTTTATAGCACTTTTTCTGAATGAAACCCCCGCCGGCCCGAATTGTGAAAGCAAAAGACGTTCAACCCTGAACCGCGAGGACCCCGACATGCCCATCTACCATCGCCTTGGCGCCATGCCCGCCAAACGCCACACCGTGTTTCAAAAAACCGGAGGCGGGCTCTATCATGAAGAACTCTTCGGGACGATCGGCTTCGACGGGATGTCGTCGCTGATGTATCACATCCACCGCCCGACGATGGTGAAGGAGATCGCCGGCGCGGCGGATGCCGCCCCCAAGATCGCGGTCGACCGCAACCTCAAGGCCCGGCTCTTCAAGGGATTCCAGATCTCGCGCCGGGACGACTTCCTCCAGAGCCGCGAGACGCTGCTCGTCAACAGCGACATCCACATCGGTCTGGCCGCGCCCCGGACCTCGATGACGGACTACTTCTACAAAAACGCCGACGCCGACGAGTTGCTCTTCATCCACGAGGGCCGGGGCACGCTCCGCACCATGCTCGGACGCATCCCGTTCGAACCGGGCGACTACGTAGTGATCCCGCGCGGCACGATCTATCAGATCGATTTTGAGACCACGAGCAACCGCCTGCTGTTCGCCGAATCCTTCCACCCGATCTATACGCCGAAGCGGTACCGCAACTGGTACGGCCAGTTGCAGGAGCACGCGCCGTTTTGCGAGCGGGACTACATCCTCCCGCGCGACCTGGAGACGCACGACGAACTGGGCGACTTCGTCATCAAGATCAAGAAACAGGGCATGCTGCACGAGGTCGTCTACGCGGCGCACCCGTTCGACCTCGTGGGCTGGGACGGCTACAATTTCGCGTACGGCTTCTCCATCCATAACTTCGAACCCATCACGGGGCGCATCCACCAGCCGCCGCCCGTGCACCAGACGTTCGAGACCACCGCGTTCGTCGTCTGCTCCTTCTGCCCCCGGATGTACGACTACCATCCCGACGCCATCCCCGCCCCGTACAACCATTCGAACATCGACTCCGACGAGGTGCTCTATTACGTCGACGGCGACTTCATGAGCCGCAACAACATCGATCGGGGCCACATCACCCTGCATCCGGGCGGCATCCCGCATGGGCCGCACCCGGGGGCGTATGAGCGGAGCATCGGCAAGAAGGAAACCCAGGAGCTGGCCGTCATGATCGACACGTTCAAGCCGCTCATGGTCACCGAAAACGCCCTGGCGCTGGACGACGGCGCCTATTTCCAATCCTGGCTTGACCAGCCGCTCAACATCATCACCTGACCGGCCCATGCCCGCATCGTGGATTCCCATTCCCGCCGATTCTGATTTCTCGCTTCACAACCTCCCGTTCGGGATTTTTTCCGCACCCGGCCGGCTCCCCGGGGCCGGCGTGGCCATTGGCGACCAGATCCTGGACCTGGCCGCCGCGGCGTCGGCCGGCCTCTTCGAGGGGCTGACACTCGACGCGTCCGTATTCCGCCAGCCCTCGCTCAACGCCTTCATCTGGCTCGGCAAGGGGATGACGAACGCCGTTCGAGACCGCATCGCGGCGACCCTGGTGGACCCGGATTCCCCGCTGCGCGGCTCCAGGGCGCTGGTGGCCCAATCGGACGCCACGATGCATCTGCCGGTGGAGATCGGGGACTATACCGACTTTTATTCGAGCATCGACCACGCGACCAACGTCGGCAAGATGTTTCGGGACCCCGATCATGCGTTGCTGCCCAACTGGCGGCATATCCCGGTCGGGTACCACGGCCGCGCCTCTTCGATCGTCGTGAGCGGGACACCGATACGCCGGCCGTGGGGACAGGTGCTTCCCCCAGCCGCCGAGTCGCCCATCTTCAAACCCACCGGCCGGCTCGACTTCGAACTCGAGGTCGCCTTCGTGATCGGAAAAGACAGCGACCTCGGCGATCCCGTACCGCTCCACGATGCCGAGGCGTACATCTTCGGCCTCGTCCTGTTCAACGACTGGTCGGCCCGCGACATCCAGAAATGGGAATATGTGCCGCTCGGCCCGTTCCTCGCCAAAAATTTCGGCTCCTCGATGTCGCCCTGGGTCGTTCCCCTCGAAGCGCTCGAAGCCTTCCGGATCGCCGGCCCGATCCAGGAGCCGGCCGTCCTGCCCTACCTGCGCAGCGAACATCCGGGGCATTTCGACATCCCGCTCGAGGTGAGCCTCACCCCGGAGGACGGACCGGAGACCGTGGTGAGCCGTTCGAATTTCCGGCACCTTTACTGGAGCATGGCCCAGCAACTCGCGCATCACACCGTGAACGGGTGCAACGTACGCGTGGGCGACGTCCTGGCCTCGGGCACCATCAGCGGTCCGGACGCCGGCGCCTACGGCTCCATGCTCGAACTGGCCTGGGGCGGCAGCAAGCCGCTATCGCTCGCCGGCGGAGCCTCACGCGCCTTCATCGAAGACGGCGACACGGTCACCCTGCGCGGACAGGCCCGAAAAGGCGTCATCACGGTCGGGTTCGGGGAAGTCCAAACCCGGATTCTACCCGCCCGCTGAATAGCTTCTGTCTGAAAAATATTTCAGACAGAAGCGTATCCTGAATGTGATTCAGGATCCAACGCTGTTTTGGAGGTATTTGGGTGCTCCGGTACGACCCGAACGAATTTTCAGTCACAGCCTGGATCGCCCACATTTCATCTTTTTCCCGTCCGTTCGACGGTATGCCGGCCCGCTTCCCCGTGTCTATTGAAAGAAACAGGCGTCCACCGCGCCCTGGTTTCCCCTTTCGACAGACACGCCATGCCCATCGGCCGCACCCTGCTTTTCCTCGCCGCACTGGCGACGCACACCTGCCCTTCGGGAGCTCAGGACAACGCCTGGATCTGGGCGGACACCCTGGACCTGCAAGCCGGCGCGGCCGGCGTGGCGCCTCTTTTTGCAACGGCCCTGCCCGCCGGCGAGGTATACAGCTTCCAGCTCGACGTCATTTTCGACCCCTCGGTGCTGGCGATTGAAGACATCTCTACCCGGGGCACCCTTTCGGAAGGGGGTCTGCTTTACTCGGCATCCCCTGCGCCGGGACGCGTCCGGATCGCCTTTGCGACCGACTCGCCGCTCGCGTCGGAGGGCGCGCTGTGCCACCTCCTCATCCGGGCAGGCGATCAGGCCGGCGCAAGCGCACTGACCCTGGAAGCGGTGCTCCTCAACGAAACCCCGCCCGGTCGCCCCGCCGGACCGGGACGCGTGACCCTCAGCGAGGCCCCGCCGCTGCCGGCGCGTTTCGCCGTACCGGATACCCTGGCCGAAGCCGGCCGGCCGATCCGTCTCCCGCTGCGGCTTTTTGGAAGCGCCGTGCCCGTCTACAGCCTCGAACTCGATCTGCGGTACGACGCCGGGGCGCTGGCCCTCGTTGCCGTCGATCCCGCCCTGACCAGCGCCCTGTATCGCGTGGATCCCCGCGAGCCGGGGCGGCTGAGCGTCTACATCGCCTCGGCCACGCCCTGGCCACCGGAAGCCGACCTGTTCGCCATGACCTTCGACCCGGTAGCGGAAGCGAAGGACACGCGCCTCACGCTGGCGTCGGCGCGCCTGAACGAAACGCCGGCATCCACCGCCCTGTCGGGCGGCCACATTCGGCTCCGCCCGCCCGTTATCCCGGGCGATGTCGATGGCGATCGCACGATCTCCCCCGACGACGCCTGGCGGGTGCTCGACTTCCTGGCGAGCCTGACGGCGTTCGACGACCGGCAAACCCGCGCGGCGGAGGTATCGGGAAACGGCAGTATCACCTCCTACGACGCCGCGCTGATCCTGCAACGCGCCGCCGGCACGCTCCCCTGTTTTCCGGTCGAGGCAGCCTGCGCGGCGGGCAAACGCCGGCCAGACGATGCCGGTTTCGTCTACTGGGATGCCCCCCCAGGCGGAGCACTGGCGGTCGGCTTCACCGCCGGCGATAACGCGACGCACGGCCTGACCGTGCGCCTGCCGATCGACGCCGGCCTCGAATCAACACGGTTGCCGGACGACTGGCAGATGCGCACGTTCAGTGAGGGCGCGTATCGGACGACCGTGATGGCCGGCCCGACGGCGCTGCCCACCGGCCACATCGCGCTGCTGCGTCCGCCCGCGACGCCGACCGCGCCGGCGACCCTCGTGGTCGACGACCGCGTGTTCACCCTCGACTGGCCGGCACGAGGCGTGCCCGGCGCACCGGACCTCATCGCCTACCCCAACCCGGCCGCCGGGCCGACGACGGTGCGCTTCTCAACCGAGCAGGAAGGCCCGGCCGTCCTCGTCCTGTACGATGCGATCGGCCGCGAACGCGTCCGGCTCGTCGACAACCCGCTGCCCGCCGGCGAGCACGCGGTGACCGTCGGACGCCGCGGCCTCCCGGCCGGCGTGTATTTCCTGGTGCTGAAAACCCCTCGAGGACGATCCTCCCGCAAACTCGCCTTCCTCTGACCCCCTCCTTGCAATAACAGCTTATGAGACTACCCTTCTGGCTCCTCGTGACGTCGATCCTGCTCGTCAACACGGCCGACGTCGACGCCCAATCCTGCGTGCTGCCGCGCAACTGCGGAGCGGGCGCCGTGTGCGTGGCCGGCGGCGTATGCCGGCCTGTGCGGGAAGCCCTCGGCCAGGATGGAGACCGCCTGTTCTGGGTGGATGGCGCGGCCGGCGACGACCGATCCGCCGGCACCGAGGCGGCCCCCTGGGCCACGATCGGCCGCAGCATGCAGCCGGGCGTCCTCCGGCCGGGCGACGCCGTGATCGTCCGCGAAGGCCGCTACCACGAGGCCATCGTTCCGCCGGCTGGAGGGCTCCCGGGCCGCCCCATCCGCCTCCTCGCCTTCCCCGGCGACAGCGTCATCGTTTCGGGCGCGATGCCGCTGAACGGGTCCTGGCTGCGCGAGGGCGGCGACTGGGTCCTGCCCTGGCCGTTTCCTCCGCTATGGACCCGCCGGGTCCACGACGGCGTGCCGCAGGACGACGACGCGCGCCGGCGCGATGTCATCATCCTCAACGGCCAGATGCTCAAACCGGTCTACCGCCGCGAAGACCTCTACGAATCCGCCTTCTACCTCGAGGGCTCGCCCGACGCGCCGTCGCGACTCTTCGTGCGTCTGCCCGCCAGCATCGACGCGAACCGGCAACGCTGGGAAACGAGCCGGCTCCCCCACCTCTTCCGGACGTCCGACAACGAAACGAGCTGCCTGAGCGGCACGCAGCGAAGCTACTTCCACCTGATCGGACTCACCTTCGAGCACGTGGCCAACGAAGGCCAGCAGGGAGCGGTTTGCATTGGCGGCGAGGGCTCGCTGCTGGAGGACGTGACGGTGCGCTGGACCAATGGCGCCGGCTTCCTGATATCCGGAGCCGGCCAGACCGTGCGCGGCGCGGCGGCCTGGTATAACGGGATGACCGGCATCCGGGGGGAACGGTGCGACCGGTGTCTGCTGGAGCACAGCCTGTCCCGGCGCAACAACTGGAAAGGGTATGCCCCGTTCTGGGAGTCCGGTGGCGGAAAATGGCTCTACACGACGCGCTCGGTATTTAGATACCTCGAGTTCTCGGAGAACGAGGGGCCCGGTCTCTGGCTCGATGCCTACAACACCGGCAACACGGTGGAATCCAGTCGATTCCACGGCAACTACGGCGTCAACCTCTTTATCGAACTCCAGAGCAACGACAACGTGGTGCGCAACAACGTGATGACCGGGGCGCGCTATGCGCGGCCTTCCTTCTTCGGGTACGGACTCCTCATTCATGCGAGCGACCGCAACCTGGTGCTGCACAACACGATGATGGCGAACGAAGGGGGCGGCATGCGCATTCGCGCAGACAGCCGCGGCGCGGCGGTCGAGAATCGATACGACAACAACCTCTTCATCGCCAACCTCAGGTTCCAGGGGCTGACGGGGCGCGATCTCGCTTTCGAAAACCACCGGACGCTCGAAGCCGCCCGATCCAATCAGGGCGACGGCAATGTGTTCTGGCGCCGGCGGTACGCCACGAGTTCGTACCAGACCTTCTACCTGCGCCTGCTCAACGCCTCGGGAAGCGACATCCTGAGCACCTCCGATCTCGCCGCCTGGCAGCTGCGTCTTCAAACCGACCTCCACTCCTGGTCGTTGTCGCCCGACGCCGCACACGGACTGGACACGACCGATACGCTGGCGGGCTGGCGGATGCGCGAGGCCTCGATCCTCCGTGGCACAGCACACCCCCTCGCCCGGGTGGAGACCGACATCGACGGCGAGGCGCGGCCGGCGGACGGGGCCGACCCGGGCGCCGACCAGTACGGAGGCCCGGGCCCCCGCTTGATCGCCCCGGGCGACGCCTCGGCCGATGGCCGGCTCACCGCGTACGACGCCTCGCTCATCCTTCGGAGTCTGCGGGGCATCGCCACGGGCCCGGGCGCGTACGATGCGACGGGAGACGGCCGCGTGGATGCCGGCGATGTCGTCTATCTTCTCAAACGCATTGCCGCCGGCCACTGAACCGCTCAGCGCAGGCCGCTGACATGCCGCGCGATGACCAGCCGCTGGATCTCGCTCGTGCCTTCATAGATCTCCGTGATCTTGGCGTCCCGGAAATACCGTTCGAGCGGCAGTTCCTTGCTGTATCCGATGCCGCCGTGAATCTGGATGGCCTGGGTCGTCACCCACATCGCCGTTTCGCTCGCGTATAGCTTCGCCATGCTGGCTTCGAGGGTGTACCGACCGCCGTGGCGGAGCGCGTGCATCTTCGCGAGCGCGGCCTGATAGATCAGCAGCCGGCTCGCCTCGATGCGGACCTTCATGTCCGCCATCTTCTGCTGGATCATCTCGAACTGGCCGATCTTCTGGCCAAAGGCCTCCCGCTCGCCGGCGTACGCGACGGCCGCCTCGAACGCCGCCTCGGCGATGCCCAGCGCCTGGGCCGCGATGCCGATACGACCGGTGTCCAGAACCTGCATCGCGATCTTGAAGCCTTCGCCTTCCTGACCGATCCGGTTTTCGACGGGGCATTCGTAGTTATCGAAGTGAATTTCGCTCGTCACACTGGCGCGAATGCCCATTTTGTGTTCCGGCTTGCCCCGATGAAAACCCGCCCGGTCGGTGTCGATGATGAACGCCGTAATGCCCTTGTACCCCTTGTCGGGGTCCGTCATCGTAAACAACAGAATCGTATCCGCCACGGGTCCCGAGCTGACCCACGACTTGTTTCCGTTGATTACGTAGTGGGTGCCCGCGGCATTCAGGACCGCCCGGCTCCGCATCTGGCTGGCATCGCTGCCGCTGGACGGCTCGGTGAGGCTGTAGGCGCCGATGCGTTCACCGCTAGCGACCGGTTTCAGGTATTTCTGCTTCTGCTCCTCCGTGCCGGCCTGCAGCAGGGTGTGGCCAAACAGGGAGTTGTTGACCGACATGATGGTGCCGTGGCTGGCGTCGGCCTTGCTGATTTCGGTCAGCGCGAGCACATAGGCCAGCGTATCCATGCCGGCGCCGCCATAGGCTTCCGGGATTTCGATCCCCATGAATCCATACCGCCCCAGTTCCTTGATCGTCTCCATGGGAAACGTGGCCGTCTCGTCATGATGGGCCGCGATCGGAGCGATGGCTTGCTCGGCAAACTCACGCGCGGTTTGCTGGATGAGCCGATGATCCTCGGTGATGAAGTCGAACATACAAACTGCCTCCGGCCGTCTTGCCAAACGATTAACAGTGTTAACCTAGTATACAATCGAAAAGCCTGTATGACCATTATCGAACGCGTGAAGATCAGGAAAAGCGCTTTTGTTTCGTGAGGGCGCCGCGGGTGGCGTCGCCGGACGGCGCGGCAAATTGACTTGACCCATGGGGCGCGCTATACTCACCCCATCCGTCTCCGCTTCCCTGCATCCCTATGCCAGCGTCACGTTCCTTCGGCCTCGCCGGCCTGGTCCTCCTCGCGCTCCTCACCCTCGCCGGCTGCGCCGACACCCCCTCGCTGACGATTGCGACGGTCAATAACGCCGACATGATCATCATGCAGCGCCTGTCGCCGGCGTTCGAGGAGGCGACCGGCATACGCATCAACTGGGTCGTGCTCGAAGAAAACATACTCCGCCAGCGCGTGACCACGGACATCGCCACGGGAGGCGGGCAGTTCGACATCGTCACCATCGGATCCTACGAGACACCCCTCTGGGCGCGACAGGGCTGGCTGACGCCGCTCAACGATCTCGGCGAATCCTACGCGTACGAGGATCTCCTGCCTTCCGTACGGCAAAGCCTGTCCCTCGGCGACTCCCTCTTTGCCGTCCCCTTTTACGCCGAAAGCTCGTTCACCTACTACCGCACGGACCTGTTCGCGCAGGCCGGCATCGCGATGCCCGACGCGCCGACCTACGAGCAGATCGCATCCTACGCACAACGGCTTCATGACCCGGCGAACAGCCAGTACGGGATTTGCCTTCGCGGGAAACCGGGCTGGGGCGAAAACATGGCGTACTTCAACACCGTGCTGAATACGTTTGGCGGCCGCTGGTTCGACATGAACTGGATGCCGCAACTGACGTCCCCCGAATGGCATACGGCTCTGCAGTTCTACGTCGACCTGTTGACCCGATACGGCCCTCCCGGCGCTGCATCGAATGGCCACAACGAAAACAGGGCGCTCTTCGCCTCCGGCAACTGCGCGATGTGGATCGACGCGACGGCCGCCGCCGGCCACCTGTACAACCCGAGCGACAGCAAGGTGTACGACAAGATCGGCTTCACCCGTGCGCCCGTTGCGGTAACGGAAAACGGTTCGAGCTGGGTGTGGGTCTGGGCGCTCGCCATTCCCGCCACGAGCCGGCATGCGGACGCCGCCCGGCAATTCGTCGCCTGGGCGACGTCGGCCGCGTACATCCGCATGGTCGGCGAAAAAGAGGGGTGGACGGTGGCTCCCCCGGGTACACGCCGTTCGACCTACGCCAATCCGGACTACCGGGCGGCCGCTCCCTTTGCATCGTTCACGGAAGCGGCCATCCTGTCGGTGGATCCTGCCCACCCCACACGCGACCCGGTGCCGTATACCGGCATTCAATATGTCGCCATCCCCGAGTTCCAGGGGCTGGGCACGGAGATCGGCCAGATCGTCGCCGGCGCCCTGGCAGGACGCCAGAGCGTCGACGAGGCGCTGGAGCGCGCGCAGGCCGTCGCCGTCCGCACCATGCAGGACGCCGGCTACCTGCGCTAGCGGAAACGAGCCGACGATGGATGCACGCGCTCAACGGGACGGAACGGACGATGCACGGTCGACACGCCGTATCGGTCGACTCCTGCTTGCGCCGGCTACCGGGGCGCTCGCCGTGTGGATGCTGGTCCCGCTCGCGATGACGCTCTGGTTCTCGTTCCAGCGCTACAACCTCCTGAACCCGCAATCCCGCGGCCCCGCCGGCTGGTCCAACTACGCCGCCCTCCTCGGCGAAGCGACGCTGTGGACCGCCCTCCTCAATACGATCGCCCTTGTGGGCGGCGTCCTGGTGCTTTCGGTGATCGGGGGGCTCGTGGTTGCCGCGATTTTCGACGAGCCTTTTCCAGGCCGGCGCGCGGCCCGGCTCCTGGTCATCGCGCCGTTTTTCGTTATGCCCACGGTGAGCGCGCTCGTCTGGAAGAATCTGCTGCTGCACCCGGTCAACGGACTTCTCGCCGCCGCATTGCATGGCTTCGGGCTGCCGGCAATCGATGCGTTTACGGACTGGCCCATGAGCTCCATCGTGCTCATCGTGGCCTGGCAATGGACCCCGTTCGCGGCGCTGATCTTCATGACCTCCATGCAGTCGATCGATCCCTCGATCGGCGAAGCGGCCGCCCTCGACGGGGCCGGCTGGCATACCCGGTTCTTCCATCTCGTGCTGCCGCATCTGGGGCGCGCGATCGGCGTCGTGGTTATGATCGAGTCCATTTTTCTCCTGTCCACGTTCGCGGAGATCCTCGTCACCACCAGCGGCGGGCCCGGGCTGGCGACCACCAATCTGGCCTACCTCATCTACCTCAAGGCGCTGCTGCAGTACGACGTTGGCTACGCCTCCGCCGGCGGCGTCATCGCGATCCTCCTGGCCAACGCCGTCGCGGTCTTTTTCATGCGCACCGTTTCCCGATCCCTGGCAGCCTGACGATGCAATCCACTCCCCGCACCCGAACCCTCCTGGCGGTCCTGGGCTGGACGCTGGCCGGCCTGTTCTTCCTGCCCATAGGTTGGATGATGATCGCGAGTTTCAAGACGGAGGTCGATGCCATCGGCGCGCCGACCCTCCTGTTTGCGCCCACGCTGGAGAACTATGCGGCCGTCCATCAGCGCGCCAACTACCTGCTTTCGGCCACGAACAGCCTGTCGCTCTCGCTGGGAGGGACGCTCCTTGGCCTGGTTCTGGCGGTGCCGGCCGCGTACAGCCTGGCGTTTCTGCGCACCAAGCGGGCGCAGTCCATACTCGTCTGGATGTTATCCACCAAAATGTTGCCGTCCGCCGGCGTGCTGGTGCCGATGTACCTGATCTTCACGCGCGCCCGGCTGCTCGACACCCACCTCGGGATGATCGTCCTCTATGCGCTCCTGAATGCGCCGGTGTTGATCTGGCTGCTCTACAGCTTTTTCCGGGAAATCCCGGGCGAGATATTGGATGCGAGCCGCATCGACGGCGCTTCGGCCTTCGATGAATTGCGGCATATCCTGATGCCGCTCACCCTGCCCGGGATCGTCTCAGCGGCGCTGCTCTCCGTCATCCTCTGCTGGAACGAAGCCTTCTGGAGCCTCAACCTGACGACCACCCGCGCGGCGCCGCTCACGGTGTTCATTGCGTCGTTCTCGGCGCCGGAAGGTCTCTTCTGGGCCAAGCTGTCCGCCGCCTCCACGATGGCCATCGCGCCGATCCTGCTCCTCGGCTGGCTCAGCCAGAAACACCTCGTGCGCGGGCTCACCTTCGGCGCCGTGAAGTAGAACCTCCCTATCCCCCGTCAGCACGCTGCCCGGCAGCATCAACGCATCCCCGCATTCGCCTTGGAAGCCATCGTTTTTCCCGCCGCCTTCGAAAGCAGGTTCTCGCATGTGGATGACCCCGTCTGCGGTCCCGACGAAGTCATGATCTCCATCGAGGCGTCGGGCATCTGCGGCACCGACCTGCACATTTACCGTAACGAGTATCTGTCCGGATTCCCCTTGATTCCTGGACATGAATTCGGGGGCATCGTCGAGGCGGTGGGGTCTGCGGTACAGACCGGTATCCGTGCCGGGGACCGCGTGGCCGTCGACCCGAACCTGTACTGCGGATACTGCGATTTTTGCCGGAAAGAGCAGTCGAATCATTGCGCCAACTGGCAGGGCATCGGCATCACGCGCGCCGGCGGTTTCGCGCAGCGCGCGGCCGTGCCGGCACGTGCGTGTTACGCCGTCCCCTCGTCGTTCACCGCCCGACAACTCGCTTTTATCGAACCGCTCGCGTGCGTCTGCTACGGGATGTCGCGCCTGCCGGTACGCCCCGCCGACCGCATCCTGCTCTTCGGCGGTGGGCCGATCGGCCTGCTGCTCGTACAGGCCCTGCGCCACGCCGGCGCAAGCCAGATCACGGTCGTGGATAAGCAGCCTGACCGCCTCAGGCTGGCGGAGCAGCTGGGTGCCACCTCGGTCCGCCCCGCCGGCAGCGGGTTGGATACGGCACTGCGGCAACTCGCGCCCGGCGGATTCGATATCGTGGTGGATGCGACCGGCGTGCCGGCCGTCATCGAGCGCGGCTTCGCCTACCTGCGCCCCCGGGGACGGTACCTCATGTTCGGCGTGGCCCCGAAGGACGCCTCGATCCGGGTGACGCCCTTCGACATCTTCAAGAACGACTGGCAGATCATCGGCAGTTTCGCCCTCTGCTACACGTTCCAGCAGGCCATCGCCTGGCTGGAGACCGGCGTCATCGATGTCGAGCCGCTCGTGAGCCATACCGCCCCGCTGCGCGACTTCCCTTCGCTATTCGACGCGTTCAGCCGAGGAGAAACGATGAAGGTGCATCTCCTCCCCAATGCCTGACGTAGCGTGCTCGAACGACAACCGACTCCCATCATGATCCGCGCCCTCATCCCCGAACCGCATCGCATCCAGCTGGTCAAGCAAGACATCCCCAGGCCGGCAGCCGGCGAAGCCCTGCTTCGCATCCGCGCGGTGGGCATCTGCGGTTCCGACCTCCACACGTTCGAAGGAAAACATCCGTACGTAACCTACCCGGTGTGGCCCGGCCACGAAGTCTGCGGCGAAGTCGTCGATGTCGGCCGGCACACCCCGGGCACGTTATTGGGTCGAAAAGTCGTCATCGAGCCTTCCCTGCCGGCAGGCAGGATGCCTCGGTTCGAGCCGGGTCGCTACAACATCGCGTCCGACCTCAAGGTCATGGGCTTTCAGGCGCCCGGCGCCATGGCGGAGTACTTCACCTTGCCGGTCGATCGCCTCCATCCCGTTCCCGACACCTTTTCCGATGCCATGGCCGCCTGTGTCGAACCCGCCTCGGTGGCGGTCCACGGCGTACGGCGCGCGGGGAACGTGGCCGGCCTGGACATCGGCGTCGTGGGCGGCGGCACGATCGGCATGCTGACCGCGATGGTGGCCACGGCGTACGGCGCCGGCAGCGTTCGCCTGATCGAACCCGACGCGGAGCGGCGCACCCTGGCGGCTTCCATGGGGTTGAGCGCCATCGAAGCCGCCGAGATGCATGCGTTCGATGTCGTGTTCGAATGCGTCGGACTCGAAGCAGCGCTCCGCGCCTCGCTCCTCGCCTGCCGAAAAGGGGCGCGACTCGTGGTGCTGGGGGTATTCGGGGCCGAAGCGTCCGTGCCGTTCGGGTTTGTCCAGGATTGGGAGTTGGACGTCAAGGGGTCGTTGATGTACACGGGAGACGATTTTCGCGAAGCGATTCGTCTGCTCGAAAACGGCCGCTTCGTCATCGAGCGCCTGGTGACGCATCGATTCCCGCTGGCGCAGGTCGATCTGGCCTTCGATACGGCGCTCAAGCGCAGCGGCGTATTGAAAGTGCTGCTGGAAGTGTGACGCCGGCCTACGTCGGATAAAACCGAGCGCCCTGCGCTGCCATGTCGCGCAGGCGAGGGACCGGCTCGAATCGCCGGCCATACGTTTGCTGCAACTCCTCCATGCGGCTGACGACGGCGGCCGCGCCGGCCGCATCGATGTAGCGGAAGGGTCCGCCGGTGAACGGCGGAAAACCGATCCCCATCACGGCGCCCAGATCGCCGTCGACGGCTTTCTCGATGACGCCCTCCGCCAGACAGCGCACCGCTTCGTTCAGCATGAGCATCAGCGGCCGATCCTGCAGCACATCGACTGCCCACGTCGCATCGCCCTTCCCCTTGAAAAATGTGTACGCCGTCGGGTCGACGCCGCGTCGCCTGCTCTTTCGCTTGTCGTAGCGATAGAAGCCGCTTCCGTTCTTCTTGCCCAGACGCCCCGCCTCATGCATCGCGACGACCGCGCGGCTGACGACGAACCCCGGACGGTGGGCGAACAGTGTTTCGCTGCTCTGGACAACATGGGACGCGATGTCGAGCCCGACTTCGTCAAAGAGCCGTAACGGCCCCACCGGAAACCCTTTTTGCTGCAACGCCCGATCGATCGCATCGATGCCGGCGCCCTCATCCAGAAGCAGCAGCGCCTCGTTCATGTACGGCGCGAGGATCCGGTTGACGTAAAACCCCGGGCTATCCTTCACCACGATACACGTCTTCCCCTGCCGGATGCCAACCGCATACCCGGTAGCCAGGACCCAGTCCGCCGTATACGCGGTGCGGACGATCTCCAGCAGCGGCATCCGCGTCACAGGCGAAAAATAATGCATCCCGATCACGCATTCGGGCCGGTCGGTGGCCTCGGCCATCTCGGTGATGGAGAGCGACGACGTGTTGGACGCCAGGATCATGTCGTTGCGCGCTTTCGCCAGGATGTCGGCGATCACGATTTGCTTCACGTCCATGCGCTCGACCACCGCCTCGATGGCGAGGTCAACCTGATCGAACCCTTCGTAGGACAACTGGCCACGCAGCCGGCCCAGGGTCTCCTCCGCCTCGATCGGCGTCAGGGCATGGTAGCGCACCTTCTTCTCCAGTTCCCGCCACATGGCGCTCCGGGCGTTCGCGAGCACATCCTCACGGATGTCCTTCAGCACCACCTCCATATCCTGCATCAGACTCACTTCGGCAATGCCCGCTCCCATGAAGCCGGCGCCGACCACCGCCAGCGTCTGAACGGGGCGCACTAGATCCGGATGGGGCGTTTTTTTGTTTTCGGTCACCGCGAAGAACAACCCGCGCATCGCGCGGCTCTCGGGTGATAGCAACAGCGGCTCGAATAGCTCCAGCTCGCGTTCGTAGCCCGCATCCACGCCCCTTTTGTACCCGGTTTCGACACAGTCGAGGATCGCCGGCACGGCGGGATAGTTGCCGCGTGATTCGCGCAGGGCGCGCTTGCGGGCCTGACTGAAAAGGATGGACCGGCCGAGCGGATTGTCTTCCAGGAGCCGATCCATGAGCGAACGCCGCGGCGAACGGGGCGCATCGCCGGCGGCCAGCCGGGTCGCATACACGGTGGCGGCATGGTGCAGTTTGTGCCGATCCACCAGATCGTCCACCAGCCCCATTTTTCTGGCCTGATGGGCGTAGACATTCCGCCCCGTCAGCATCATGTCGAGCGCGCGCTGTATCCCGACCTGCCGCGGCAGCCGCTGCGTGCCGCCGCCGCCCGGGAAAAGACCGAGCCTGACTTCCGGCAGCGCCAGGCGGGTGGTTGGATGGTTCGAGGCGATGCGGCCCCGGCAGGCCAGCGCCAGTTCGGTGCCCAGGCCCATGCACGCGCCGTGAATCGCCGCGACACAGGGCTTCGCGCTGCGCTCCAGGCGAAGCAGCGCGCGGTGTCCCAGCGCCTGTATCGGCCGAAACGCCCCGGGTTGCTCGATGGCGAACGCCTTGATGTCCGCCCCTGCGATGAAGTTGTCCTTGCGACTGATCAGTACGATGGCCTTCACGGCGTCGTCCGCCTCGATGCGGTCGAATACAGTCGCCAGCACCTCGATCACCGCCGGCGAAATGATGTTCTGCGGCTCCAGACGGTGGTCGATCCAGAGGGTGGCGACGCCGTCGGCCTGTTCGATGGTGAGTACGTCTTCGATGTGCATGGCGTCAGGCCCCGTAGCGTTTAATCACCATGGCATGGCCCTGCGCGCCGGCGGCGCAGGCGGCGAGCAGGCCGACGGTGCCGCCCTCATGGCGCAGTCGATTCGCCGTCGTGGTCATGAGCCGTGCCCCCGTGGCCCCGAACGGATGGCCGATGGATAACGAGCCCCCCCACTGGTTGAACCGATCCATATCGATCCGGCCGACCGCCCGATCTCGACCGAGATGGCGGCGCGCAAAGTCATCCGACGCGAGGGCTTCGAGGTTCGCCAGGATCTGGCCGGCAAACGCTTCATGAAACTCGATGACGTTGAAGTCCGACAGCGTCATGCCCACGCGGTCCAGCAACCGGGAGACGGCGTACGTCGGCCCAAGCAGCAAGGCGTCGGTCAGATCCTGACCGGTAAACGTAAAATCGATCACCTCGGCGAGCGGCTCGAAACCGAGTTCGCGCGCCGCGTCTTCGCTCATGAGCAACACGGCGGCGGCGCCATCCGTCAGGAATGAGGAATTGGCCGCCGTCAGGGTACCGTAACGCCGGTCGAACACGGGTTTCAGGCGCGCCACCTGTTCGATGCTCGTGTCCGCGCGGATGCCGTTGTCGCTGTCGATCGATGCGAAGGCCGGCGGCAGGGCGACGGGCACGATCTCGTGGGCGAGGTGGCCGGCCTCCCGGGCGCCCGCCGCCAGGTGGTGCGAGCGGACGGCGTATGCATCCTGCGCCTCGCGCGTGATGCCGAAACGGGCGGCCATGATGTCACAGTCCTCCCCCATGACGCGCCCCGTACTATACTCCGCCACCCTGGGCCGTTCCGGCATGAAGTCGGCCGGCCTGAGGGAAAACAGAAACCGGGCGTAGTCTACGATCCCGTTCAGCTTCTGGGCGCGAAAGAGCTTGTTGCGCATCGCCTTGCGAAACGAGATCGGCGTGTCGGATGCGTTGTCGACGCCGCCGGCGATGACGACGTCCGAGCGGCCGGTCGCGATTTCCAGACAGGCGTCGGCGATGGCGCGATTGGCGGATATGCAGGCTTGCGTCACCGTGTGACACGGCGTGCGTGCCGGCACGCCGGCGGCAATCGAGGCCTCGCGCGCCACGTTGGGTGTCTGGATGTTCGAGATGACGTTGCCGAAGACGACCTGCTCTATGCGCTCGGCCGCGAGCCCGGTCCGATCCAGCAGCCCTTTGATGGCGAACTGTCCCAGCCGGTAGGACATTACATCCAGGTAGGCCGTGCCGGCGCGCAGGAACGGCGTTCGGCATCCATCGACGAGTACGACCTTTCGCGGCATCGTGGGGATTCAGGTGTGGGTTCGAAAGGAACCCATAATACTGTTGCGCCGGCCGCAAGCGCAAAAGAGGCGTGCCTGCGACACGTCATTCCCGATCGATCCTAAAAAAAGAAAGCCCTCCCCCGCAACGCGGAAGAGGGCCTGATGCTCACGGAGCCAGGCGTTGAGCCCAGAATTAATCGTCGTAGGAATCGTCCTCTCCATTCGAGGATGCACCGCCTTTGGGCTTGTTGCCTTCCGCATCCACCCCCATCGCATCCTTGACGCGTTTCTTGATTTCTTCCTGCACGGCGGCGGATTCGCGCAGCCAGTTTTTCGTGGCCTCGCGCCCCTGGCCGATCTTCTGATCGCCGTAGGCATACCAGGCGCCACTTTTCTGGATGATCTCGAAGCTGACCGCGAGGTCGATCAGTTCGCCGATGGCCGAGATGCCTTCGCCGTAGATGATATCGAATTCCGCCTCACGGAACGGCGGCGCCACCTTGTTCTTCACCACCTTGACGCGGGTTCGGTTGCCGACCACTTCCGTCCCCTCCTTGATGGCGCCGATGCGGCGGATGTCCATCCGGACGGAGGCGTAAAACTTCAGCGCCCGGCCACCGGTCGTCGTTTCCGGATTGCCGAACATCACCCCGATCTTCTCACGGATCTGGTTGATGAAGATCAGCACCGTCTTCGTGCGGTTGATGGTGCCGGTGAGTTTACGCATGGCCTGGCTCATGAGCCGGGCCTGGAGGCCCATGCTGCTGTCGCCCATGTCGCCTTCGAGTTCAGACTGCGGGACGAGCGCCGCGACCGAGTCGATCACCACCACGTCAAGCGCGCCGCTGCGCACGAGCATGTCGCAGATGTTGAGCGCCTGCTCGCCGGCATCGGGTTGCGAAACCAGCAGGTTATCAACGTCCACCCCCAGCTTCTTCGCGTAGGTGGCGTCGAACGCATGCTCGGCGTCGATGAAGGCGCAGGCCCCGCCGGCCTTCTGCGCTTCGGCCAGGATGTGCGTCGCAAGCGTCGTTTTACCCGACGATTCCGGGCCGTAGATTTCGATGATGCGCCCGCGAGGCACGCCCCAAACGCCCAGGGCGGCATCCAGCGCGAGCGAGCCCGTCGAAATCGACTCCACGGCCACGATCGGCGCATCGCCCAGGCGCATGATCGCCCCCTTGCCGAACTGTTTCTCGATCTGCTTGACGGCCAGGTCCAGCGCTTTCTGCTTCGGTGATTCGGTTGCTGCCATGAGTATGTGTGTTTTGGGGTAAATGGGCTGTGTTCAGGTTGTCGATACCCAGGATACACCGCGCGAGTGTCATCTGTGTGTCATAGCCCTGAAGCCCGCGTCAGACCTTTTTTCGAATGGTCCCATCGCGTGACCCTTCGCGCCGCCTTCGCCCGGCAACCGGGCGCCTGCCGTCGCCGGCCTGCGGCATTGCGGGGGGCATACTAACATAAATCGCACATATTTACAAGCGGGTGGTGTTTTTTCATATAGACACCGCCCCGCCCCCCGGCATACCTTCCCGCGCGAACTTTTTTGCGAGGGATGCGGGATGCAAGATGCGGGATGCAAGATGCGGGATGCAGGATGCAGGATCAACGACCCGGTTTTCCGAAAATCCGGCATCCAACATCCTCCATCCAAATTCCCGCATCCCGCATCCCCCATCCTGCATCCTGCATCCAACATCCCCCATCCAACATCCCCCATCCAACATCCTGCATCCAACATCCTCCATCCGAATTCCCGCATCCAAATTCCCGCCTCCCCCATCCCCCACCCTTACAGCAGCTTTTTCCTCAGCATGTCCAGCACGGTCGTGCTGGCGTATTGCTTGTTCGAGAGGCGGTCGCGGTGGGATTCGATGAGCCGCGCTTCCGCGCTGAGGGCGTCCGCGTAGCCGACCCAGATGGTCCCGACCGGCTTCTCGGGCGTGCCGCCGCCGGGGCCCATGATACCGGTGGACGACAGGCCGATGTCGGCGCCCAGGAGGCTTCGCACGCCCTGCGCCATCTGGATCGCCACCTGCTCGCTCACGGCTCCCTCGGCGCGCAGTACCTCGTCGGACACCCCCAGCACCGTGCTCTTTACGCTGTTGCAGTACGCGACGACCCCCCCGCGAAAATAATCGGAGGCCCCGCTCACGTTGGTGATCCGGTCGCCGATGAGCCCGCCGGTGCAGCTCTCCGCGGTTGCCACGGTGAGGCCCTTTTCGCGCAGCAGCCGGCCGATCGCCTGCTCCAGCACCTCTTCGTCCACCCCCACCACATGGTGCCCCAGCCGCTCGCGGACGCGCACCGCAAACTCTTCTACCTGGCGCAGCGCCTCCGCCGCCTCGTCCGCGAACGCCGTGATGCGCAGCCGCACACTCCCGAGGTCGGGCAGAAACGCAAGACGCTGGCGCGGGCCGAGGCCCGTCACGATCTCGCCCAGTCGTTCCGCCAGATGCGACTCCCCGATCCCCACGGTGTGGATCGTGAGATGTTTGAAATTCCGGAGCCGGCCGGTCCGGGTCAGCCGGGGCAGCAGGTGATCCGCGGTGAGCCGTTTCATCTCCCGGGGGACGCCCGGGCACACGAACAGCAGGCCCTCCTTGCCGCGCGCGACGCCGTCGTACCACAGTCCGGGCGCCGTCCCCACCGGATTGTGGAGCACTTCGCATCCTGCCGGCACCAGCGCCTGCGCGCGGTTGCTTTCCGGCATGGTGCGCTTGAACCGATCGAAAATGCCCTGGATGTGTTCGAGGATTTCTGGATGAAAGACGAGATCGCCGCCCAGAAAAGCCGCGATCGCCTCACGGGTCACGTCGTCGTGGGTGGGCCCGAGTCCGCCCGTGATGACGACCACGTCCGCCTCCGCCCAGGCCCGCGCGATGGCCGCCTCGATGGCCGGCTGCTCGTCCGGCACCGTGATGGTCTGGGCAACCGTCACGCCGTAGAGGGTGAGCTGTTCGCCAAGCCAGGATACATTGGTATTAACGACCTGACCGATCAGGAGCTCGTCGCCGACCGTGATGATGTGTGCGTGCATAAGGGGAAGAAAAAACGTCCAGATCCAAACATTCAGCCGCGGTTCGGCCTCAATGCGCGGCGCTCCACGCCTTGGGGTCGCGTCGCCAGGTATCCAGCACCGACTTGGAGGCGGCGGGAATGCGCCCTTCCTCGGCGGCTACATCCATGAGCGCCGCGAACGTCGTCAGGGTGTGGGCCGGGATGCCGGCCTCGGCAAACAGCGTTTTCGCCTCGGGAAATCCATAGGAGAAGATGCCCAGCACCGCCAGCACCCGGGCGCCGGCCTCGCGGAGCGCCTGTACGGCAGCCATCGACGAGCCCCCGGTGGAGATCAGGTCCTCGATGACGACCACGGCCCGTCCGGGCTCGAGCAGGCCCTCGATCTGGTTCTGCCGGCCATGCTCCTTGGGCTTCGACCGGACGTACACCATCGGCACACCGAGTGTATCGGCCAGCCAGGCGGCATGCGGGATGCCGGCCGTGGCGGTGCCGGCGATCACCTCGGGGGCCAGACCGTGTTCGGCGATGAGATCGCGGAATCCTTCGGCGATCTGCCGGCGGATCGCGGGATAGGCCATCGTGAGGCGGTTGTCGCAATAGATCGGCGACCGAAGACCCGAGGCCCAGGTGAACGGCGCATCGGGCGAGAGCGCAACGGCGCCGATGGAGAGGAGCGCGCCGGCGATTTTTCGCTCGCGCAACGATTGATCGGACATCACGTCGTGCCTACTTCTCGGTTCATGGCGTACACGATTCCGGTCCACACCGTAAAGGCCACGGTGAACAGCAGACAGGCGTACGGTATCCAGCTGCCCAGCAGCCAGTCCGCAAACTCGCCCACGGCCCCTTTCACCTTGGTCATCGTCATGAGCAGCAGGGTGGCGATCAGGAAGGTGAGCTGGACCGTCGTTTTCGCCTTGGCCATCGGCAGCGTCCGGAGGCTGCGGCCTCGGGATTCATGCCATGCCCGCAGCCCGGTGACCATGGCATCGCGCGCCGCAATGAGCGCCACCGCCCACCAGGGGACGATATGGGGGATCAGCAGGGCCAGCGCGGCGAAAGTCCCGAGCACCAGCACCTTGTCCGCGAAGGGGTCGAGAAACTGCCCCAGCCGGGAGCGCACCGCGTAGGACCGGGCGAGCTTCCCATCGTAGTAATCCGAGATCGCCGCGATGACGAAGACGAGGAGCGCCCCCAACCGGCCGGCGAAAGACTCGGAAAAAAGTAAGACGAGCACCACGGGCGTGAGGACGATCCGGGCGATCGTTATGGCGTTGGGAACGTTCTTCATGTACACCGGACTACTGCTCATAGCGAGAATATAAGATACCCACGCCAGGGTTGCCGCCACGCGCTTCGTTTAAAATCCATCGGTCCCGGTAAAACGAGCCCCGGCCGGCCGGCCCCGCAACGGCTCGGGACCTGTCGGCCGAGCCGGATGCGGGCCGCGCGCCTGTCAGCCGGCGTCCGCCAGAGCGTCGCAGTAAGCCCTATTTTTCCGGCGTTTTCGGGTGGGTCCTGACAGAGTGGCGCACTTTTTACAATGGCATCTTTCTTGAGGAATGCCGCTGCGTACAGCAACTCCGAAGACAGGTTGCATGAAATGTTGACGCTGAGGGCCGGCGCGAAGCCACGCGCAGTACCCGTCAGACGTATCGTTCATCGATAGAAAAGAAACGGATACAATGGGTAAGACAATTGGAATCGATCTCGGCACGACGAACTCGGTGGTTGCCGTCATGGAAGGGGGTGAACCGGTCGTCATCACCAATGCCGAGGGTGCGCGCACGACGCCTTCCGTCGTAGCGTTCAAGACAGACGGAGAGCGGCTCGTGGGCGCGCCGGCCAAGCGGCAGGCCATCACCAATCCCAAGAATACCCTCTTCTCCATCAAGCGCTTCATGGGCCGCCAGTTCGATGAAGTGAGCGAGGAAATGAAGACCGTCCCGTACCAGGTCGTCAAGGGCGACGGCGGCACGGCACGTGTCGACGTGAACGAGCGCGTTTATACGCCGCAGGAGATCTCGGCGATGGTCCTGCAGAAGCTGAAGCAGACCGCCGAAGACTACCTCGGCGAGAGCGTCACGGAAGCCGTCATCACGGTGCCGGCCTACTTCAACGACGCGCAGCGCAAGGCCACGAAGGAAGCCGGCGAAATCGCCGGCCTGAACGTCCGCCGTATCATCAACGAGCCGACGGCCGCCGCACTGGCGTACGGGCTCGACAAGAAGGATACCGACCGCATCATCGCCGTGTACGACCTCGGCGGCGGCACGTACGACATCTCGATCCTCGAACTGGGCGACGGCGTCTTCGAAGTGAAGTCGACCAACGGCGACACGCACCTCGGCGGCGACGACTTCGACCAGCGCCTGATCGACTATATCGCCGACGAGTTCAAGAAGAGCGAAGGCATCGACCTCCGGAAGGACCCCATGGCGCTGCAGCGCCTCAAGGAGGCGGCTGAAAAGGCCAAGATCGAACTCTCGAGCGGCGCACAGACGGCGATCAACCTGCCGTTTATCACCGCCACGCAGGACGGTCCGAAGCACCTGAACATGGAGCTCTCGCGCGCCAAGTTCGAGCAGCTGGTGGACGACCTGGTCGACCGGACGATCCCGCCGATGGAAAAGGCGCTCAAGGACGCCGGCCTCTCGAAGAGCGAAATCGACGAAGTCATCCTCGTCGGCGGCTCGACGCGTATTCCGCTCGTGCAGCAGACGGTCGAGAAGTTCTTCGGCAAGAAGCCGAACCGGTCGGTGAACCCGGACGAAGTCGTGGCCCTCGGCGCGGCCGTCCAGGGCGGCGTGCTCTCCGGCGACGTGAGCGATGTGCTCCTGCTCGACGTCACCCCGCTGAACCTGGGCATCGAAACCCTCGGCGGCGTGATGACGGTGCTCATCCCGGCCAACACGACGATCCCGACCCGCAAGAGCGAAGTGTTCTCGACGGCGTCGGACAGCCAGCCGAGCGTGGAAATCCACGTGCTCCAGGGCGACCGCGAGATGGCGGAAGGCAACCGGACTATCGGCCGCTTCCACCTCGACGGCATCCCGCCGGCGCCGCGCGGCATCCCGCAGATTCAGGTCAGCTTCGACATCGACGCCGACGGCATCCTGAGCGTGTCCGCCAAGGACCAGTCGACCGGCAAGGAGCAGACCATCCGCATCGAAGCCTCGAGCGGCCTCTCGAAGGATGAAATCGAGAAGATGCGCACGGACGCCCGCTCGCACGCCAACGAGGACAAGAAGCGCCGCGAGAACGTCGAAAAGACCAACTCGGCCAACGCGCTGGTCTACACGACCGAAAAGAACCTCAAGGACTACGGCGACAAGATCTCGTCCGACAAGCGGGCCAAGATCGACGCCGCGCTCGAGCGCCTGAAACAGGCAACCGCCAACGGCACGGACGTGGCCGAAATCGACTCCGCCCTCGCGCAGTTGAACGACGCCTGGGCCGCCGCCGGCGAAGACTTGCACAAGGCGAGCCAGGAAGCCGCCTCGGCGGAGGGCGCGCCGGCCAGCGATGCCGGCGAACCCGGCGAAGAGGTGAAGGATGTCGACTACGAAGTGGTCGACGAAGAGGACGACAAGAAATAAGTCGCCCGCGCTTCTATCTGCATAACCCGACGGTCCTTGTGGACCGTCGGGTTTTTTATTGCCCGTCCGCAACACGCGCGCCGGCTGCCCGCGTACAGATACGCGCCTCGAATTTGCCACCTTCCCGCACGCGCCACGATGCTCCGTCGTACGCTTTTGATTCTTGCCGGCCTGCTCGTACTGCTTGCCACAGCGGCCATCGGCTTGCTCGCTCCCTACGCGCTGCGCACCGAACTTTTCGAGCCGGACCCTTCCGCGGGCTACCACGCCGCATTTTTCCTGTACGTTTCGCCAGAAGCCCGGAGCAAGGCAGACCACGGTGAGCCTCTCGTCCTGCTTGTACAACCCAACAATTCCGGTATTACGTCGGACGACCCGGCCGTCCACCGCAGGGACGCCTGGTGGATGGGGCTGGAGCGCAAACGGATCGCCGATGAACTCGGCGTCGCGCTGCTGGTGCCGGCGTTCATCCGCCCCGCCACCGACTGGCAGATCTACACGCACGCGATCGATCGAGACGCGCTCACCACTGATCGCGAAGACCTGAAACGCCTCGATCTCCAGCTTATCGCCATGATCGATCGGGCGCGTGCGTACCTGAAGGACGCCGGATACGACAGCGCCGAGCGTGTCCTGATCCAGGGGTTCTCGGCGAGCGGGATGTTCGCGAACCGGTTCACGGCCCTGCACCCCGATCGGGTGATGGCGGCCGCCGCCGGATCACCCGGCGGCTGGCCTCTCGCGCCGGTAGCAACGTGGCAAGGAGAACCGCTGAACTACCCCGCCGGCGTGGCCGACATCGGGAAACTTGTCGGCGCGCCGTTCGATTCCACAGGCTTCGCCGCCGTACCCCAGTTGCTGTACATGGGAGGCGAGGATGACAACGATTCCGTCGATTTCCGGGACGGCTGGGATGAAGACGCCGCCATGCAGCTGGATCGCCTTTTCGGCAACACCCCGCTATCCCGCTGGCCGCACAGCGAGGTGCTGTATCACCAGGCCGGCGCAGATGTGCGTTTCGTGCTCGTAGAAGGTGTAGGTCACGACCGGAAGGCGACGGAAGATCTGGGGTTGATGTTTTTTTCTGACGTATTGCGTCAACCCAGACCCTGACAAATCATCTATACTCAGGCTGATAATACCGAAGCCCTCTATTTCGACGAACGCCTGCCAAGCCGATCTTTTTCAACCCACCCTTTTTGTCCCTCAAAACATACTTGTGAGTAACGGGACTTGGTTTTCAGGAGAACGACCTGCGCACCTGGTTCAAGCGTAAGACGTGCTGGCATGTCCTTGCGTGGTGAAGCATATACGCCAGTCGAAGGATGAATTACCACCATGCCCTCAGTGCTTCTGCTATCCGTCTCGGAGCACGATTCCAGTTCCTCGGCTTCTTGCTCGCGTTCCATAGTGGCAACATCATTCTTCCATTCCGATTCCATTTCGTCCTGGGCTGCTGGAGGCCGTCCCAGGTAATCGTCAATGTCCCGGATCAAGTACTTGAGCGCCATGTTTGGATCGAGTGTTTTGTATTCCTTTCGATAGAGAATACCTCGATACGGTGCATCCGGTGACAGCGGACGCGGTTCGAACACATCCGCATAAAAGCATCGCGGCGTATTCTCGCACTTTGTGACCGAATACGCGAGTCCACGATGCTCCTGGTCCAGTTCAGGCAACGCTTCATCCTTTTTGATTGCCCAGGATTCATCCGCATCGAAACGCCGTGCTCCTGAGGCATTCACACCAAACATTCCCCCGATCAAAGTTCGGGTTGCAGACGCATAAAACTCCGCCTCATCCTGCGCGATATAAAAATACTTGCTTTCGGCCGCATTGGCACTGCCGGCTCCTTCCCACACAACTTCACCCATTTCAGCATCTATGATCTGGCCAAACACCCGAATACTCTTCTTACCATAACTATTTAGCTGATTCTTACCCGTCCAGGCATTTTTTTCGATGGCATAATTTTTCCCTTCGACTAACCTATCCGTTGTCAATCGCACAAAGTATCGTTTACCGGTCGCTTCGAACAACTCGTCCAGAAAACGCGAGTCAAGTAAACCGGCATCGTCTAGATTTCGACTGAAACTGAGGTACGCATCTGCAATGCCATTGTCCGCAATCACACGGCCAACGCGTTTACTATCCATAAAATCTATTTCAGGCAACACGAAATAGAGCATGCTGTCGCCGGCGGCGGCGATTACGGCACGGCTGACCCGTTCAGCACCCGACACGGGCAGCAATGCGATTCCAGATTCCGCAAGTATATTAGCGTCGAAGCTACGATCGACATACTGTGTATCTACCGTCTGAACCAATGTCGCCGCACAACCTTGAATGATTACACTAATGAGTAGATATAGTGACAGGCTAAAAGGGGTATTTGTACTCCATCGTGTGCCTACAGACATGCTATTACCTCCTGGGAAATACCTAAGGATTCGAATAAAATCAGAACAAACCGCTCACACCAATACCGAAATTCGTAAACTGCTCACCCTCGATTCGACGGACAGAATAATTAAGGTGTAGGAGCACACGCGTCTCTGGCGAAACCGGAAAGCCATAGCCACCACCGACAAGGATGCCAAGCCCCCAATCCGACTCCAGGTTTGATGTCAAAACTGAGCTGTCCACTACAATGCGCGATGGACCGATATCACTCCTGAGAAAGAAGCCATCCCCTACCCGGGCTTGAAGAAATCGCATGATACTGAAGCCAAACGTGTAGGCATTTATCTGAACATGCTCACCTCCAGCCGCATATCGGTCACCCCAGCCGTTGATCGTCCCCCCCAATATCATTTGCTCATCCAAGGGCCAGTAGAAACCGAGAAGATCGAGCATTATGGATGCGTTGTCGAGCTGTGCTGTACCGGTTATCGGTGAAGGGTACTCGATGAACGGGTAGCCAATTCCCCAGTTTGTGTACCAATTCTCCATCCGGTTGCGTACCTGGGCATCGCTCTTAGCTGGAAGACATGTAGAGAGCAGAAAGGTAGCCAGCATTGCGAGGAAGTAAGATTGACTCTTTGCTTGCATTGGGATGTACCCTCAATCCTTGTGGACACGTCTGTAACTTGGTGGCACTGACGAGCTGAACGAGTCGACGCGCGACACTCAGTTCAATAACTGATCAAAATGGATACAGGGAATTCAACGGTATCGGAGAATAGCTCCTTGCCCAGGTAATATTTCCAGCCTAACAGGATCGAGACGTTCTTTGCAGGACGTGCAACGAGGTTAAACCCTACGGACGCGCCTATCTCGGATTCTGACGTCTCGATCGATCCAGTCGGACCATCCAGTTCGGCGTGGGCGCGCAGAAAGAGGAGTTCCGCTTGCGGCACCAGGCTCAGCCAATCGGTAGCATCGAACGTGCGAATCGCGATACCATTGAGCATCACATGGTTTCTCTGGAGCTCTGCGCCATTCACAGCTGCCGGGCGGAGAACATGGTCGTAGGATGCACCTATTCCGAGTGTTAGCGGACTGCCCGATGATTCGCGCAACGGGTAGAACGTAACATTAGGGCCGAATCCAACGATCTCTGATCCAAAATCATTTGGAGAAACGAACGTTGATAGACCAAACTCTACCCACGGTCGATAGACGAGACCCATAGCAACTTGATAGCGGACAATAGAAGCATCTCCAGTGAGTTTTCGGAAACCGGTTTGTACACCAAATCCGCTTTCGATAATACCTCCAAACTGTTGTGCATTGGAATCCCCATTGATGAGCAAGAGCAAGAGAATGAGGGGGGACAGGGAACGATAAATGATTTTCATAACAGGCATAGTGCTGAGAAACGAATACGACTACGGTCCTTCCGAACCCATCAGGCCGGCGACTCGCAGCGTACACCACAATTCGTCCGAACCTGCTGGGCAAAAGGGTTCATGCACTATCCTACTCTATTTTGTGGCGCTCGTCATGACGCATCCTCCTCAAATGGGGAGCGTGTTTCGAACCGCCAACGAGTCATTCCATCAATCCAGTGGATCGATGAGTCCCTCTCGAAATGCCTTTGCAACGGCCTCTATGCCGGAGTGGACATGCAATTTCTGATAGATTGTGCGGATATGATTGTCGACTGTACGGGACGATATGCATAGCAGATTAGCTATTTCCTTCTGGCTCTTTCCATCGCAAAGGTGCTTCAGCACCTCGAATTGCCGGTCCGTCAGCTCATAGTCTTCCGGCGAACGCTGCTGTCGCCTCTTAAAAAAACCGAGTACCTTCCTCGCGATTTCCGGCTCCATGAACAGCGCCCCGTCGACAGCGCGCCGGATCCCGTCCGCTATATCCTCGAACCGCAGATGCTTGCTGATAAACCCGGAAGCGCCAAGACGTAACGCATCGTAAATGTATTCCGCTGTGTCATTGACGGTATGCATGACGATCGGCGTCGTCGGGATTCTCTCCTTGAGTGGCCTGATACTGTCGATTCCGTTCATTCCATCACGAATTTCGATATCGAGAATCACGACATCAGGTCGCTCATCGAGCACATCGAATGCCTTAAAAGCGATTTCGGCCGTTTCGAACACCCGCCGGCACTCGATCCCCGCGAACTGGCTGATCACGTTGCTAAACAGCTGCGCATACATCGCATCGTCTTCGATCATCCAGACTCGAATGGGAGTTGCGACAGGCATCGATGTATCCAGATGTTGATCGTTCATTTTCCGGGTATTATGGTACGACCATCCACATCCGGTCGCATGACGTGTATTCCTCAACATACGGCATGGGGAAAATCCCCTAGCGTCATCAAGCGCCCGCACGGCTCGGACCCTCCTTTTTTGCGCGCTCGATTCCTTGACTAGGCCGGCGTTTCGAGTTCCAGCTCAAATTCCACCCGCGTTCCGACGCCCTTCACGCTGTTGATCGACAGCAAACCGCCGGCTTTCCGGGCACGATGCTCCATGTTTGCCAGACCATTGCCGTGTGTAATTCCATCGCGATCAAATCCTACCCCATTGTCGCCCACGGCAAACCGGAAACGTTCATTTTCATAGGCGATCGAGACGGCGATCTGCGTGCACGCCGCGTGCTTTACGGCATTCCCGACGGCTTCCTTGAACAGCATGAAGACATGCCGCCGGCGTTCCTCTTCAAGCGGAATACCCGGGACACCTTCTTCCGGGCGCACGTCCAGCGATACCCTGGGCGGAGTGGGTAGCCGGCGCAGCCAGCGCTCCATGCGGCTCGCCAGGGCATCGAGGCGGTCGTTTTTGGGATCGGAGTACCACACCGTGTCCTGCAACGACCCCATCAGCTCATCCATCGTGTGGATCTCGACATCCAGCAGGGTCCGGCCCGTATCCGACAGCGTCTCACCCTGCTGGAGCAGCTCAAGCCCTTTTTTATGGATGTTGATGTTGTTGAGCAGGTCGTCGTGCAGGTCGCGCGATAGGCGTTCGCGTTCCTCGTAGCGGTGCTCGCGCTGCGCCTGTGCGAAGGCCATCCTTCGCCGGCGTTCGCGTCGGTAGCCTGCCGCGGCGATCGCGCCAACGAGTAGAAGTGCCGCGACGGCACGAAACCAGGCCGTCCGATAAAACTCCGCTTCGATCACGAACGGATAACGAACCGTGTGCTCGCTACGCCGGCCGTCCTTGTCCACCGCAAAGGCCTCAAACATATAGGCGCCCGGATCGAGGCGCTGATACAGCACATCCTGACGATCGGTCCCGGTCCACCCCTCATCCCGCCCCATCAATCGGAATCGAAATTCCGTGCGACGTTTTTTCGCCGCGCTACGCGTCGACAGGGTGAAATGAATGCTATTCCGTGCACCGGGCAGGAAGCGACTTTCATGCTCCCAGGGCACGGAAACGCCGTTGATGGCCACATCCTTGAGCGCAACATCCGGCGGGTGCGTTGCGATGGAGTCGGGATTGATGATCGCCACGCCGCGCCCCGTGCCCACCCACAGCCTGCCGTCCTGTGCGACGAAGGCCGCATTGCGGGTCCGCATGATCTCGCCGCCCGGGATACCATCTTCGACGTCGAGCGAGAGGACATCGAGACGCCCCTGCCTCCCCAGCATGACCGCATCCAGGCTGGCTCTGCTCAGGCGCATGACTTCGGCCTCCAGCCCGACCCAGATGTCGCCGTGGCGATCCTCCAGAACAAACTGCAATGTATTGCGACGGAGCCCCATCTCGGCGGTATACCGGACGATGCGGTGGCCGTGCAGCCGGAGCAATCCGGCGCCGTCGGTCGTGATCCATCGGTCGCCGGCGGCGTCTTCCATGATCGAAGTAAGCCGCAGGCTGCTGTCGATCAACGGGATGCGCTCGGCCTTCCGCCGGTCGAGGGTAAGATAAAGCCCCAGATCCGTGGCCAGGTAGAGGCTATCCGCGCCGGACGAAAGCATGCCCCGGATCGACCTTCTGGCGGGCAGAGGCATGCCGGCCCATTCCGCTTCCACCAGCCGGTCTCCGCTTCGCCTGTACAGGCCTCCGGCCGTGGCCACCCACATCTGTCCGGTTTTTTCGACATGCACGACATTGGTCGGCACTGGAGTCGCCGGCTGATCGATGACGAGGTGCTCCACGATCCGACCGCCGGCGACCCGCAGCACGGCGCCCTGCGCACCGATCCAGAACGATCCGTCGGGCGCGAGGTGAAACGACTTCACGTGATTGTCCTGAAGCCCATTGGTGCGGTCCAGCGCGGTAAACTGCCCCTCGTGGAAGCGCTGCACGCCTTTGGTCCACACGCTGATCCATACCCCCCCTTCCCCGTCCGGCGCCAGGGCATAAACCTGCGGATCGAGCAAACCTTCATCGGGTGTGATCGCCTCCACCCTCCGGGGCACGACTTGCAGAAGCCCTTGATCTGTCGCCATCCACAGCACGCCGGCCCGATCCATCGCCACGTGATTCACCACCTTCACGAGATAGCGATCGAGCCCGATGGGGACCCAGTGTTCATGCGCATCGTACGCGTACAACTGTGACGCGTAGTCTTTCCGGAGGATCAAAAACAGATGATCCTGGACGTTGTAGAGCATGATGCGGTCTTTGACGAGGTCGATGGGCGCCTCCGGTAGCGGTAGCCGCCGCACCTGTCCGTCCCGCCATGCGGTCAAGCCATCCGGATAGAGGCTCCAGATCGTCCCCCCTTCGTCATCCGACACGGTCAAACGTCCATAAACCTGGTTGTCAAGAGGAGCAATGCGTTCCCATCGGCCGTTGCGCAGGCCATACACGCCCTCGCCATTGGCTAGATAGGGTGTGCCCTCACCTCCGATCGCCACCTGCGAAAAGATGCTCCTCCAGTTGCGGTCCGCATCGTCCAAATCGGGCGGGATGCCCTCTGCGGATGTGTAGACGATCGCGGTATCCCGCATGATGCGGGTCAGGCGACCGATGCCGCTCATCCACAACGTGTATTCGCCATCCACCAGCAGCTGCTCCGTCTCATTGGCCGGAAACCGTCTCGCCCAACTTCCTCCTTCAAACAATCGCATCTCATCCTTCGATCGGACGGCGATGCGGTCGCCGAGACACATCAAGGCATTTATGCCCGTCGCATACTGAACGACTCGGTCCTCCGTATCCGCGTCCCACCGGTAGAGCGCATCGTCACCGCCTGCTGTCAAAAACCACACGCCGGCGTCATCGGGGCAAAACCCGGCGATCCGGTTCGAGCGTCCCCAGCCGCTGACCGCGTCGTTGGACAGGGTCTGGAAGGACGTTCCATCGAACCGGGCCAGTCCGTAAAAGGTCGATACCCATAACGTGCCATCGGGGCCCAACCTGGTTTCGCCGACATAATCCACCGGCAATCCGTCGATCGCCGACCAGTTGCGCACCATGTAACGATTCAGGTGCAGGTCCGCGCGCTGGGCGACGCCGGCGTTGGGCAGCGCGGCCAGGATGGCGCCCAGAACGAGGATAATGCCCGGCTTCTGGCGCCCAGTGGTGTGGCGACGGGACTGAAATGGCATGGCACGCCGTGCGAACAGAACGGCCACGAATAAACGCATCCTTCCTGGAAATTGAAGCTGATTGCACGCTCCAACCCCAATATACCGCCGGAAACAGCGGAATGATAGACCGACACCTACCCGATACCGAACAGCCGGCGCGCGTTCTGCGTGGTGACGGCGGCTACGTCGTCGAGCGAAAGCTGCCTGATCGCCGCCAGCCGCTCGGCGACGAGCCGGACGTACGCCGGCTCGTTTCGCTTGCCGCGGTGGGGCTCCGGCGCCAGATACGGGGCGTCCGTTTCGAGGACGAGATGCTCCAGCGGCACCTCGCGAACGAGTTCGGCGACGCCGCTATTCTTGAAGGTCAGCGTGCCGCCGATGCCCAGCAGGAATCCCATCCCGATCGCCTCGTCGACGAGCCACGCCGGCCCGCCGAAGCAGTGAAAAATGCCGCGCAACCGCGGATCGCCGGCGCCTTCCTCCTTGAGGATGCGGACCATGTCGCGATGGACTTCGTCGCGCCCCTGTTTGTCGCGGCTGTGCAAGATGAGGGGCAATTCCGTTTCGATGGCGAGGCGAATGTGCCGGCGGAACGCGCTTTCCTGCTCGGCATCGAACGACCGGTCCCAGTAATAATCCATCCCGGACTCCCCGACCGCAACCACCCGCGCATCCGCACAGAACGACGCGATCGCCTCGAAGTCCGACTCCCGCGCCGCTTTCGTCTCCGACGGATGCAACGCAGCCATCACGTACAGTCCCGGATACCGATCACACAGCGCCAGGGCCTGCTCCACCGAAGCCACATCGATCGCCGGCATCACTATAGCCTCCACCCCGGCCTCCTTCGCCCGCCCCATCATGGCGTCACGATCCGGTTCAAATCGATCGAGGTAAATATGCGCGTGGGTATCGATCAGCATAGCAGGCGAGAACGTTGTGAAATCGGAAATCGGAAATTGTAAATCGCAAAACAGCCTATTCCCCCGTCGGTTTCATTTCGACGCAGGCCCATGCCCAATGACCGCAATAGCAGCGAGCCATGCCCCGTGACCAATGACCAATGACCGCGAGCGCAGCGAGCCCTAACCAATGTCCCCACTCGCAGCGAGCCCCGACCCAACCCCAGTGACCAATGACCAATGACCGCGAGCGCAGCGAGCCCCGACCCCAGTGACCAATGACCAGTGATGCCAATAAGTAGTTGAATTAGGGCAAAATATCCCAAAATAATGTCATCTCGACCGAAGACGCCGGCTTGCCGGCATTGGAGCGGAGAGACCTCCTTAACATGGGCTTTTGAATGTCATGTGGAGATCGCGACGCTGCCGCATCCTCAAAGGCGCAGTGCTCGGCATAAGGAGGTCTCTCCGCTTCCCCCCGCGTACGCGGGGGTTTCGGTCGAGATGACATTTCTTTTTGCTGAACGTTTCAACGGCTGATTCGCATCAGTGACCAATGACCGCGAGCGCAGCGAGCCCTGACCAATGACCGCGAGCGCAGCGAGCCCGGACCAATGACCGCGAGCGCAGCGAGCCCTGACCAATGACCGCGAGCGCAGCGAGCCCCCTCCGGGAGCGCAATCCGCATCCAGTGCGTATCTTCAGGCACATCTGCAGGCAAACGCGTGAAACGATTCATTCAGATAGCGCCATTTTTCGTCATCCTGGTGCCGCTGCTCGTGCTGATACCGGCCGGCAAGGTGGCGTGGGAATGGATCCAGCTGGCGCGGATCGTGCCGCTCGAAGGGCCCGGCGCGTCGGAACGAGGGTTCGACTGGGTGTCCTGGCAGGATGTAGACGGCGGGATCGTGGCGACGTTCGTGGCGCCGAAGGGGCCGGCGGCGCGCGGCGGCATCGCCGAGAACGACATCTTCTTTTCGCTCGACCAGCAGGTCTATTTTAACGCCGAGGACCTCAAGGAAGCCGTCAACGGCATCCCCCCGGGGAGCACCCGCAGTTATGTCGTGCTCCGTGGCGAGGAGCAGCAGGTCATCGAGGCCCGCGTCCGCGTAACCCGCTATCCGGCCTTTCTGTACCCGCTCTCCGCCTCGCTTTGGCAGTTTTCCATCTGGAGCTTTGCGCTCGCGGCGTTTTTCCATGTGCTGGGTCTGTTGATCGTCGCGCCGCTCGCGATACGGAATCGCAAGGCCAAGCGCGCGCAGCTTTCGCTGCTGCTGATCCTGACCTCCTCGTTCTGGATCTTCGGCAACTGGGTGCGGCTGCTGCTGGTCGAGACGGTAGGCCCGGCCGAAATCACCGGCAGCGCCTACGATCTCGTCTTTCAGATGCTGACGGTACTCAGCATCCTCGGGTGGATCATCTTCCCGGCGCTCCTGCTGCGCAAGGTGCTGGGGGATACGCACCTCATCGGCGCCGGCCGGCTCGGGCGCATCCGGCATCTCATCTACGTCCCCACCGTCATTTTCGGTCTGGCAGCGCTGATCGCGACGGTGAAGGGCAACCTCGGGCCGTTTTCGCTCGACAGCCTCATCGCGCCCCTGCTCCTCTACGCCTCCTGTTACGTCGCCCTCGCCGCGGCGCTCGTGCTGGCGCTGTACGCCATCCGCGGGGACGAGGCGGAGGACATGGTCGGCGGCTGGAGCCGGATCGGGAGCGCGTTGACGCTGCTCTTCGCGGTGTCGATGGCGCTGCTGGTGCTCGGCGTGTTGCCCCTGTTCGGGTCGGCGCCCGACGTGACGGCCGGCTGGCTGATCGTCAGCGCCCAGCTGCTTTCGCTCGGGCCCATGATCCTGGTGTCCCTCGCCACGCTCAAGCAGGGCAAGATCGACAAGGTCCTCAACCGCGCGTTGACGTACCTGACGCTGCTCGGGGTGATCTTTTTCGCCTTCCTCGGCGGCATGGAGATCATGGAGCGGTACGTCGACGACTTCGTCGTTTCGCAGAAGGTGCTCGCCGGCATCTACGTCATCCTCCTCCTGTTCGTTTTCGAGCGCATCGTCCAGCGGGTGCGGTCGTACGCGCCCCGCTTTTTTACGACGGAGCGTCAGATCCTGCGTCAGACCCTGAGCCAGTATCAGCGGCAGATGGGGACCATCGTGGATCTCTACTCCCTCGCCCAGCAGACGGTGCAGACGGTGGGCGAAGCGTTCGACACCCGCTGGTGCGTCTTTTTCATACGGCCGGACGACTCCGCCACCGAGTGGGTTTCCGCCGCGTATCACCCGCAGCCGCCGTATGTCACGGAGCGGATGGCATCGAGCATCTGGCCTGTTTTTGAGGAGGAAGGGAAGATCTGGGCGGTGATGCCCGAACTGAACGAAAGCGCGCTGTCCACCGATGCCCACCAGATGCTGAAGGATCGCGGCGCCGCCCTCGCCATCCCCATCGGGGAAGCAGGCCGGCTCGAGGGGCTCCTGCTGATCGGCGGCCGCGCGCGCCGGCGCTCGGTGTTCAACCTGGAGGATCTCGAATTGCTCAGGGGCCTGAGCGGTCAGCTGGCGCTGGCGATCGAGCGCCTGCTGCTCGTCGAGCGGGAAAAAACCCTCATCCGCGTCAGCGCCGAGGCCGAACTCAAGGCGCTGCGCGCCCAGATCAATCCACACTTCCTCTTCAACGCGCTCAACACGATCATCGCCCTGATCGAGGAGCGTCCGGAGGAGGCGGAGGCTACCGTCCAGCATCTGGCCTCGATCTTCCGGCACATCCTCAACACGAGCAGCCGTCCGTACGTGACGCTCGACGAGGAGCGGCGGCTCGTCAACCACTACCTCAGCATCGAAAAAGCCCGCTTCGGCGATCAGCTGGACGTGCACATCGACATCCCCCCCCAGTACGGCATGCATCCGGTGCCGGCGTTTGCGCTCCAGACCATCGTGGAGAACGCCGTCAAGCACGGCCTCGAAAAGAAGCGCGGCGTGGGGTACCTGCGCATCGCCGGCCGGCAGTTCGGGACCGACGGCGTCGAACTCGTCATCAGCGACACGGGGGTGGGAATCGAGGACCTCTTCGATGCGACCGAGGAGGTGTCCCGGGCCGCCTTCTTCGGCATCGGACTGCAAAACATCGCCACGAGGCTCGAAAAGCTGTACGGGGAAACGGACCTGCTCCAGATTCGTAGCAAACCAGACTCCGGCACCCACGTCACGCTGCGGTTGCCCCGCCCCCGCGCGGCCGTCGATGCGGATGCCTTGTTTCCCGCCGCGGCGTCGCCCTGACGCTCCTGTTTCCGTTGACTCTTTCGAATGCCCATGCTGCGCACCCTCATTGTTGACGACGAGCCGCCGGCCCGGAAGCGCCTTCGCACCATGCTGTCCAGCCTGGCCCAGGAGGGTCGGCTCGAGATCGTGGCCGAGGCCGGCGACGGCGTCGAGGCCCTCGAGGTGATCCAGAACCAGCCGATCGACCTGCTTTTCCTCGATATCCGGATGCCGGAGCTCGACGGCTTCGCGGTGCTGGAACGCATCCCGAAGGACGCTATGCCGGTCGTGGTGTTCACCACGGCCTACGACCACTACGCCCTCAGGGCATTCGAGGCGAACGCGATCGACTATCTGCTCAAGCCCATCGAACGGGGCCGGCTCGAGGAGTCGGTGGCCCGCGCCGAGCGCGCGACCGGCACGCACGAGGAGCGCCAGGAGAACGACGACCGGCTGGGGAAGCTGCTGGACTGGCTCGAGACGCAGAGCACCCGCGGCGGCGATGCAGCCGCGGCGCCGGCCAGCGCGTCTCCGTTCATGCGCCAGATCTCCATCCCCTATCGGGACCGCATCCTCGTCATCCCCATCGAGCGGCTCGCTTCGGCGGAGATCAACGAGGGGATCACCCGGCTCTATATCCTCGCCGAGCCCACGGATCCCGCGAAGAACCGCATCAGGCAGCACATCGTCAATTACACGCTCGAGCAGCTGGAGGAGCATCTCGATCCGGATACCTTCATGCGCGTGCACCGCTCCGCGATCGTCCATATCGACCACATCAAGGAGATGATTCCCTGGTTCAGCGGACGCTACAAGCTGATCCTCTCGGGCGGGCACGAAGTGATCGCGAGCCGCGAGCGTTCGAAGGTATTAAAAGATCGGCTGATGGTCGATCTGAAGAAGTAAGTCCGTTTTTCACACCGGGCCGATCTGCCGCATACCGGGTGAAAAATATCCGTTTGGGGAGCTATTTGTCCTTCGCCGGCGTATATTCCGTTATTCTTGCAGGTTGCACTCCCATCCCATCGCTCTACATGCCGCAGCTCGTCGCACGCATCTGGGCAACGTCACTCCTGCTGGCCGCGCTCGTCGCCACGCCGGCCACCGCGCAGCCGACGCCGTTCGATTCCGTCCAGGTCCGTCTGCTCAAAAGCGCCCTGCCTCGAACCATCGTGGTCAGCGGCTCACAGGGGCTGGACCTCTTTTCGGCGAACGAGCCCAACGCCATCGCCCGGCTCAAGCCGAACGAAAAACTGACCATCACGACCAGCGGCTCCCGGCTGTATTTCAAGCTCCGCGATGCCGGCGGCATCTATGCCATCCGCCTTCGCCTCATCCAGCCGGACGATGGCGAACTGACGATCGAACTGGCCGAGGCGCAGAGCAAGCCGACGAGGGATCACATCTACAAAGGCCTGATGAAGGTGGAGGTCGACCCCACCCGCGCCGCCACCGTCAAAATGGTGAATCAGGTAGCGATTGAGGACTATGTTGAAAGCGTGCTGTCGAGCGAGTTCGGGTTCGAGGAACTCGAGGCCTCGAAGGCCATGGCGATCTGCATCCGCACCCTGTCCTGGCGGTCACTCCTGCAACACGGTCCCGAATACGAGCTGCCGGATCACGACATCTGGCAGGTCTACCACGGCGTCTCCCCGATAACGCGGACCGCGCGCGAGGCGACCCGCCGGACGGAAGGCCAGGTTATGACCTACGGCGGCGAGTTGATCGAGGCGGTTTATCATTCCTCGAGCGGCGGCTACACCGCGAACCACGAGGAAGTGTGGGACGCCCAGCTCGTCTTGCCCTATCTGCGCGGGAAACGCGACCCGTACGATGCGATTTCTCCCTATTCCGACTGGACCATCGAACTCCCCAAAAAGGAACTGCTCCAGGCGCTATCGGAAGATAACGACATGAAAGTCACCGGCATCCGGGTGGATGGCATCGGGCGGGATCGCCGCGTGAAAAACGTGCTCCTCCTCCAGAGCAACGGGGATCCGCGGTCGATCCGGAGCAATGCGTTCAGGTTGACCGTCAACCGCCGCTTCGGCAAGGACAAGCTGCGCAGCACCCTGTTCACGGTCGACAGCAAAGCCGACTCGTATGTCTTTACCGGCAAGGGCTTCGGGCACGGGGTCGGATTGAGCCAGTATGGCGCGCTGGAGATGTCGAAGCAAGGGCATCTGTACAACGAGATCCTCGCGTATTATTTTGAGGGCGTGACGGTGGGTCAACCATCCGGGTACGAGGAGCTCGTCGCCGGCAATGCCGGCAACGCCAACGTCCCGACCGCCCAGGCCATGGGCTTCCCGCGCGAGGAATCGCCTTCGAAGCCCGAGGTCGTGGAGGAAGCCCCGCCGATCCAGATTGACTTCGAGTTGCCCGCGCCGGCCGAGAGCGCGAAAAAGACGTCGCGACGCCGGATCGGGTGGTAATCCCCGGGGTATTCCGTACCCCTTCACCCCCTTCGATCCCTACCCCGTTGTTCACCCGAATTGCCTGCCTCGCCGTTCTCCTCTTCCTCTCCATGTCGCCTGCTCGCGCGCAGCAGCTGCCGGCGGACACCCTGTCTATGACGCTGCCCGGCATCGCGGTCGAGGCATCCCGCACGCCTTCGGCGGAATCGCCGCTGGCCGCCATGGGCATGGCCCGTTCCGAACGCGTCCAGTACGAGCCGGCGGTGAGCCTCGATGAGGTCCTGAGCGAACTGCCCGGGCTCTGGGTCAACGACCGCAACAACGCCGCCCTCGGCGAACGCATGTCGATCCGCGGGATGGGCTGGAGCAGTGCCTTCGGCGTCCGCGGCGTCCAGGTGATCCTCGACGGCATCCCCCTCACGATGCCCGACGGCCAGGCCATCACGGACATCATCGACCCCTCGATGATCCGCCGCGCCGAAATCGTGCGCGGTCCGGCCTCCTTTCTCTGGGGCAACGGCAGCGGCGGCGTGCTCTTCCTCTCCACCGACGACACCCGGCGTGAAGGGTATGCGCGGCTCCGCGGGGCCGGCGGCAGCGACGGCTTTCAGCAGCTGGCCGCCGAAGCCGTGGCCCTGCCGGGAGGTCAGCGCGTGCACGCTTTCGTGTCGGACAACCGGCGCGGCGGCTTTCGCGACTACAGCGCCAGCCGGCTGACGCGGGCCGCCCTGCACGGCGACATCGCGATCGGCACAAAAGCCCGACTGAAACTCATGGGCGCATTCGCCGACCAGGACGCTGAAAACCCCGGCGCCCTCACCCTCGCCCAGTTCGACGAAAACCCGAGCCAGGCGGACAGCCGCAACATCAATGCGCTCGCGGCCAAACGCAGCACGCAGTACCAGGCCGGCGCGTCCCTGTATCAGGATACCCCGTTCGGCCTGGCCCAGGTGACGCTCTACGGCATCCGGCGCGACCTCGACAACCCGCTCACGTTTGCCTACGTCGACCTCGGCCGGTCCGCCGGCGGCGCGCGCGTTTCGCTCCAGAAAGAGGGGCCGCTCTGGACCGTCGGCCTCGGCGCCGACGCCGGCCTGCAGTCGGACGATCGCCTCAACCTCAACAACGACGGCGGTCAGCCGGGCGACGTGCTGTCGCTCGACCAGCAGGAGGATGTCTCGAACGTCGCCGTCTACGGTTTCCTGACGACCCATCTCTCGCCGGCGTTCGACGTGAGCGTCGGGCTCCGTGCGGACCGCGTCCAGTTTTCGATGGAAGATCATCTGCTTTCCAACGGAGACCAGTCGGGCGACCGGACGTTCTCGGCCGTGAGCCCATCCATCGCCCTCTCCTACCGCCTGAAGCAGACGCACCTCTACGGAAACGTCCGCACGGGCTTCGAGACGCCGACCACCACCGAACTCGTCAACCGCCCCGACCTCACGGGCGGCTTCAACCCGGACGCCGACCCGCAGCGTGTGTTTGGTGTGGAGGCCGGCGTGCGCGGCTCCATCGGCGGCGAGGGCGTCCGCTACGACGTGGCGCTCTACAGCATGCGCATCACCGATCGCCTGGCGCCGTTCCAGACCGAAGCCGGCGGCGACCGCACCTTCTACCGGAACAGCGGGGCCAATACGCACCAGGGCGTCGAGGCGTTCGTCACCTTCCCGGTGGCGCCGGGGCTCGACCTTTCGGCGACCTACACGGGGGGCCTCTACGAATACGATGAGGATGATCTGGCCGGCAAACGCCTGCCCGGGGTTCCGGATCACCGCCTGTACGCGTCGGCCCGCTACGCCGTCGGCCCGCTCTGGGTGCGGGTGTCGAGCGAAAGCGTGTCGTCCTATTACGTCGACGACGCCAACTCCGCGAAAAACGAAGGCTACACGATTCTCGACCTCAACGTCGGCGGCAAACTCGGCAAGGGACGCTACACGGCGATGCCGTTCGTACGGCTCGCCAACGCGCTTGACCGGACCTACGCCGGCTCGATCGTCGTGAACGCCTTCGGGGGGCGCTATTTCGAGCCGTCGCCGGGGCGCAGCATCCAGGCCGGCCTGAACGTGACGCTCTGACTCAGCGGTCGATGCGCCACCACGGCGCGCCGCCCTGGCGCCAGCCGGCGCGCGCCATGCGCGGCGTCGTAAAGGCCCAGGCCGCCGCGCCCGTACGGCTCATGAGCAAGAGCCCGCCCGTGGCGCCGTGGCCGTCGGCATTCTGGACGCGCCCGAACAGATCGTCCATGCGCTCCCGCGCGGCATCGACCGGCATGGCGCCGCGCCCGACGGCGTCGACAGCGCGCGCACACAGCGCGACGGTCGCAATCGCTTCGCCCCATCCCGTGGCGCTCGCCGCGGCCCCGTCATCCGCGTAGAAGCCGCATCCCGGCAGCGGCGAATCCCCGATACGACCCGACGGGCGGAAGGGCGTCCCGCCGGTGGAGGTCGCCGCCGCCAGCCGGCCCGCTGCATCGAGCGCGACACATCCCACGGTTCCACGCGGGGCCGGCTCCCGGTGAAACGGATGGCTGGTGTGGTAGCCCTCTCGATCGCGAAGCCGTTCGTAGCGCGCGCGTTCGCGCGGGTGCACCAGCGCGGCCGGCTCCACGAGCATCAGCCCCTGCTCACGCGCGAAGGCCTCGGCGCCGCCCCCCGCAAGCAGACAAAACTCACCGCGTCCTACCTCACGAATCCGATCGGCCGCGCAGATCGGGTTGGCCACCGTGCGAACCCCGGCCACCGCGCCAAAGCGCAAGGTGCTGCCGCACATGATGCCGGCATCCAGTTCCACCGTCCCCTCGCGCGTGAGCACCGCTCCCCTGCCGGCATCGAACGCGCCGTGTGTCTCGAGCAGGGCTACAACCTCCCGAACCGTCCGCACGGCCGTCGCCCCCTCGGCAAGCAGGCGGCTCCCGAGTCCGACTGCCTGCTCGAGGCCGTCGAGATGATCCGGGCATTCCTCGTCCGGAATATCCCAGGCTCCCCCATGAATGAGCAGGGCCGGCCCGGGCCCGTGCAGCGCTCCTGCGACAACTTGTGACGCCATGGTGTATCTCGATCCCGTGGTGGTTGATGAAGCGCGGGAAGATACGACCGGAGCCGCCGCACCCGCCAGGAGGCGCCGGCGGGCCGGTGGCATGCCTTTTTTGTGAAGCCTGTAACACCCGTCGGAGCCCACCCGTACTGGCTTCCGAAACCCCTTCCGAAACGTAGTTTGCAAAGGATTTGTATGCGTATACTCCTGTCGTTCGCCAGTTTGTTGTTGATGGCCTTCGTACTGACCGCTTCCAGCGGATGCAGCGGCGAGGCCCAATCCAAGGCGCCCGAGGACGAAAAAGAGGAAGAAACATCGATCCCCGTGGAGGCCGTCACCGCGTCGATGGGCCCCATATCAGCCTACTATACGGGGACCGCATCCCTTGAGGCCGAGGAAGAGGCGAGCGTAGCCACCAAGGCCGGCGGCGTTGTCACCCAGCTGTTTGTCGAGGAAGGGCAATACGTCAAAGCCGGCCAGGCCCTGGCGCAGCTCGACGGCGAACGCCTCGCGCTCGAACTGGCCCGTTCGGAAGTCAACCTGAACAAGCTGAAACGGGAGCACGAGCGCAATACGGGGCTGTACGAGAAGCAGCTTATTTCCGTGGAAGAGTACGAGCGCATCCGGTCCGACTTCGAGGCGCAGCAAGCGGCCTACAACCTCGCGAAGCTCGAACTCGACTATACGACCATCCGCGCCCCGATCTCGGGCATCATCGCCCAGCGCCACATCAAGGTCGGCAATACGCTCCGGATCAACGACCCTGCCTTTCACATCTCCGATTTCGACCCGCTTCTCGCCGTGATGTACGCGCCGGAGCGCGAACTGGGCAAACTGCGCGTGGGACAGGAGGCGAGGTTGTCGGTGGATGCCCTCGCCCAGAACGTGTTCAGCGGGACGATCAAACGCATCAGCCCGATCGTCGACCCCGAAACCGGTACGTTCAAGGTGACCATCGAGGTCAGGGACGCCAGCAAGCAGCTGAAGCCCGGCATGTTCGGGCGGATCCAGATCGTCTACGACACCCGCGAGAGCACCCTGCTGGTCCCCAAGGAAGCCGTCGTTGAAGAGGACGAAGTCGCTTCGGTATACATCGTCCAGAACGGCGAGGCGTTCCGCAAGACCGTCGAGCGGGGCTACAACGACAGCCGGCATTTCGAGATTCTGTCGGGCATCGTCGAGGGCGACACCGTGATCACCGCCGGCCAGGCCAGCCTCCGCGACAGCAGTCGCGTGGATGTCATCTGGCGCTGAGTTTAACGTTCCAAGATCTTGGTTTAAGGGGATTCTGTAGCACGAGCTCGCCTCATGCTGCCTGTCCTTGAACATTGAACCTATTCCCTTGAACTGTCCATGAGCATCATCGACCTCTCGATTCGGCGGCGCGTCACCATCGCCATGTTC